>JBDTLZ010000171.1:0-13089 GCA_039934515.1 Ginsengibacter sp.
ACTTGAAAATCAACATTGGTATTTTTTAAAAAGAAAAAGGCGGACAAGTCAGGAGTTTTGAAGCTGGCTTTTGCCATAAAAAGACCAACGCTAAGTCCTCCGGAGCCAGCTCCTATCACAATTATGTCGTACTTATTTATTACCATATCAGTTGCAAATTCATTGCAAAGTTCATTGTGCTTTTCCTAAAGCACTTATTTTCTATTCAAGCCAAAGATGCAGGATTAAAGTTTATCCAGCCGCACTAATTTTTTTTTAAGTTCTCACCAGTAAATGTTGAGAGCAACCCAGTTGATGCAGGGAAAAGACCAGGAAAAAACAGATTGAGTTTTATAGTTGCCGTTAGCAATATATTCCCTGGCAGAAGTAAGTACTGCCCCTTGCAAAATGGTAGACTTATTATACTTCCTGAGGCGGATTATGAGATGCTGATCTTCCATAACAATAAGTTCTTCGCAAAAACCACCTGTGTTTTTAAAAAGATCTTTCTTTACAAACAAGCTAAGGTTGCCAAAGCGAAATGCACTTATATTGAATCGGGTGAACCAGCCCCTTTCCACACGAATGTTTTTGATATGCCATCATATCCAATTTTTATATGCTGCATGTAAATTGCACGCAGAATTTTCCTTTTTAATCATTAATTCCTTCCATTACTTTAATGGGACGCACCTCGATCCTGGCATTCATTCCATCTTCAAATACCGGATTTTCCCTGGCAATTTGAGTTGCTTCAGCAAGATCTTTCGCCTGGATAAGAAAATAACCAGCAATCACCTCTTTCGATTCATTGTATGGCCCATCTTTCAATTTGCCTTTCGTTCCTGAAATAAGAGCTCCTTCCATTTCAAGAGGCTGGGCGCTTTTGAGTTTCCCGCTTTTCATTAATCCTCCCATATAATTCATCACTTTTTGAAGGTGTTGCTGTTGTTGCTCAGCCGACAAGGAAGCTAAATGGTCACCTTCTGTTCTGATTAGTAACATAAATTCTTTCATTTTTCGTTTTTTTTTGTGAATTGATTTGTTTTGCACCTATAAAACAAAATAGTCCCTGTAATAGGGACATTTTATGAAATAATTTTTGAAATAACTGTAAATCAAGTATTTAAATTATTGCGGAATAGCTTTCAAAGGGTAGACCTCGATTTTCGTGGGTATATCGCTGAATATCGGGTTCGCGCGGGCAATTGATACTGCATCTTCAATATCTTTAGCAACAATATGAAAATAGCCGGCAATTACTTCCTTGCTTTCGTTAAAAGGGCCATCTTTAATAACGCCATTTGTTTCGAAAACAATCCGGCCGTCTTTATCCAGTGGCTGCGCACTTTTTATGGTACCCTCACCCATTAATTTACTAATGTAGGCTGTGCCATGTTCAATATGCTCTTGTAGTTTTTCAGGCGAAAGTAATGTCCAGATATCACCTTCTGTTTTGATGATTAATAAAAACTCTTTCATTTTTTTGATTTTATCTTAATAATAGGTTTGCCTAATAACAATTGAGATATAGAAAAAGGGACATAGCTATGAAAATATTTTTAATCTTTCTGGCTTTTGCTCTTTTGTCGATTTTGATGTTATACCTGGGGTCGATAGGCGTAATTCTTAAGATTCGTTTTTAAGCTTAATTGTCTTCAGATTACAAAGATCTAATTTCTTTTGCAGCAGATCTTTTTCTGTTTTTACAGATGAAAGCCGGATTGCTATTTTGAGGTAATTGGCAGCCCCTTGAAATTTATTTATCTGGATATAGAATTCTGCCAGTGTAGAGTAAAGCAGATGATACGATGCTAGAGAAGAGTTATTCTTTATTTTTTCCAATTCTTCAATTGCTTTATTTACTCCGTTTACTTTTGAAAGAGCAATTGTCCTGTTTAGCATAACAACGGGAGAATTATCAATTTGTAAGAGTTTATCATATAATGAAAGGATACTGCTCCAGTCAGTGGATTCAAAATCAGTTGCCGAGCAATGATAAGCTGAAATTGCAGCAAGGATATGATACAAAGAAACATCTTTGTTCAAAATCGCCTGGTCCAAACAATAAAATCCTTTTTGTATTAAAGTGCGATCCCATTGCTTGCGGTCTTGCTCAGCCATGGTAAGAATTTCACCCTTGTCACTTAGCCTCGACTTAAATCTTGATGCATTTAAATACATTAAAGCCAGCGAAGCGAATACGTTTGATTTATTTTGGATAGCAGAATTATTGGCAATGATTTCAGCTAAACGAATCGCTTCACCACACAGTTCGTAACGTATCAAATCATTTCCTTTCGATGCGCTATAACCTTCATTAAATAAAAGATAGATAGTTTGTATAACTGTGTCCAGTCTTTTCTCTAAATGCTCCGCATCCGGTACTTCAAAAGGAATTTTGTCATCACGTATTTTTTGTCTGGCTCTTACCAAACGCTTGTTAATGTTTTCTTCACTTGTGAGAAACGCCCTGGCAATTTCCGGAATGCTGAAGCCACACAAGGTTTTTAAGGTCAGGGATACTTGCGAATCGCCTGTAATGGAAGGATGGCAACACGTAAACATCATCCTTAACTGGTCATCCTGTATGGCTGTTTCAGAGAAGATATTTTCTAAAGCCTCATTAGTAGTTGCTTCGGATTTAAGAAAATGCATCACTTCAGAAGAATATTTTCTTTTATGCTTTTCCCGGTTTATGAAATTCAGGGCTTTGTTTTTTGCCACTTTATAAAGCCATGCCTTTGGATTTTCTGGAACTCCTTTATAAGTCCATTGATTTATTGCTTC
Organism: Ginsengibacter sp.; assembly: GCA_039934515.1. Lineage (GTDB taxonomy): Bacteria > Bacteroidota > Bacteroidia > Chitinophagales > Chitinophagaceae > Ginsengibacter. The sequence goes on from JBDTLZ010000171.1 coordinate 2,770, forward strand.
AACTAATGAGTCCTGAACCACATCTTCCGCAAGTTCTATTTGGCTGGTGCCGAAAATTCGTGTCAAAACCGAAACCATCCTGCCTGCTTCATGGCGGAACAGGTGATCAACAAATTGGTTAATTTGCAGATTTTCCGACAAATTATTTAGTAGGTTTAATTAAGTGATGTTGTTGTTAGTGCCTTCTTTTTTGTTTGACAAAATTCTTCTGTTACGAAAGTACATTTAAAAATTGTCGCTCTTGCCAATAACGGGTGCATTTCAAATTCCTCCTGCGTTTGTGACGCAACAAAAGCGGCATACACAATCTGTTGAAAATAGATGTGTTGTAGGGGGTGTATATATAATTGTCGCTCTTGCCCCTAACCCCTAAAGGGGAACTTTTCGTCAAATTATGCCGATTCTTCCTCATGAAACTGAATTCAAATACTGTTCGCAATCAATTCCCCTGCTAATTTGGGATATGATCAGCTTTTTAACACCGGCATATTCCAAGCCGGGAAAACGACAAAATACCAACAAAATGGTACTCATATCGGGCCAGCAGCTTCTGGTTCCTCAATTATAGCTTTTTCTCCTGCAACATAACAATTATGTATTTCATATACTGCCTTGCAAAATTTTGCCAGTTTTCCAAATTCTCCACTTATAATTTCTCCTGAAAAAATACCAAGAGAACAGGATTGAATGATATACCCCTTTTCTAAAAACCTATATACATAGAACCGGTTGATATCGACAGCTTTTTTAATCACAGCCAGCGACCAATTGACTCTTTAGTGTCATAAGGGTTCGTGTTGAAAATAATTCTTGTACCCGGAGCGTTTTCGTGAACAGTATTAATTATTTTTTCAAACAAGATAAAATTAGAAGGAGGTATTCTCAAACCTGCTCCTAACATAATACCATCAAATTGCCTGGCTTTAAGTTGTTCTACAAGCGGAGATAATTCAAGCACGCCGGTATCAACCAGGTACATATCTGAATCACATCCGGCTTCTTTCAAACTTTCTCTTTCCGCTTTAAGTCCCATCAATACTTTTTCAGCCGTTAAGCCCGGTAGAAATCCTGGTTGCGAGAAGTCGATCCTACGCGGGTTCATCCCCACGATTAAGATTTTTTTCATGTTGTATTTTTTTGGTTTTGATGATTACAGCTCTTTTTCTACTGAGGTTCCGTTTTAGCCATACTATAATATGCCTTTTATTATCGGAGAATAATGTTTCAGGGTCAAAGGCTGCATCGAGTTGATTGTTGAATATTGTTAAATACTTGTCCATAAGATGATTTAATAAATTATTATTTTTTTATTTTTTCGGCATAACCGAAACAGCCGGTTATTACTGCCAGTCCTGATTTCTCAGAATTTGAATGACTACCCGTCTTTACTATTACGACTGTTTTTTAAAGTAGATGCCGGGATACTGCTGATAGTGCTGCGGCATCAAATTCTTTTTAATTGAAGCCGGTTGATAACAACGGTGGTTTAATTTAATGCCGGGCTTAAACCATTTCCGGTAAGGTTTAAAGCCGGTAGATATTCAGTCGGCCATCCCCCGGTTAACTTACTTTCAGCGATGTTGTTTTGAAACCATGGTTGCAATTTGCCTAAGCCGTCATACGCTGCATATTTATACAAGTCCGTCAAAGAAGGATAGTTATAAACCGCATCAATGAATGTATTGATCGTTTCGCCACGCGACATCGCCTGTGCTGCAGTGTGAATCAACTCAGACGCCTGCTCACCGATGATATGTGCGCCAAGCAGGCGTTTTTCCCCGGTGAGAAGATTAATTTAATCATACCAACTGTGTCCCCGATAATTTGTCCCCGCGGACTGTTTTCGTAGTAGGCACGTCCAACCTCATAAGCAATTTTTTTATTTTTACAGTCTTCTTCGGTCAGTCCAACTGCTGAAATTTCAGGAATAGCATATACAGCTACAGGTAACGTACGCGACACGGTTTCTTTATAAAGCAAATCAAATGCATGTACCATCGCTACCCGTGCCTGCTCCATAGAAGTTGAGGCCAGCGCCGGAAATCCTATTACATCTCCGGCAGCATAGATGTTCGGCACATTGGTTTGGTATTTTTCATTGACTTTCACCAGGCCGCGTTCTCCTAATGCCACACCCACTTCTTCCAATCCCAGGTTTTCAATATTACTGCGGCGCCCTACGGCGATAAGCGCAGTTTCGAAAGTATGCGTGGCGCCACTTTGCAATGTAATTTGAACATTGCCGTCTTGTGTTTCCATGTTGATTACCGGATCGTTGAATAGAAACCTGAGCCCGAGTTGCTCAAGCCTCATGGTCAATCGCTTAACAATTTCTGCATCCAAAAATCCAAGTATTCGGTCATGCGGCTCAAGAAGCGTTACTTCCACGCCCATTGCTGTAAAGATGGAAGAGTATTCCGTTCCAATTGCACCTCCGCCAAGCACCAACATGCTGCGTGGAATTCGGCTCATCTTCAGAATCTCGTCCGAATCATAAATTACGTTGGGTGTAAAAGGAATGTTGCCTGGGCGCAACGGGGATGAACCGGTAGCTATCAGGATCACGTCGGCGTGGAGATCTTCCTCATAATCGGGTGCGGAACCGACGATAACCGTATTTTTATTCTTTAAACGCGCTGTACCATGAATCACCTCAATGTTATGCCGCAATAGATTTTGGCTGACGATGTCCCATTGGCATCTTACAACATTTTGTTTGCGGTGCATAAAACTCCCTATGTTCATATTTTCCCGGAGGGAATAATCGTGGTCATACAATCCCCGTTGACGGATACCTGTATAATATAGCACTGTTTCACGAAGTGTTTTAGATGCTAAACCGCCAGTGTTGACGACCACGCCGCCGACATGTTTTTCCCGCTCAATGATGGCAACCCGTTTGCCAAAGTAAGCAGCCTGGGCTGCACCTTTTTCTCCCGCCGGCCCTGAGCCGATAACAATTAAATCAAAGTGTCTCATATTACTTAATTAAGAAGGTTTATAAATCCTACCCTGCCTGTTTTCCAGGTCATTAAACAAAATTCATTACCCTTGTGCCGGCAAATAGCTTTTGATATAACTCATCAATACTTTGGCCATTGATGGCAGGGAGAATTATATCTTTAATTTTAATTTGCCATACCAGGAACAGCAACACATGGAATAAAATGTTTTTCGCCCGGTGCTATATCAATTGCTTTCGCCTCAACAGTAAATGTGATAATTCGTTCTACCCCGTAAATGGTTTCGTTTAATTGTTCATGATAATAAGTTACCGGTACTTTTGCTCCGGCCGGCACTGTAAATTCAAACATGGTTGCAGGACCATTAGTTTCGGCCGTTTCCAGCAGGAAATCAATTGTACTTTGAGCTGCAATAGCTGTTTCTTTTTTCATTTTTGTATTTTTTTAGTATTAAATTTCTTTGTATTTAATCCTGCTCATTTAACAGAAAAGGGCATTTTTTATATAATCCGACATTTTTTACCAGCTGTATTTTTTCGGCTCATTGAATGCCCTGATTATGACACAAAGCTACCTCTCAGTCGCCCCGAAGTCTGTCAGGATCGGTTCAAAAACTATCAATTTTGCGTCAATTTCGCTTTGAAATATAGTCAGAGGGGGTAATTCCGTACTGTTCTTTAAAACATTGGCTGAAATAGGAGGGGCTGCTGAAACCAACTTTATAAACAATGGCGGTAATATCCTGGCCTGATAATAATAAGCTGGCCGCCTTTTGTAAACGGTACTGCCGTATCAGGTCGTTGGTAGAAATATTAAGCAGTGATTTTAATTTCCGGTTGAGGGTACTTCGGCTCATAGCCGAGATTTTGCAGAGATAGTCAACTCCGAGGCCGGGGTCGTCCAGCTTTTCATCCATCTCTTTGTAAAGTTGGACCAGGAATGGATCGGTAATTACCGGCAGCTCCTCTGCTGGTTCTGAGGGCAATAAGAGCGACTGTAAATGCAACCTTTGTTGTTGCAGCAGTTGCAACAAATTGACGACCCGTAACTGTAATTCATCCAGGTTGAAGGGCTTTGTAATATAATCATCTGCACCAGTAGTCAATCCTTTTAACTTTGCTTCATGCGCAGCTTTTGATGTGAGCAAAATAAAGCCGATATGGGAGGTACGGTTATCTGATTTGCAGATCCGGCATAGGTCAAAACCATCCTGCCGGGGCATCATTACATCGCTTATAATAACATCAGGCAGCTCCAGCAAAATAATTTCCCATGCCTGCAAACCGTCGACGGCCTCAATGACGTTATATTTTTCCCGCATGCTTTCTACCAAAAATGCCCGGAGTTCATCATTATCTTCTACAACCAGCAACGCCGGAGCATTTTTAGAACCATTATTTTCAGAATTTTTTTCAACGGTTACCGGATGCACAAGTACAGTACTTTCGTGGTCATGTATTTTCTGTACGGGTATCCTCACAATAAACCGAGTGGGACCGCCTTGTCTACTATCCAGTTCAACTGATCCTTTCATCAATTCTGTGAGTTCTTTTACCAATGAAAGTCCGATGCCGGTACCGCCATAATTGCGTATGGATGAATCGTCAACCTGGTAAAACCGGTCGAATATTTTTTGTTGCTGTTGTTCCGGAATACCCGGGCCGTTATCATTTACTTCCAATTGGATGGTATCATTGCCGGCCGGTAAAAGTAAAACCGATACCGTTCCATTTTGCGGTGTGAATTTTAATGCATTGCTCAACAGGTTGGTAATAATCTTTTCCCATTTCTCTTCATCAAACAAATAATGCCCTGTAATATCTTTGGTAGTAAAATTCAGGTGGATCTTTTTTTCTTTCGCGGCAGCTTCAAAGGCCTGTACACAATTCGCTGCAAACTGGTCCAGCTCACCGGCAGCAAATTTCACTTTCATCTGTCCGTCATTCAGTTTGGAAAAATCAAGGAATTCATTGATTAGCCGTAGCAACTGCTTCGAATTTCGTTGTGCTGTTTGTACGGTACCAACAGCTGTGGCGGAAAGCGAAGAGTCCTGCATCAATTTTTCCAATGGCGAAATGATTAGCGTAAGCGGCGTACGAAATTCATGGGTAATATTGCTGAAAAAGCGATCCTTTAATTCATCAACTTCCTTCAGCCGCAAAGCTTCCTTTTTCTCAAAAGCCAGGTTTTGTTCCGTTTTTATTCGTCTTTCCCTGAAAATAAAATACCTTCTTACCATTGCCACCGCAATGATGGTATACAGCAGGTAAGCCCACCAGGTAAACCAAAATGGAGGGTGAATAATGACCGTTATCTCTTTTATTGCATCGCTCCACAGGTCATTATCTGTAGCGTTCATTCTGAATATATACTTGCCGGGCCGTAGTGCCGCGTAAGACGCAATATTATTGGTGCCATTTTCTACCCAACCCTGGTCAACCCCACTTAACTGGTAACGGTATTTTGTTTTTTGAGGTTGATTGAACAGCATGGCTGCAAATTCAAAACGCAGGTAATTTTTGTAATAAGGGAGATCAATAACGGATATCGTGCTTAACGATCCTTTAATGCTGCGGGTGGCAATATTGATATCCTGGGACTGGTTATTTATCTGGAGGCCGGTAAGCAAAACCGGAACGGCCGCCGTTTTTTTGTCGATATTAAAATCAGCAGGGTTAAATATGGTATATCCATCCAGGCCGCCAAAAGCAAGCCTGCCATCAGGGAAAAGAAATTTGTGAGCCCGGTTAAATTCATTGCAGGGTAACCCATCTGTTTTTTCAAAAGACGTCACCCGGCCAGTCCGGACATCAAACCTGAAAATGCCCTTATTGGTGCTACACCATATTTTCCCGGTCTTATCCGGCAGAATACAGTAGACAGTATTATTGGGCAAGCCATCATCAACCGTGTAGATGTGTTGCAAGCCTTTTTTTGCGTCCCATAATATCAAACCTCCGCCACGGGAACCAATCCAAAACCGGGTGGTATCCATGGGGTCTGCACAAATTTCGGTAAGTGTCTCCGGCATTATCCCCTGGGGCAATGTCCCGGCAAATTTGTTAATCAGTTTGTTGCCCTGGTATTGGATCAGCCCATGATTATAAGTAGATAACCAGATATAGCCACCGATAAATTTTGCATCGGCTATTTCCACATCCTTCATGTCTGCCTTATTCAATACCAGTTTTTCCGGAGTTGTATCGGGGGTCTTCCAGCAATACCAGGCAGACTCCAATTGTTCGAAAACCCAGATGGCGTCGCCAGGCATGCGAAGTATGGCGGTGTAAACCGTGCGATCCTGCACCTGCGGGAACGAATGAAAACCTTGTGCATTCAATTGGTATATTTTGCCATGGTTATACCAGTTAGAACAAGCATACAAATTCCCTTTGGCGTCGTAAACCTGCCGGAAAAAATAAGAAGCCTCCGTATTATTCCATTGCATTGGAAGGGCGTTTTGTCTAACGCCGGCTTGCATCAGGATGTCGGATATAAAATTAGTACTGTACCGAAAGGATTCAAAATGTAATGCCCGCAGATCGATCTTTAGCAGGCCCTGTGCATTTACGCTCACCCACAACACGTCTGAACGATCGATAAAAAAGGAACTTACCCGCAATGTATTTGCCTGGTTTTTCCACAACAATTTCAGTTCACCGTTGTCTGTAAACCGAAAAATACGCCCATAATCTTCAAAATAAACCCTGCCTTGTGTATCTACCTGCAATACGTCATTGCCGGCAACGGCTCCGGGTGCCGGGGCTGGCAGCTCAATTATGCTGCTGGTTCTTTTGTTAATATCAAGCAGGATGATCTTGCCATTGTCATCAATTGCCAGCCGGTTATCCGGCAAACTAACGATAGAAAATTTTTCACCAAATATTTCTCCATCGCTGTTCGCTCGTTGTTTTTTTACATTGGTGGCAAAGGGTATCCACGCAAATTTTTGCTGCCGGGTATCACTTACCTGTACCCCATTTTCACTTACGAGGTATATCCGTCCCTGGGTTGATTCAACGATGGCGCTTACCGTATCGTATTGCAGTAAGCCATTTGCTTTGTTGGCGTAATGAATTTTACCAGTGAGGCTGTTCAGCCAGCCAACTCCTTTATCGTCCAGCATCATGAAAAACCAGTTGGCGGTACTGTAACTCACATGATAGGTCTGCCATCGTATGTTGGGAATATGGCTTAATTGTTCCCGAATGGTATTACGGCTTATTTTATAAGTGCGGAGGTTTAAATCATCGGCCTGTTTGAAACTATAATAGATAGTGATGGTATTATTCACCAACCTGCCCAGGCTGGTAATAGTGTTGGCAGCAAGGCCAGCAGTATCCTTTGGATTGTAGTGAAAGGTAACAAATCCCCTGCCATCGTAACGGCTCAGGCCATCCTGTGTAGCAAGCCATATAAAGCCATCGTCATCCTGTATGATACCGGTAATATAACTTTGCGGCAACCCTTCTTCCACGCCAAAATGTTGTTGATTGGTAGAAATAATTTGCTGTGCAATCGACACGTTGGTAAATACGGTGAGTAGTATTGCGGGTAGCCCCCATTTTATCATAAGCAAATACCTGTTTTTTATATCCACCGGAGTTTAAGAATGTATGGTGAAAGTACAGGAAATGGATTGATCTTTCCCTGAAAAAAAGTGTATCTGAAATCACAATAATTATAACAAGCAGTGAGAGGAAGAAATTAATTCTGCAAATTATTTGTCAGAACTTTTAGGGTGGTTAGATGCGAAACAGAATCCTCTTAAAATACTGCTCGCTTCACTGCATAACGAGGCGCCCAAATTTCAGAAAGTCATCGTGTATAATTTCTTTAGCCATAGTCATCCGATTTTAATTTTTTACTTATGCGGATAAATAAACCGGTATCATGATAAAAATTTTTTTGTGAAAGCAGTTTTCGCAGGCACATCTTTCTGTTATTCAGAACTCTTTGTTTCACATCCTGAGGCGTTGCCTCATAGAAAATTTATACAGTTATAATTGATGTTGCCGAAAGATAAAGGAAATATAGCAATGTACGTCTGTGCGCTGCGTTAGGTAGGAATTAGCAGTGATCGCAGGAACCGGCACGCCTCCATTATGGCTATTCCATCAATAACGCATTCTTGATCTCCTTCCAGGTGATTAGTTGGATTTGCTCTTCCCTGATCATTCGCCTGCATTCGTCACTTGTAAAAAAATTGAAATCAGCCTGGCGCCAGGTTGAGCCGAAGCCTCCCTCGCGCTCCGTTATCGCTTGCATTTCAGCGTCGTCATACGCAGCGTGAAGCAGAATACAGTTCAGGCCTGGCAAAATGGATTTCAATACCCGTGTGTAATAAGGTACCATTCCATCCGGGCCCCCGGCAAAATCCTCGGTTTTAGCCATCCAGACTTTGTCTACTACAATGTCTTTTTCTGTAGCATAGCTCTTCAAACTCATTATTACCGGGTCCGTGTTCAGCGCGTCACCGTTCATAAGGACCGGAACCTTATATTCCCTGCCCAATTTGAGGTACACCTGAATGATTTCCGGCCTGGCCATTACCGATCCCATATGGGTATCGAAATGTGTTGGCGTAATACCAAATTCTTTGGCACGTTCAATCTGGCTTCTCAATTCCTTTTCCACGTCTTGTACGGTCGCATGCTTCCCGACGTCTTCGACCGATTCATAAAAGTAACCCCGCGTATTCACCAGACTGGGGACCTGGTCGCGTGGAAGTGTAGGCCCCCATTTATATAGCCGCCATTCACTGGTAAGGGTCAGGTGCAATCCAAAATCAGCGTTCGGATGGGCACTTGCGTAGTCGGCTATTTCGGGAAACCACGGGCAAGGTACCATTATACTTCCTGAATTAACGATCCCTTTCTCCATCGCTACGATGGTGGCGGAGTTTTCCGAATGAGAAACGCCGATATCATCTGCATGTACGATCAGGAGTTTCGCTTCCCTGGAATATCCCAATCGCTCCTGTATCGTTTTTTGCTGGGCAGAAGTATACTCTGTTAACAGGAGCAATATAAGAATAGTGACGCCAGTCTTTTTCATGGATTAACTATTTAAGAGTCAAATATATCGCTTGTCAGCGTACCTCAAAAAATAACTAAGCCATTCATTGTATCAAATTCCGATAAACCAGTATTATATATTTGGAGAGAAACTTACAGGTCTATTCCATTCCGGCCATATCTAATCGAATAAGGCTACACTTGATCCTGATGAAGTTTGTCCTTGTATATTGCAAATAGACCCTTTGCCGGCCATTGAAGAACACAACAAGAACTATGGATTCAATTTAACAAAACAGGGCGGAGAAGAACGGATTCTACGCTATTCAAATATGTCGCAATTAAAAAGAGAGCACATAAAAATGATGAAATTCGATTGACTGTTACTAAAACGAAACTGCAATTGTCTATTCCGGTAAATTCATTCTCTCCATCAATATTGGCGAAGTATGCCGATATGCATAGGCCATTACCAGCTATTTCAAATGTAAAAATGAATAAATATTTAAAGCAACTATGCAACTCGCAGCAATAAAAGACCTGGTTCAAATCGATCGTTTTCATGGGGCAATAAGGGACGAAAATTCATATCGGAAACATGAACTCGTTTCAGTACATACCGCAAGAAAAACTTTTTGTGCCTTATCGTTAGAGAAAGGCATGAGTGCTGAGGAAGTCATGAAGATATCTGGTCATAAAGATTACCCAGCTTCTCCCGGTATGTGAAAATCACCGGGCAGCGCAGTAAAATAGCTATGCGGAAGGCCCGGGGAAATTCGGAAATCAAATTTGAAAGCAGTATAAAATATCGATGGACTTAAATAGTGCTGAAAGTAGTACTGTTGATAGTTTCCAATTACTTTTCTACTTGCTTACTTATTATCAGTAGCCACTCTTTTTTAAATTCCCTGGCATTTTATCTAAAAAATTTATTTTACTAATAATCCTATGAAAAACACTTAAGATGTTAGTCGATATTACTCACAATCTTATGTGTGTAATCGAAAAATAAGACAAATATGATTTCTCGGGGGCGCAGAGGCAACGATGAAGGCCTGGTATGGTGAAAGGCGCCCTCCAGATCTCCCCCAGGGGGAGATTTTGGAGCCTTCGATTGTTATATTCTTTTCTCTTTTCACGTAAATATCTTCATCCATATTATTCTTTCTTTTTTCTCCTCAATACAATCCCGGCATTTGTTTGTAAATCAGCACTAAAGCGAACTTCGTATCTTTTTTCACCATCATTCACAATCAGAAGGCCCGTGTTAGGTGGTATTTCGCCAAGGTTTTCGGCATACATCACCAGCTTTACAGAATCCATATCAGACGTGATGTAAA
>JBDTLZ010000172.1:0-8489 GCA_039934515.1 Ginsengibacter sp.
TCAACATGGTGATAACGCCTATGCCAAATATGAAAGTAACCAGCAAGGGAAGTTCTCATTATTGGGGAGATATTTACAAAGACCTCGCTGGCGGGTGGATTCAAAAGGCAGATCTCCATGAACTGGTAATAAGTGAGACTGTTGTGCCAGGAATGGAAAATAAATTACATGCGGTTATAGAAAGAAGTATCAATATTAAGAATGGGAAGTTATGATGATATGGGCACCTGGTTTTGTAAAGATCGTTCGCATCGTAACATGCATTAAAAAGAAATTTTCTATACCATATCCTTTTTGCTAATAAATTTATCCTGGAACTATAAACTTTTCAAGTGCCCGTTATTAAGCTGCCTTTTGCATAAGATGATATGTTTTTCAAGGTTCGAAAGCTTTCAATATGTTATTGATATTGTAAGGACATCTATTCTCCCCATTCCGATTTACCATACACAAAACATTTCGCCAGTAAGATAAAATCTTAGTCAAACTTTCTGCATTTATGGTTTGTAATACAGATCTAAATAATTACATTTATATGACAAAGTGGTATTGATTAAAACAAAAACTGCATACATGAGAAAGCTATACTCGTTCTTAAAATTCATAGTCGCCTTCACAGTAACTTTAGTATCCCAAACTATTATTGCCCAGGATGTTCAGGAAACGCAAAAGGCATTGTCTCTTGTGCAAAGTAATGCTACAGCTATTGGATTATCTCAACAGGAAATCGCTGACTCAAGAATTTCTGATACTTATGTAGATGCATTGTCCGGTAATACACTGGTGTACCTGCAGCAAACCTACCAGGGTATTGATGTAGACAAAATAATACAGGTGTTGGCTTTTAAAAACGGAAAGCTGGTTTCAGGAAGCGGTAAACGCTTCGAGGTAAATATTCTAAAACTCCCTGTGGGCGGCCGGCAAAAAAGAGTGGCAACATCTTCCATAAGTCCTGAAAGTGCTATCCAGGCGGCGGCGCAGCATCTTCATCTTTCTATGCCTTCTTTAAGCCAACGACCCGCGGTTACAAACCAGGATTTTTCCAAATCAACTGATTTTGGAGACTTGGGTGTCGCCAAGAAAAGCATAACAGCCCGCCAGCTATGGGTTCCACAAAAAAGTTTTGAAAGAATAAAGCTTGTGTGGGAAGTAAATCTTTCACCAAAAAAATCTACTGACAACTGGCGTGTAATTGTAGACGCTACAACCGGAAGTGTAATTAAAAAGGAAAATTATACTAAGTATGATAACTGGGATAAAATAAAAAAAGAAGATGGAACTTTAGGACAACCGTACAATGACACCACTTTAAAAAAGAAAAGTGATCATAAAAATGATGATAAAAATGATCATCGAAATGATGATAAAGATCATCATGGAAATAATGATAATGACGATCGCGCATCAGTTAGCTACCGTGTTGTTCCTTTCCCGCTGGAAGCGCCGGGTTTTCAAAAGCATTCAATTGAACTGGTTTCAGATCCCTGGAAGTTATCACCCACCGGCAGCGGGGCCACTACTTTTATATGGAATAGTGACGGATCAAAGCGATATAAATTTACCCGTGGAAATAATGTTCTGGCACAGGAAGATGTAGATGGCGATGACGTGGGGAAGCCGCTAATGGGTGTCAAAAAAAAGAAAAATAGGAACGATCTTTTCTTTGATTATGCCCCGGATTTCACCAAACAGCCCACAGATTCTATAAACCAGGGTTTTGCCATTACGAATTTATTTTACTGGAATAACATAATGCACGACCTTTCTTACCAGTATGGTTTTGATGAAGTATCAGGAAACTTTCAACAAAATAACCTGCACAGGGGTGGAGAAGATTCTGATTTCGTTATCGCTAATGCCCAGTATGCAGCAGATGCTGTTTTTTTTAATAATTCATATTTTTTCGCACCACCGGATGGGGGAAACTCTTATATGTATATGTTGTTATGGGATGTCGGATCGACAGCTATGAAAATTAACTCTCCTGCCTCTATAGCCGGCAATGTGGCGGCACGCGCAGGTCACTTTGGTCCTAAGAGCAATTTGATTAATACCGGGCCTGTTACAGGTGATGTGGTCCTTTATAATAATGCATCAGATACATTCCATTCCGCTTGCGATGTTGCCGGCAATGCCGATAAATTAAAAGGTAAAATTGCCCTGTTTACTTTGATCGGTGGATCCTGCGAATTTTATGTGACCCAGGTTCTAAATGCCCAGCACGCGGGCGCTATAGCTGTAATTATGATGAACGAACTCCCTGGCCAACCGCTATTTGGCTGGACTGCTCCGCCTGGCTATGAGGATTCCGTTAAGGTACCTGCCGTTTTGATAAGCTATGAGGATGGTATTAAAATGAGAACGGTATTAAGCGCAGGCAGTTCTGTGAATATTACCCTCTTCCCGTTGATAGATAAAGATGCCGATCTTGATAATGGTGTTATCGCTCACGAGTACACACACGGTATTTCTCAACGCCTCACCGGCGGCCCCTCTACAGTGTCATGCTTGTCGAATCTCGAACAGATGGGTGAAGGCTGGAGTGATTATATTTCACTGGTGACCATTACCGATTGGCATAAAGCTCATAAGGATGACGGTGCTTTACCAAGAACTATTGGGACATACGTTTTGAATCAACCAACAAATGGCGCGGGCATAAGACAATTTCCATATTCTACCGATATGACAATAAATCCCCACACCTATGCGGACATTGCCACTGCTGTCGAGGAGCATGCAGTTGGTGAAATATGGGCATCCGTTCTGTGGGATATGACATGGAATATTATAGAACAGGAGGGCATTAATAAAGACATTTTTAATGCAAATGGTGGCGGCGGTAATTCTGTTGCCTATAAACTGGTTATTGAAGGATTAAAACTGCAGCCCTGCAGCCCCGGATTTATTGATGGACGGGACGCCATTTTAAAAGCCGATACTTTATTGTATGACGGAAAACACAGTTGTGCTATTTGGAATGCATTTGCGCGCAGGGGAATGGGATTAGGCGCTTCACAGGGAAACTCAGATAAATTAGGTGATGAAAAAGTAGACTTTACAATGGGAGCCGTATATATTACAAAGCATGCCGATAAAAAATCAGCAGCTCCGGGTGGAAATATAAACTATACAATAGGACTTAAAGCAAAATCGGTTTGTGGCGGACGGGTAGAACAAAATTATTCTGTTACTGATTCATTGCCTGGCAATGTAACGTACGTGAGTAGTGATGGTATGTACAACCCGGCTAACAGGACGGTAAGCTTTAATAATATTAATATGAATGACGGGGACAGCCTAACGCTGAAACTTAAAGTAAAAGTAAAAACTAATGCTTCGTTCGCTGACACAGTTTATATAGATGATTCAGTCAATGCTCCGATTATATCTGATAAATGGGTTGCGCACAATGGCAAAAATCTTGCATGGACAATTCTTGACGTCGGCATCCTTACATACTATACAAATGATACTTCGGGAAGAGATGAAGAAAATCTTGCGACCGTACAGGCATATCTTATTCCGGGTATTAATACAACCTTTAGCTTTTTTCATAATTTTGAAACTGATGATATCAACAATGGAGGAGTAATAGAAATCAGCACTAACGAAGGAATAACCTGGCAGGATTTAGGACCTTATATGGACCCTGCCGGTCTTGTATATACCACAACAATAACAGGTAACTCTGTACTTACTGGCAGAAAGGCCTTCTCCGGATTTGGTAATGGTGGTAAAACCACAATTGATCTTAGCCCATTTGCAGGCAAGAAGGTAAAGATCCGTTTTCGTTATGCAACAAGTGATAACAGCTTTGCCGTTCCAAACGGGGAAACGGGGTGGATTCTATATAATATTGTATTTTCGGCATCTCCAATAGCCACAAATACGGCTAAATTATTCAACCAGGCATATGAGTTGAAAGGATCTTCCACGGTAATGACAAAAATAGAAGGTAAGAATATACCATCTGCCGATTTTGTAGTTGTGAAACGTGATGCGCAAGCTTTGCTTAGCTGGCATACACCAGCTGAAATTAACGATGGTACTTTCCAGGTAGAAAGAAGTACAGATAACGGGACAAGCTTTAAAGCAATAGCAATTCTAAACACTGTTAATGAAAACGCGGATTTACATCCTTATAATTTTACGGATGCAGGGCCCTCAGATGGCCTCAACCTTTACCGCATTAGCCACACAGGCAGTAATGGAGCAGTTAGTTATTCTGATGTAAGATCGGTGTTATTTGATAACCTGAAAGGAATACGGGTATTCCCAAATCCTGCAAAAGATAAAATAAAGGTCTATATACCTGGAAATGATAAGCCAGTCACATTACGACTTATGAATGTGATAGGAAACCAGGTTAAAACCTACAGGATGGCCGGCCAGAACATAGAGCTGAACCTACCTGTTCTGTCCCCTGGAACGTATTACCTGGACATAAGAAGAAACAGCAGTACAAGCAGGCATACGATAGTTATAGAGTAGATCAAAAAAGTCAAGGGCCAAAGTTCAAAGTTGTAGTTTCAGCGTCATATCCTGGTGCTCGTCAGATGGCTGATGATGGAAGTTATGTGCTGTTACCGACTGCCCCTGCAACTGAGAACTTGCGTTTATCTGAGCTCCGGCCTGATGTTATTAATCTCGTAGCAATCAGTGACCATATGCATTATCACCAGGAAGAAGTTAAATCATCGAACTCGCAAAATCAAAATATGAAAAAACTTTTTGTTTGCATTTTGCCCATGCTTCTAATAGTAACAATTCAAAATACCTCAGCACAAAAGCAGGGACGGGCTCTCATTGATTCCATTCTTAAAGAATTACCCGAAAAAAAAGAAGATACGCCAAAAGTCAAATTGCTTAACCGGCTTGGTGAAGAGTGTTTGAACATAGGCGAATTTGATACCGGGCTTGTATATTGTAACCGGGCATTATCACTTTCAGAAAAGCTTGATTTTAAAAAGGGAGCTTCCGTTGCGCACCTCATTATGGGATTAATTAGAACGAACCAGGGTAACTATAATGAAGCATTAAAACACAACGAAATTGCACGTAAAATAAAAGAGGAAATTAACGACCAGGACGGTTTAGCGGCTATCTATAACAATTTCGGCATTGTTTATCAGAATCAGGGTAATTATAAAGGAGCGTTAGAGGTGTATTACAAAGCGTTGAAAATAAATGAAGCCCTTGGTAATAAAGACTGGGTGATGGCAAATTACAACAACATTGGAATAATCTATTTTACACAAAAAAAATATCCCGAAGCATTAAAAAGTTTTAACGCTGCCCTTAAAATGGCGGAGCAAATCGGCGATCGTTTTTCGACGAATCATCCATATAACAACATTGGGGGAGTTTATTTTGAAGAGGGCAAATACGCCGAAGCCCTTAAAAATTATGAAACTGCCTATAAAATAAGACTCGAAATGGGCGATAAATTTGAGATTGCTAATTCACTCCTCAACATCGCAGCAACAAACGTTCACTTGAACAACTATAAATTGGCGGAAGAAAAATACCTCGAATCATTTAGAATCTCATCTGAAATTGGCCACAAAACGGGCATTGCTTCTTTTTATAATGAAACAGGAAGGTTATACATCACTTTAAAAAAATATTCCGAATCAAAAAGTAATCTTGAAAAAGGATTGGCGCTTAATAAGGAAATTGGAAATGCGGATGGAATAAAAGAAGCCTATCGTTCATTTGCTGAGTTAGACAGCGCCACAGGCAATTATAAAGGAGCTTTGGAAAATTATAAGAACTATATATTTTACAAAGATAGTTTGATTAACAAAGAAAACTCCGATCAGTTGGTGGAACAGCAAATGCAATACGATTTCGATAAAAAGGAAGCTGTTGGTAAAGCTGAGCAGGAAAAAAAAGATGCACTGGCATTGAAAGAATTGCAAAAGCAAAAATTAGTGCGAAATGGATTTGTAGGCGGGTTTACTGTAGTATTGCTATTTGCCGGAGTATTTTTTACGCAGCGCAATAAAATCAAAAAAGGAAAAAAGAGAAGTGATGAACTGCTATTAAATATTCTCCCTGCTGAAGTTGCCGAAGAGCTAAAAACCACTGGTGCAACCACAGCAAAAGATTTTAGCGAGGTAACCGTGTTGTTTACTGATTTTAAAAACTTTACAATGATGAGTGAACAACTCACCGCACAGGAACTGGTAAATGAAATTAATTATTGCTACTCAGCTTTTGATAAGATTATCACTAAACAGGGCATAGAAAAAATAAAAACAATCGGCGACAGCTACATGTGTGCGGGCGGGCTACCCGTTGCAAACATGACCAATGCAGTTGACACAGTACGGGCTGCAATAGAGATCCGTGATTTCATGCTGAATGAAAAAGAAAAACGGGAAACAGAAGGCAAACCGGTTTTCGAAATCAGGATTGGTTGCAATACAGGTCCTGTTGTTGCGGGGATTGTAGGGATCAAGAAATTTGCCTACGACATCTGGGGCGACACGGTGAACATTGCTTCACGCATGGAGTCATCAGGCGAAGCCGGCAAAGTAAATATCAGCGGCAGCACATACGAATTGGTGAAGGATATATTTACCTGTACCTACCGCGGAAAAATACAGGCAAAAAATAAAGGAGAGATTGATATGTATTTTGTGAAGTAATTCTATTTACAAGACCCGGTAAAAGAATTTTATGAAGAAAGGACTACCTATCATAATCATACTTTTTATTGCATTCCAACAGCCAGCACATACACAACCCCAAAAGGGGCAAGCCTTTATTGACTCCCTGCTCAGCGAATTGCCCAAAGCAAAAGAAGATACCAATAAAGTAAATCTTCTGAACGCTCTTGGGTATGCATCATTGGATATTAATGAATATGATGCAATGTTTAAATACAGCGATACTGCTTTAGCTCTTTCGGAAAAACTTAATTTCAAAAGAGGGCAGGGCGATGCGTACAACATAATTGGCATTTCATATAGCAACAAAGGAGCGTATCAGCAATCATTGAACAATCATAAAATGGCTTTGAAAGTAAGGGAAGAAACAGGTGATAAAAAAGGAATGGCTGGAACTTACAACAACATGGGAATTATTTATGCTAGCCAGGGCAACACTCCCGAAGCACTTAACATGTTCTACGCAGCCGTGAAGATAAATGAAGCAATGGATAACAAGGCATGGCTGGCAATTAACTACGCCAATTTGGGTAATATTTTTCAAGGTCAGGGCAATTATTCGGAAGCATTAAAAATGGCATTTGCCGCTTTGAAGATCAATGAAGCATTACGTGACAAAAAAAGCATTGCAGGAGGTTATAATAACATCGGCATTCTTTATTGGACGCAAAAGAACTACACCGAGGCGTTGAATATTTATTCTAAGGCGCTCAAAATAATGGAGGAGATAGGAGATAAAAATGGTATGAATGATCCATACAATAACATGGCAGGGATATATACTGATATGGGCAATTATCCGGAAGCACTAAAAAACTATGCTATATCGCTTAAAATAAGGGAACAAATGGGGGACAAAGGGCTAATTGCCGATTCATACGCCAATTTTGGAACCGTATATCAGAGAATGCACAATAATACCGACGCATTAAACAAACTTCATGCAGCATTGAAGATCTATCAGGAAATCGGCTCTAACAACAGGCTTGTTAGCTCTTACTTCTCTATTGGTGAGGTGAACGTAGCACTTAAAAATTTCACCGAAGCAAGAGATTATTTCAATAAAGGGCTGGCGCTTTTGAAAGAGGCGGGTAACCCGGGGGAATTTTACTATACTTACGAAGACCTGGCGAAATTAGACAGTGCAACCGGAAACTATAAAAGCGCCCTGGCGAATTACAAGCAGTACATACTTCATCGTGACAGCGCAGTAAACCAGGAAAACAGCAATAAACTTATTCAAACTCAAATGCAATACGACTTCGATAAAAAAGAAGCTGTTGGTAAAGCTGAACAGGAAAAGAAAGATGTATTGGCATTAAAAAATTTGCAAAGGCAAAAACTAGTGCGGAATGGATTTATGGCGGGCTTTACAGTTGTATTGCTTTTTGCAGGCGTGTTTTTTACGCAGCGCAATAAAATCAAAAAAGAAAAAAAGAGAAGTGATGAACTCTTATTAAATATTCTTCCTGCTGAAGTTGCTGAAGAACTAAAAACAACAGGCGCAACCACCGCAAAAGATTTTAGCGAAGTAACCGTGTTGTTCACCGATTTTAAAAACTTTACAACAATGAGTGAAAAACTCTCCGCACAGGGACTGGTAAATGAAATTAATTATTGTTATTCTGCTTTTGATAAAATAATCACCAAATACGGCATAGAAAAAATAAAAACCATAGGTGACAGCTACATGTGTGCAGGCGGGTTACCCGTTGCCAACAAAACCAATGCTGAAGACACCGTGCGGGCTGCCCTAAAGATCCGTGATTTCATGCTGAATGAAAAAGAAAAACGGGAAACAGAAGGCAAACC
>JBDTLZ010000173.1:0-3782 GCA_039934515.1 Ginsengibacter sp.
CGATCAACCATAGCAACCAGGGTGCCTGCTTTGTGCATGGCCGCATACCTAATTGCTTCACATTTCTGGCCTTCATCTGGTTCTCCATCACCATGAAGAGAAGAAACGATGTGTGGATCTTTATTTAATTTTTTTGCAGAGGCTGCGCCTATTGCCACACTCTATCACTGGCGGGGTGATCCTGATGCAACCCTTATTCCCGGCAAATGTTCCGCTGCCGCCGGATGTCGCCAGGCCCGGGAATTTATTTTACTATACGTGCTTAATTCATTTAATGGAAAATAACCTGTCCTTGCAAGTGTGCTGTATCAAACGGGCGATATGTGGCCATTGGATAAAAAAAGATGCCCTCGTCTTTACCGTCCATATCAAATCCTTCCTTGCGTTCCATGATTTCAAAATATAAGGCGGTAAAATACTCCACGCAGCCAGGCGGCCCACCCGGTGCCCGCTTTGCGGTTCATATGCCATACGAACAATATCCCTTCCTTCCTGGGCCGTGATATCTTTAAAATTCTGCATTTTCCTTTTTTAAGTGTTGATATAATATGCTTGCGGACGTACATCAAAATTTGTTATTTAAGGTGGTGCCCATTATGAACTATTAAAAAAAACCGGCTGATTCTACTTATTAAGCAGGCCTGATTTTCAAAAAAAAGTACAAAAAGCTTTGATTATTCAAAATCATTTATAACTTTGCACCTCCAATTCTTCGGAAATACTCCACAAGATCCCTTCAACTTCTTCCAATCATTATCTTTCGAAAATCAAATGCTTACATAACTGTTGCGTTTATTTGGTTGAGTATACCATCCCAATCTTTCCTTACAATTTATTTTTTGAATTTTTTTTATACATCCAAGCTTCTTAGCTAAGGCCTGCTTAACACTCCCTGATATTCGTCTAAAGCTGCGATTCTCTAAAATTTTATGACGACCGCCGGTCTTATATTTTTTTACCACAGAAAAAACTTCAATTATGAAAATTGTTACTCACAAAGCTTCGCTTAAAAAAAAGAGGAGCAGGCTGGTACTTTTGTGCCTGGTTATTCTATTGAATTCAGCAGTGTCCCAGGCCCAGGTCAGAACTTACAACCTTGTATATTCCGATAACATCAAAGGCGGTACCGCAATGTTTGGGAATACGCTACTTCACATTAAAAATAGTGATGGTAGCATCAACACCACCAAAATGAATGACAACAGTGCCACCGGGAACAGTACGTATGGCAACGACAATGAAAACATGCAGTACACCGACATTGACGGCACAACCGGCAATGGTAGTGTTACCAGGAATTCATCTTCTTCTGATCTTATTCTTCCCACCGGTACCAACACCATTAAACTGGCACGCCTGTACTGGGGCGGCCGTATTAAGAACAAAGATTTCGATTTAAAAGCAGATGAAAATAAAAAGATTAAAATACGCAAAGGTACTACAAACACATATTCTGACGTGGTAGCATTAGGTATTGACAGTGTTACCATTTCTGCCGGCTATACCCAATTCCAGGCGTATGCCGACATCACCGCATTGGTAAAAAATAACGGCGCAGGCACCTATGAAGTGGGCAACGCCCCTTTAACGACAGGATCAATAAGCGGCGGTGGTAATAATGGCGGATGGTGCATTGTCGTTGTATATGAAAACAGCGTGGTCAACTACAACAGCATCCGTATATATGATGGCTTTGAAAAGGTATTTGATGGCGGAAGCGCACTTGTAAGTACGGTAACCTTAACCGGGTTAAATGTACCTTCCGGCACGCTTGCTTCAGGCGATGCTAAAATGGGTATACTTGCATGGGAAGGCGATGCAAATTTGAATAAGGATTATTTAAAAATAAATTCTCACCTGTTTTCAAATAGCACCAACCCGGCTGATAATCCATGGAACGGAACGATCACCGATAACGGCGCTCATGTTACTACAAAAAATCCCAATTACACAAATCAAATGGGCGTTGACATTGATCAATTCGATGTAGGCACCGGATATGGTATTTCTCCAAATTCAAATTCAGTAACCCTGCAATTTGGTACCGAAGCAGACCAGTATTTTCCAGGCCTTTTCACTTTCACTATTAAAATGAAAGATCCAACAGTTACATTGGATAAAACAGTGAGCGATGCAAATAATAACAGCCTCGCAGAATCCAACGAAGTACTTACGTACACATTAAAGGGACACAATAGCGGCGCCGGTAATGCAAACGCAGTTATAATAACCGACACATTGCCTTTAACAGTTACCTACGTTCCTAATTCTTTAAAGGTTATGAGTTGCCCTGGTGTGAGCGCAGGAATTCAAACAGATGCTTCAGGGGATGATATCGCTGAATATATTGACAATGGCTCAATAAAAACGGTTAGATTCAGACTTGGTGCAGGAGCCGGAACCAGTACCGGCGGCACTTTGGCTTCCAATGAAACCTATGAAGTTCAATTTAAAGTGACCGTTAACAATCCGGGGCCGGGCAAGCATGTTCCTTCGATAATGAACATTGCCAGGATAAAAGCCCAATCAGATGCCAATGTTGATTTTGTGGATGATGGCACTGCGATAATCAACCCCGATAACGGACCATTACCAGTTACCATGGTTTCATTCAATGCTTCCCTTTTCCAGGATAATAAGGTAAGGCTTGACTGGAGCACTTCCATGGAGATCAATTGCAGCAAATATAAAATTGAAAGAAGCTTTGATGGCAATGTTTTCTCAGAAGTTGCTTCTGTAGCCGGAAGTGGTACTACATCTTTATTCCACGCTTACTCAGCTACCGATGATATTTCTGCCGCAACAGGCTCAGTAGTTTATTACCGTATAAAACAACTGGATATTGACGGTAAAGGTTCTTATTCCAAGATATTACCCGTAAAATTAAAAGCCGGCAGCAGGCAGATAACCATTTCGCCAAATCCATTTAACAGCTACTTAAATATAAATATGGAATGGAACAGGAGTGAAGTTATTGCCGCAAAGGTGATTAATGTGCAGGGAAAAGAAGTAGCAGTAAAAAACATACAAATGAATAAAGGCCTTAACTATATTTCGATGGATGAACTGTCAAAACTTCCTGCAGGAAATTATTTTATACAATTTGTTTCAGGAGCAGAGAGGTTCACTCAAAAAATTACGAAACAGTAAAATATTTGCCACTATGAATCCTAAAGGCTGCCCTCTTTATGGGTGGCCTTTTTTTATGTAAACATTGCGTTGGAAAACGAACGGCTCATTGAGTGGGTAATAAACAATGTTACCGATCAACCGGCAACTATTTGCAAACTGGCACAAACACTCTTCGTCAAAGGGTCATATAACTTTGCAGCGCTTTCACATAATTTTCAAATGCTTCTACCCCTTTGGCGTTGATCTTACAAATAGTTTGAGGATAATTATTGTTAAACTGCTTAACGATATCAATGTAACCGGCATCTTTTAGCTTGTTGATCTGGACGCTTAAGTTACCGGCAGTTGAATTTGTTTTTTCTTTTAAAAAAGTGAACTCTGCTTCCTTCACACTTATAAGGAGTGACATAACAGCAAGACGAAGCTGCGAATGTAATATGGGATCGAGTTCTTTAAAGTCCATTTTTACTATTTGCTCTATTCCTGTAAAATTGCGCTCTCAAAATAAAGCCCGGGATGATCCAGGCCGCCCCCGCACCAGCCGCAACCATTAATAACGTTTCATTACCCCTGTATAAAAAACTGATGATAGAAAGTATCCAGCAGAATATTCCGCCAATAATGAATGGCGTGAACTTGCTGATACATCC
>JBDTLZ010000174.1:0-11782 GCA_039934515.1 Ginsengibacter sp.
ACCAATAACTTCTTTGCATTTGCAATTTGCTGGGCCGACAAATGAAATAGCGGCATGGCCAGTAACATCAGTATAATTGAATGTTTATAAATTCCTCTAAGCATGGTAAAATGTTTTAAGTTAAGATATAAAATATCAGGGTTGCTGTTCTTATGCTACAATTTTTGAAATATCAAGGCTTCAAATCTATATCTTTTGAAATGGGAAGTGCAAACAATACTTTAAATAAAAAGACAAACGTGTGTTTTTATTTTCCATCAATATTAATCCGCGTAATAGCAATTTGCAATAAAGAATCAAATGCCACAGGCTTCTCTACCATCGGGAAATGCCCGGTGTTATGAATAAGAAATAGCTCATAAGGAATGTGATTTGCAACGAAGCTACTGGTATCAGTGGGAGTATAATCGCTGTTGATGAGGCTTAATTTTTTCTTAACAGCAACCAACTTTTTAACCTCATCAAAATCATCCTGGGCAATGCATGCAACGGCAATGACCGAATCACAAACAGATACCTCACCAAGTATTCTTTTCTTAATGGAGTCGGCAGTAGTTTTATAAAAGAGCGCCTGGTTAAAATAATCAGAGGCCGTTGCCTTGAAATTTATCTTCAGCGAATCGATCGCCTTTTTATAATTCTCTTTGTCTTCCTTTGTTTGTACCTGGCCGGTGTTTTTAAAATTATCCACACCAACCAAACCAATAACATTATCGGTGCTTTTTACTGCGGCCTCCAGGATAATATCGCCTGCCATTGAGTGACCAATCAATATAACATTCTTCAGGTTTAAAACATAAATTACCGAGTCAATATCTCTTCCGAATGTTTGGGTATTCCAGGAAGCCCTGTTTTTTCCTGATGCACCAAAACCAGGCAGATCAATTGTTATCACCCGGTATTTTTTGCTAAAAAATGATACCTGATCAGACCAGTACGTTTTATTGATGCACCAGCCATGAACGAAAAGTAGCGTGGTATCACCGTTGCCTGAATCTGTATAATCTATATGGACACCCTCGTTTTGAATTAATATTTTGGCTGGTAGCGAAACGTCTTTACTTGTGTCATTGCTATTACAGGATACCAAAAAAGCAATAAGTGCCAAACTTGCCAGTGGGTACATTACTTTCTTCATAATTATGGTTTCGGTTTTTTGATTATAGAATGCTGTGTTTAAAGGAAGTAGTAATTTAAAAAAAACATCTTACGGAAGGAAACTTTAAAAGCAAAACAAAAGTTAAGACCCGTATTTCTTACATTTTTGGAAATAAAAAAACCTACTGCTTTCTTCCGTCATTATTTAACGACATAAAAAAGTTTCAACATTATCGCTGCGATTTTATTCTTCAGCTCATTATTAAATATAGCTGAATGGCTGCCGGGTTGAACCGGAAATCCTTTTGGCGATTATAGTATTTCAACTACCACAAATTTTACCGCCAAAAGATTGAAGGGGAAAACCGGAACAGGAGCTGAGGGTAAATTCAAAGATCCTAGCCCCTGAAAAACAAGCCGTAAAAATCGAAACCGATACCAGGAAAATCAAAGGAAATCGTCAGCATCACGATATGCTTTAATGAGTGCCAGCTCTCCTTCTTTACCGGGCTTTACATTGCCATGCTCCATTCCCAAAACCCCTTTGTATCCTTTACTGTTTATGTGCCTGAAGATGTTCTTATAATTCATTTCGCCGGTGCCGGGCTCATTGCGCCCCGGATTATCACCTATCTGAAAATAACCGGTTTCGTCCCAGACCCTGTCAATGTTATTTATGATATCTCCTTCATTGCGTTGCATATGATACATATCATATAAAAATTTGCAGGCTGAACTATTTACAGCCTTGCATACCATAAATGTTTGTCCGGTATGGCGCAGAAACAGCTCGGGATTGTCACTCAATGCTTCCAGGACCATCACAAGGCCATGCGGCTCCAAAACGGAAGCTCCCTTGCGCAACGCTGTTATAACATTAGCCATTTGCAATTCCGGTGACAGCGTGGTTTCATAATTTCCCGGAACAACGGTCAGCCATTTTGCATTGCAGCGTTTGGCAACTTCGACAGCTTCTTTGCAGTCCTTTATCATCAGGTCGGTCCATTCCTGTTTGCCGGTCGTAAGCGATGTCTTCCAATGCCAGTTATTGGAAGTAATTACAAATACGCCCATGGACATTCCCAGTTTGGACAAAGTATCTCCAATCATTTTTTGCTGTTCAACGGGTCGTGACATCATACCATTATCTTCAATAGCCCGGAAACCCATACTATGGGCAAATTTTATTTGTTCTATGAAATCGGGGCCTGCATGGTTTTTAAACATCCCATCATGTATGGCATAATTTAAGTGGAATGGTTTTGCATCATCAGTAGCGCTTGTTTTTCCATTATGAGCCACTACATTAGCGGATGTAAATAAACCGCCTCCGGCAAGTAATGATTGCTGTACAAATTTTCTGCGTTGCATATTTTATGGTTTGTGCCTTAAATTTAACGACATTCATTTGTAAAAAAATAAATATTGTTTCGCCATCTATACATTTTTAAGTTTTTCCTGCTCATAAACTATTACAGTTATGCCCAGCCCAACAGGTTTTCATTTTCACAACCTAAAATGGGTTCACCTTTTAATATCATTTTTTATTACGGCGATTCATTGCAGGCCAACGCTATTGCAAAGGAATGTTTTGCTTTAGTCGATTCCTTCGTGACAATTTATAGTGATTATTTAGATAGCAGTGAATTGAACAGGCTTTGCGCGAAAGCAGGAACGGCGGATAATTCATCAACAGTATCTCCTCCCCTATTCGATATATTATTAATTTCAAAAATGGCCTATGAAAAAAGTGAAGGAACATTTGACATTACGCTTGGACCACTCACAAAAATGTGGCGTAAAGCAAGGAAAGAAAAATTATTTCCTTCCCCTGGAACTGTAAAAGAAAAACTGGGCCTTACAGGCTTTAGAAATATAAAAATAGACACCGTAACCCACAAAATACAGCTATTAGAAACCGGTATGCAATTGGACCTCGGAGGCATAGCACAGGGCTACATAGCACAACAGGTAATGGACTTTTTAAAAACAAGAAACGTCGTAAATGCATTGGTGGATGTAAGCGGGGATATTGTTGCTGTTGGCGCACCGCCCGGTACAAGCGGATGGAGCGTAGGTATCAATGTTCCTGAACAAACCGATGAACTGCAGAAAAAAACGTTGCTTATTACCAATAAGTCGGTTACCACTTCGGGAGATGTATATCAATATATGGAGCACAATGGCAGAAGGTATTCACATATAATAAATCCCCGTACAGGTTACGGCATTACCTCTCAAAAAAATGTGACAGTAATTGCCGGCGATGGTACTACGGCAGACTGGCTTACCAAGGCGTGCAGTATCTTACCGGTGAGGAAAGCAAAAAAGTTAGCACATTCCTTAAAGGCTGAAGTGCTGATTGCCGAATTAAGAAAGAGCAAAGTTATTTACTATAAATCACGGGGTTTTGGCCAGTATTGGAAAGGTGGCTGATATGCAGGTTGTTAAAAACGCAATCAAGCGACGGGTGCATTTTAAATTGTCGCAACACTCAATAATAAGAACAGTTGTTCCCCTTTAGGGGTTAGGGGCAAGAACGACATTTATATATACACCACCTTCAACACATCTATTTTCAAAAGATTGTGTATGCTGCTTTTGTTGCGTTTCAAACGCAGGAGGAATTTGGAATGCACCCCAAGCGATTTAACCATTACTGATTTAACAATTAATCAATAACTTTCCCGACAAATAATATAGTGTGAGAAAATTATCTGCAACCTTGTTTGGCTGTCTTTGTATTATATTTTGCGCAGCGCAAACTGGTGAAGGTTTTACAGCGTATGAACAAACCGTTCCTGGTTCTGGGCTTCTATTCAAAATGGTACCTGTACAAGGCGGCAGTTTTTTGATGGGGAGCAACGAAAAGGAAAAAAACCGTGAGACGGATGAGGGGCCTCAGCGAAACGTAAACATTTCTCCATTCTGGATGGCAGTATTTGAAGTAAGCCGTGATGCATTTGATGTTTTCTATAAAGATGAAACTACCAGTCAGAATTCCGCAGTAGACGCTGTCACCAGGCCGAGCCCACAGTACATAGATTTTAGTTTGGGTATGGGCAAAGAAGGTGGCTACCCGGTGAACAGTTTATCACAATATGCCGCTATAATGTATTGCCGGTGGCTGTATGATAAAACCAATATTTTCTACCGGTTGCCCACCGAGGCTGAATGGGAATATGCCTGCCGTGCAGGCACCACTACCGCATATTATTTTGGCGACGATCTGAAGGATCTCGACAAGTATGCATGGTATAGTAACAACAGCAATAATAAATTTCAAAAAGCTGGGCAAAAGTTGCCGAATGCATGGGGGCTATACGATATGCTGGGCAATGTAAATGAATGGACCCTGGATCATTATGATGAAAAGGAGATGGAAAAAATAAGTGATAAAGCTACAGACCCCGTTGCCGGGCCCAACAAGGCCCGCTATCCCAAGGTGTTGCGTGGGGGGAGTTTTGCAGATGATGCTACCCAACTCCGTTGCGCCAACCGATTTAAATCGGATCCGGCGTGGAATAAGCGCGATCCCCAGATTCCAAAGAGTAAATGGTGGCTTACCGAAGCCGGATTTGTAGGTTTTAGAGTTTTGCGCCCAAAGCAACAACCCACTAAGGACCAGGCAGATGAATTTTTTAAACAGTACCTTGGGAGGTGAGAGTCACCTGGTATGACTTTCTCTATATTTGCACTCCCTGGGCATGCAAGGCTGATTTATTGAAAGTAAAATATAAATGCCCTTATAACGATTCTTTTAAATAATTTTAGTGGCTCAAAACACACATTCTTAATTCCTTTAATAAATTCAACATGAACAACGATGATTCTAAAGCAGCCCCTTCATCCCGCAGGGAATTTGTAAAACAAACAAGCCTGCTGGCAGGAGGACTCATGGCCGCACCCTTTTTAACACGGGCTAACTATTTTTCCGGTAGTGATGATACTATCAGGATTGCATTGGTAGGTTGTGGCGGGCGAGGTACTGGCGCAGCCATGCAAGCCTTGCTTACGAAACAAAATGTTAAGTTGGTTGCAATGTGTGATGCATTTCGTGACAACCTGGACAACTGTTACAAATCATTAACTGCTGATGATATTTCAGAAACATCAGGAAAACCCGGTAATCTAAAAAGCAGGATTGATGTACCCGAAGAAAGAAAATTTACGGGCTTTGACGGATACAAAAAAGCGATTGCATTGGCTGATGTAGTAATACTCGCCACACCTCCGGGCTTTCGGCCGATACATTTTGAAGAAGCCATTACACAGAATAAGCATGTCTTTATGGAAAAGCCTGTATCCACAGATCCCGCAGGTATCCAAAAGGTTTTGGCGACGGCCGAAATTGCCAAACAAAAAAAATTAAATGTTGTCGTGGGCTTACAACGTCATTATCAGAATTCATATAAGGAATTGTTCAAACGTAAAGAATTGATCGGGGATATTACATCAGCACAGGCCTGGTGGAACAATGATGGTGTATGGGTGCGCCCGCGCAAAGAAGGCCAAACAGAGATGGAATACCAAATGCGCAACTGGTACTATTTTGTGTGGCTCTGCGGCGACCATATTACGGAGCAACATATACACAATCTTGATGTTATCAATTGGTTTAAGGGAGGCTACCCCGTGAGAGCACAGGGCATGGGTGGACGGCAGGTACGCAAGGGAAAAGACAACGGTGAAATATTTGATCACCACTATGTGGAATTTCAATATGCCGACGGCAGCTTACTCAACAGCCAATGCCGCCACATCCCGGGCACTATGAGCCGGGTAGATGAATTGCTTATTGGCACCAGGGGCAAAATACAGGCAGGAGCCGCAAACATTGTGGATGCCAAAGGAAAAGTTTTATATCAATATGATCTGAAAGGGGAAAACAATCCCTATCAAACCGAACATGATGAGTTGTTTGCGGCTATTGCAAAAGGTGAATATAAATTTGCTGATGCAGAGAACGGAGCTAAAAGCAGCATGACCTCTATACTCGGCCGTCTTGCCACGTATAGCGGGCAATTAATTGAATGGGATAAAGCAATTAACAGCGGTATCGACCTGCATCCAAAAGTATATGACTGGAACGCTCCGCCGCCTTCGGTACCCAATGCAGAGGGATACTATACGATTGCCACTCCTGGTGTAACCAAGTTTGTTTAGAAAAAAACTTAAAGCCGTATCAAGCCCGACGTGGCACTGTATCACGTCGGGACTTGATCATATAAAAGGTTTCACCTATCTATTGTGTCTTGATAACCTTACAATTGAAATAGATAATGATAAATCTTATTCCCACGCGCTGTTAGTCTCCAAATTATATCCTTTTACCTGCCACTTATAAGGCCTCCCTCGCTTGTTTATTAAGATATTTAGCATAAAAATACTAAAATATTTAGTATTTTTATGCTCATAATACCCATGCATTTTTAAGTTTATTATAAAGAGTCCTAGGGGTATTTAGAATTTAAAATTCAACCATTCCTAAATTAAATAAACAGCTATGGATCTAAGAAGACTTGTAATACATGAAATAACCAAGGGTGAAAATCAAGCGATGAAAGTTGATGTGAATTTTTCTGATGACCTGGCAACAAAAGATTCACAGGCGGTAAAATTTGTTACGGAACTAAACAACAGGTATCAAAATCTCAGGCAATCGAATGGTAAATTCAAAACATCGGCAAAAGGCCTGTTTCCTGATCTCTTTGAAAGCTATGTTAAGAAATACGAAGATAAGGATTTCGTAGATTTTAGTAAAGCTACGGTCTGCCAATTGCAAAGTAAAATTCTCGCCAGCGGGCCTGCGAAAGGAGGGTATATTGTTTTTGCTGATTACTTCGAAAGCAGGCATTTTGTCGGCATATTTTTAATCCGGAACCGGACAGGTAATATTTTACAAAAGAAGAAGTCCGACACAAAATATATTATTAATGAAACGCTACACATCGACTTTGAACACCTCGCGATGGCTTGCAGAATAAACAAAAGCCTGTATTCACTTGGTAATGGCGGATACCTCACTTTTATAAATCGACGGAATGTTGACTCCAATTTTTTTACAAATTGGATCTGTGCTGAGGAACTGATCAATAATATTGACGACACCCGGAATTTACTAAAGATCTTAAAACAGGTGGAACCTCCTACAGGTGAGGGCAATAACCCTTTAAAACAACTTGACTTTATCAATGATGTGTATGCGTTCATCAAGGATACTCCAAAGGGTGCAGTGATCGATTTAAAGCAAATAGGTTCGCGTTTTTATGACGATGAAAATAAACTTACAAATTTTGCACAGGGTGGCGACATCATTTTAAACCATGAATTCAGGCCGGATAATGGAATCCTCAAACAATTTGTAAATATAAAAGCCAGGGCTGACTACATTGATATCGCTTTTCCTCAACAATTTATCAATGAAAAAAAAATCGAATTATTCCCGAACGATGGGAAAATTGTGATTAAATCACCTTCGCTTATTGAAAAAATAAAAGCTGAAATGATCGTCAGTTATGGATAGCCTGTTAACCGATAAAATAAAATTTTTACATGGCTTACTGAAGTTGTGTGCAAATCCGGCAAGGGCAGCAAATAACAACCTGGTAGTTACATTACCTACGGCAAATGTTTCTTTTGCAAAAGGCAAACTGGATCATTGGAAAATACCCTATGAAAATATTATTGATGGCGAATTGCTCATTAATTTATCATCTATTCATGCGGAGACTTTTGTTTTTTTCCAGGAAATAAATTTCAGGCAAAATATTGAAATTGCCCTGGATGCTACGACTAATATTACTAAAAACATTGCCCTGATTGACTATAAAAATTCCTTCCTTATTTATGACATTAAAAGCAACAAGACTTGCCTTAATTCTGAAATTACCGAGGCTGATTTTTTAATTGACAATGCTCTTTGCTATTATAAAATACTGAGAATACTAAAGAGCAAAGAATTTGCAGACTATGTAAACACCAAAGACAAAGAAATTATCCTCTATTCAGGCACAAAAGGGATCATGCGCATCGAAATCCCGGACTATATGCCAAATTTTGATTCCTGCAAATCGACCAGGCATGATTGTGATACCCTGGTCTCCAAGATCGGATCTTCGGATTTTAAAATGTATTTTAAAAATCAATTATTTGATTTTCGAAATTCCGATACCGTAACAGATTTAAAGCGTATCATCCTTTCATTGCAAAATTTAACCAGGCAGGCAGATAATAACCTGCAGCTATATCTTAAAAATTTTTCCTTTGAAAAACTTAAAGATGACCTGCAAAAAGAAAAAGAAAAATATTTTGGCTCATTGCGGGATATACTTGGAAAAAACTTGTCACAAATCGTTGCCATACCAGTTTCCTTTGCAGCATCAGTATTCGCCACATACAGGGTGAACGATATATTTATCCTGGTAATTATTTTGGCAGCATTCGTTCTATACTCAATCTTTACTTATTACCTGCAGTCATTATACTTAGCCGACGTTATTGAGATTGAAGGCACTTTTGAAAGAGACTTTACAACAATTGTAGAAAAATCGGGTTTACCGGTAAAAGATATTTATGCAGAAAAAATAAAGATAGAACGCCGCATTGCGAATATCAAAACTGTGGTCCTTCGCTTCCGGTACCTGGTTGCCGGCCTTACAGCGATTTTCATAATTTTTATTTGTTACCAGGTATACAAAATGGTATAATAAATTACCTGGAACTTGCATTTCAAGGGCATTATACACCACTATAAATATTGTTTTAGCCATTCTTTCGCCTCTTTGTCGTTTGTAAAATTCTTCATAGGAATAACAGTTGGCTTCAACATAAACAACATACTCATTATAAATTCTGCGAGTCCGGGTTTTGAGATCATTGCCATAGCACTGTACATCTCCGGTAAAACTTTTGCGACAAATTTCCTGGTTTCTTTGTCGGGCACTGGCGATTTGGCGAGGTAAATTAACAAGGGGACTTATTTGTTGTTTGCAATATGTTTTAACAAAGCAATATTAGCTGAAATATTGGCAACAGTACTTCGTGGGCTTTTCGAAAGAGACACCAATATGCCATTGTTTTCAAACCAGTAGGTTGTGGTTTCCCCTTCGCAGACCTGCCTGCCTGCGGGTAGCGTTATTTCGATGATTTTACCTGTCCTCATTTGCTCTTTATTATAGATTATATCCTATTTCCAAAATCATAAAAAAAATAGAATTCCACATACAAACGAACGATCACAGTTAGGTGAAAATATAGCAACTATTTACCTGGCTATAACTTCATGTTTATTGTTTCCGGGAATGTTTGCCCAAAATGGCTTGATAAATTTTTTCTTCCTCTTTGCCAGCCATAAAAATACCAACCCCGATACGAGACAAAAAATTGATGACTGTATTGAATTTCCGGGGCCAAACTGGCCGCCTGTTAATAATTGAGGGCCTTCAATCCTGCTGGTAAAAAGTGCTTCCCGAAGGGTAATACCCGCGTTAATTCCACCATAAATAGCTGGCTCGGCAAAGTCCCAGGCAAAATGCAAAAAGACAGGAAACCACAAGCTCCTGGTATATACATAGACCGCAGAATAGAGAACGCCGGCCTGAAAAGAAGTCGACAAGACAGAGATGACTGTAGCTCCTTTGACACCTGCATGAATAACGGCGAAAAAAACGGCAGTAAAAAGCACCGCAACCAGGGTCCCCAGTTTCTCCTCGGTTAAGCGGAATAGGATTCCTCTCAACATAATCTCTGCCACGAACCCCGCGGTTATCGCAGCAATAAATCCCGGAATAAGAAATGAGACGGGGTTTACAGATGCAATAGAATACCCTCCGGCTACATAAAGTACTAAAATGATGAGAGATTGTAAAATCAATCCCATTAAACAACCCAGCAATGCGTTTGCCGGCAATGCTCTCAAACGTAATTCTTTTATCCGTCTTTTTTCGTAGTATCTAAATAGCAAAACATAACTTAACAAAGCAATAGCTGCCTGGGCTAATCCGATGGTCACATTTTGCAAATCCCCGGTTATTTGGGCTTTTTCAAGTAACTGCCGGCCGGCAAATTCAACAAATACAACTGATCCTCCTACAGTCAAAATACCGATAATGATCTTTATTAAAAAGAAGTTTGTTATTTTTTGTATTGCAGTTTGCGTCCTTATTGTCTGCATTTCGGAACGTTAATTAATGCGTGGTGTAACACAGTTTGATGCCAATTTATTATTTAGGACAAAGTATCGTCGTTGCACCTGAGAAAGTTATTCGCTTTTAAGGAAAAAGTTTCAAGGATAAAAAATCCGGTGTAAAGTTTAAAAATGAAAGTTATAGAACTCCCGGCACTTATTGCAGCTATTAACGACAAAAAAATGCACGGAATATTTCAAATCTACTTAGACAATACTATGACCAAAAATGCGGGACTTATAAAGTGCAATGCGGGTGCCATGGCACAATCGCCGTATTGTCATTTTTATTAGAAGGACCATTTAGCCACAGCATTTTTCTAAAAACAACATCCAACATACTGTCAATTGACGGGTTCGTGATACCCGCGTTTTGAAATGCACCTACCGGAAAAAAAGTGCTTTTTACCGAGACAACCTGTTGGTTTACCGAAAGAAGGTTTATAGATCATAAGGTGAATTTGATCTTTATAAAACCATCCTCTAAAAAACCATTTTATTACAATTTAAGTGCATATTATGACAACGAAATTTTTTAAAACCAGGTATGCAGCTATTATTTTAATTGCCACAGGCTACGGATGGGCAGCGGGCCATTACACACCGGGTAATGCAGCAATTTTGATTAATTTAATTCAGTTTCTAATAATAGTTAGCTTATTAATCCTGGGCATTGTATTCTTAAGCATATTCGAAAACGACAGAAATAAAAGTCATTGGTCCATGACGGGTATAAATATTCTATTAATCCTTTCGCTGGTGATAAACATAGTAAATATCGTGCATGGCGTTCATCATTCCGGGTCAAACTATTTTGATACTTATGATAATTTTTCCAGCCTGGCGCCGGTCGTCCTTCTTGTTACCGGCAATGGATTGTGGGTTTCCACGATTGTACAACGGTTTAAAAATACAAAAGCAAAACAATTATTTAAAAGCCAGTATGATATATTGTAGCATGCTGGCAAGCGGCTTAACACCGCAGGAACTTGTCTTGTTTTTTTGAATTAGAAAATTCATTTATTATGCCGGGTAAAAAATACCGGTGCTACCACAATGCAATAGGGCTAGTGGTTACCCATTCCTTTTCCGGAACTTTTTTCCAGCCTGTTAATGCAGTTGCTCAATGCCCTGAAAACATGATAGGTCCCTTTCCATATATGTGCTTTTAATGCAGTCTTTTGCCAGGGTTCATTATCTAGGCCCTCCGCATACCAATCGCCATAAGTATGATCGATGAGATAAGTTTGAACATATTGCCACAATTTGGTAAAATGCTGATAATAATTCAACGGATCACCAGGGTATAAGTCAGAAAATATCAACAAAGTATTTAAACCTTCTGCCTGGGCCCACCAGTTTTTACTTTTGTTAATGACCGTAATTCCTGGTTTATTCCTGAAATAATATCCTTCATCATAAAAACCGCCCAGTGTATCATCCCACGCATTGGATAAGGCATGGTCTACCATTTTCTTTCCTATTGACAGTGTCTTT
>JBDTLZ010000175.1:0-8361 GCA_039934515.1 Ginsengibacter sp.
AAATACAGGCTCATGGTGATAAAAGTAAACCCATCAGTTTTAGAAATATATGGGTAAGAAATTTGTAGAAACTTTATGGCATATCGCTTGTAGTTATTTTTAGAATCAACAAGTTATTGCGATAGTATCAATTCTTGTTCATTTTAAGTTATTGCCCTTAAAATAACGTAAACGCATAGACGAAATTTATGCTGTATTGACCGGGTGAACAAATTTGCAAACCAAGTCATAGCCAACTATCCTCTGGTGATATTTTATCCTGGCTAAGTATCGTTGATAATTAAATGGCTATCCCCGGTGTTGATTAACCAATAAAACAGATGACCTATGCATTAATTCAATATAAAAAATACAACTTGCCGGCAAGGAAAAAATTGCAGGTCAATTTAAAAATTAATATCCTTCCTTTTCACTTTCATGTTCTTCAGGCTTATAATTCTCTACCAGGGATGCAAGCTTTTTCTTGCCGTATGCAAGCCTGGTAATTCCTACAAATAACACCGGTACAATAAAAATAGCAAGAGATGTTGCCGCTATCATTCCACCAAAAACAGTCCAGCCAATCGTAGAGCGGGCTATGGCTCCGGCACCCTTCGCAAAAGCAAGTGGTATCACCCCAAGTATAAATGCAAGCGAAGTCATTAAAATAGGTCGCAACCGCAAGCTTACAGCTTCAAGCGTTGCCTTTACCAATTCCATTCCCCTGTCTACACGTTCCTTGGCAAATTCCACAATTAATATTGCATTTTTGGCAGCAAGGCCTATTAATGTTATTAAACCGATCTGTGCGTAAATGCTGTTGCTTAAAGATGGAATAAATGTTAAGGTAAGTATGGCACCAAAAGCTCCAATGGGCACAGATAACAAAACTGATAAAGGAACAGACCAGCTTTCATACAATGCACTTAAAAACAGGAATACGAATAAAATAGACAAGCCAAAAATATAAGTACTGGCATTTCCCGCTTCAATTTCCTGTTTGCTTAACCCGGCAAATTCGTAGCCATAACCTGCAGGTAAATTTTTGGCTGCAATCTCTTTTAATACATCGAGTGCCTCGCCACTGCTATAGCCCTGTTTCGGGATGCCGTTAATTTCTGCGGACCGGAATAAATTGAAGTGAGAGATGACGGGAGCACTTTCAATTACCTTATAACTAATCAGAACACTTAAGGGCAACAACGTTCCTGCCTGGTTCTTTACATAATATTCATTCAGATTATTAATGTTACCCCGGTACAAAGTATCTGCCTGTGCAACCACATGGAAATTACGCCCGTAGATCGTAAAATCATTTACATAGCGACTGCCTAAAAATGTTTGGAGGGTATTATACACATCCGATAGGGAAACACCCAGCTTTTTACATTTTTCCCGGTCAACATTTACCTGGTATCCCGGGGTTTTGGCAGTGAAAAAAGAAAAAGCCCTGCCAATTTCCGGCTGTTTATTTAGCACCCCTACGAAATTATTCACTACTTTCTCAAAGGCATTTATGTCATCATTGCTTTCACGCTGCTCAAGTTCAAAAGTGAATCCTGCTGTTTGTCCCAGTCCGGGGATAGCGGGGGGCTGAATTACAACAATATTTGCTTCTTTAATACTTGCAAAGCGCTTTTGCATTTCTGTGATAACACCTTGTATTTGTTCAGCTTTACTTTTCCTGTCGTCCCATGGCTGTAACTGGCAAAAAATAGTACCGCTGTTTGATTTTGCGGCAAAGGTTACCACATTTAATCCGCCTAAGGCAGCATAATGGCGCACTCCGGGAATCGTTTTCACACTATCCATTATTGTATATAATGTAGTGAGGGACCTCGAAGTGGAAGCTGCTTCAGGCAGTTCGAATGTTATATAAAGACGGCCTTCATCTTCCGTAGGAATAAAGCCTGTGGGCTTTGCCTTGAACAAAAAGAATGTACCCACAAAAATGCAGGTAAGCAGTACCAGAGCGAACACTGATTTCCTGATTACCCACTTAACACCCTTTGTATATTTTTCTGTTACAGATGCAAACCATTTGTTGAATTTGAAAAAGAATTTATCCAGTCCCCTTGATTTGTCGTCCAGGTGCGAGGGCTTTAACATCAGGGTACACAAAGCCGGGGTGAGCGATAAGGCAACGAATGCGGAGATAAGAACTGATATCGCGATGGTAATGGCAAACTGCTTGTACAACCTGCCGACTATGCCGGGGATAAAACCAACCGGTACAAATACTGCAGCCAGTATCAGGGCAATAGCTATTACAGGCCCGGAAATGTCTTTCATAGCCTGGATCGTAGCATCTTTTGGCGACATTTTTTTCTCATCAATATAATGTTGTACTGCCTCAACAACAATGATAGCATCATCCACTACGATACCGATCGCAAGCACAAAACCAAACATGGTCAATGTGTTTATGGTAAAGCCCAGCAAAGCAAACAGCGAGAAAGTTCCTATGATGGAAACCGGGATAGCCAAAACTGGTATAAGGGTAGAACGCCAGTTTTGTAAAAATAGAAATACCACGATTGTAACCAGGCCCAATGCCAGCAATAATGTTTTCAGTACTTCACTTATTGAAACCCGCACCACCGAAACAGATTCGAAAGGAACGACGTAATCAACATCTTTTGGAAATGATTTTTTCAGTTCATCCATAGCCTTAAAAATACCATCCGCAGTGTGGAGTGCGTTACTTCCCGGTGCCTGGTACACCAATAGATAGGATGAGCGCTTTCCGTCTACAAAAGAATTACTGGCATAAGCGAATTTTCCAAGTTGTGTGCGGGCAACTTCTTTCAAATAAACAATCGCGCCATTATTCGGTCGCGTACTTACTATAACACTATCAAATTGCGATGTGGTGCTGAGCCTGCTATTGGTAACAACTGAATATTCAAAAGCCTGTACACTTTGTTGCGGCGGCCCGCCCACATTACCTGCGGCTATTTGTATGTTTTGTTCCTGCAGGGCGCTAACCACGTCTGCGGCTGTTAATCCCAGCTGTGCTAATTTATCAGGTTTCAACCAAATGCGCATGCTGAAATCATCTGCTCTTGTTAAAACATCTCCCACACCATCTACACGAAGCAATGCATTCTTAACAAAAATATTAGTATAGTTATCAAGAAAGGTTACGCTATGGCTTCCGTTGGGCGCTAATATTGCTACCAGCATCAGTATGCTTGGATTGCGTTTTCGTGTTGTGATCCCCAATTGCTTAACATCATTTGGAAGAGAAGGGGTAGCAATCCCTACGCGGTTTTGAACATCTAATGCGCCAGATGTAACGTCGGCGCCAACATTATAGGTAACCGTTATTGTCGTTTGGCCGCTCGACGTACTATTGCTCTGCATGTAAGCCATACCAGGGGTGCCATTAACCTGCGTCTCTATTGGGGTGGTAACAGTTTGTTCGACAGTTTGTGCATCAGCTCCGTTGAATATACTGGTAATTTGAACCGTGGCCGGTGTTATTTCCGGATACTGCCCAACGGGCAATGTTTCAATCGCCAGGAAACCAAGCAATAAAATAACCAACGAGATAACAATAGCGGTAACGGGGCGTCTGATAAAAGTATCTGCGATCATGAATTTTTTCTTACGTTATTTTCAATCTTTTTTGCTCACGGCCTTTGAATTATGATTTCATCAAACTTTACGTTAAAACAGGGTGCCCCATTAAATATTTTCTATTGTATTTTTGAAGGGGCAATTTGTACTGCAGCACTGTCTCTCAATTTTTGAGCGCCATCAATTACAATTTTATCGCCTTCCTGTAAACCCTGTTTTATGATAACCCTGTCATTAATCACATTTCCCAATATCAATTTATGTTGTATGGCCCTGTTGCTGTCATTTACGACGAATACAAAATATTCGCCCATTTGCTCCGTAACTGCTTTATATGGAATAATGATGAACAAGCTGTCGGTATTATTATTCTTTACCCGGACGTTTGCGTTCATACCGGCCTTTAAAATATTTTTTTTATTGGAAAACACCAGCCTTGCTTTAATAGTACCGGATTGTGGATCAACGGCCCTGTCAATAAAACTTATTTTCCCAAGTTGGTCATAAATTGAATTGTCGGGCAGCCGCAACGTAAAAACGGAATCATTAAAAACAGCGGGGTCACGCTGCAGCCCTGCAAACCGTGGTATTTGTCTTTGATCTACAGCAACGTCTACGGCCATTGGATCTTCAGAAGAAATAGTATTCAACAGCGTTTGATTGGCTGTAACCAACGCCCCCATTTTTACCTGGGATATTCCTATGGTGCCTGCAAACGAACTGTAAATAGAAGAATATTTTACCGTTGTTTGCACATTTCTCACATTTGATTGTGAAGCTTCCACCTGCATTTTCGAACTCTGCAAATCAGCTACTGCATGGTCATAAACTTGTTTGGCAATTGCATCCTGTTTCAACAGATCATTATAACGGTCGGCATCCTGTTGAGCCTTCGCAAGGTTTGCCTGCAATACATTTAAATTTGCGACTGCCTGGTCATAATTAGCAAGGTATTGCTGCCGGTCAATGTCGTACAGTTTCTGACCTTTATTTACATGCTGGCCATCTTTAAAATAAATCCCGGTTATGTATCCAGTCACCTGCGCCCTCAGGTCAACCTGGTTAAGTGCTGTCATGGTTGCAGGATATTCATCAAAATATACCGCGCCCTCCTTTTTTACATTATACACATTAACAGGTTGGGGTGGTGGCGGTTTTTGATTTTCATCGGATTTACTACCGCAGGAAATTATTATGAGCCCACAGCTAAAAACAACCAGGAATTGAAGTGTTCTATTTATCATGTCGAAAATTTATCTTTCTATATATGTTGTTATTTTTTATGAAATAATTTTTGCCTGGGAACAAAGTAATAAGTTAGTATTGAATGATACCCAGGGATTTTTGTACGTCGATTTTACTTTGTAATAATTGATACAGCGAGGTATAATAATTTAATTGCGAGGTCCTTAGGTCACTTTCAGCGATGATCACATCCAGGTATGCTTTTATACCCTGCTGGTATTGAAGCCGTATTACATTGTATACATCATTTGCCAGTTGCACATTTTCTTTCAGCATATTGTAGTTGGCAAGATTGCCTTTATAAGACGACAATGCACGCGCATATTGCGTAGTTATGCTGCTTTTTAAAGCAACAATGTCCCAGTCAACCCGGGTAACCTGTAGTTCGGCAGCTCTTACCTGGTGAACTCTTTTGAAGCCCTGGAAAATAGGAAAAGTAAGCTGCAAGCCAAGGTATGAATTAGGAAACGATTGTTTATACAACTTTCCAAAATCATTATTTGAATAATCAAGGTTGTAAGCCCCATAAGCAGAAACGACCGGGAAAACTCCCCACTTATAATATTTTAAATTGTATTGTTGTAAACGTTTTTGTGTTTGCAATAATTTAAATTCTATCCTGTTGTCATAATTGATTTGCTGCATTGTGTCCAGAATTGCATCTGTTTCAAGTTGTGTGCTGTCGTATTGCAATTGAAGTTCGGCGCTATCCGGATAACCCATTAGCTGTTTCAGAAAAAAATAATTCGCAGTTAACAAAGCCTCTTGCTGTATGCGCTGTGCTTTTGCATTGTTCAGTGATATGGTGGCCCGCTTATAATCAGTTTTATCTACAATGCCTCCCTGGTACTGGTTGTAGGCATCTTTCAGGCTCCTGCTCAACCGTACGATATCTTCGTCGAGAACGTCGGTTTGCTTTTGGGTGAGCAATACATCATAAAAAGCTTTGCTTACTGCAGCCGCTATTCCAATCCTGTTGCTGTCGGTTATTTGTCTTACGCCCGTTCGTACATCATTGGCGGTTCTGCTGGCGAGCAGCACATCCCTGTTAAAAATATTTTGTGTAGCGCCAAGATTGAGATTGGAAACGTTGTGTGTTCCGGTGTTGATGTAATTACCGTTAAAATAAGAAGTAGGTAGTTGGATGTTATTTTGGTAACCGGCGTCCAGGTTTAGCTGGGGATACCAATCGGCCAGCTTTGTTTTAATATTTTCTTCGGTAATTTCTTCATCCGTTACTGCAGCCCTTATAGCAGGCTGATGTTTCAACGCGAATTGCACGCAACTGGCAAGAGTGGCTTGCTGTAGCAATGAGTCTTTATCATTTTGTTGTGCGGAAAGCAGGACGGGGAAAAATAAAACAGTTACCATTATTTTACAGGCTTTATTCCGGATCTTCCTTCTATTTAATTTCCAATGTTGCATATACATTTTTTAAATTCCTGTTGTATCTCATATTGTAGC
This sequence comes from Ginsengibacter sp., assembly GCA_039934515.1. Classification (GTDB taxonomy): domain Bacteria; phylum Bacteroidota; class Bacteroidia; order Chitinophagales; family Chitinophagaceae; genus Ginsengibacter. Next base: position 6,271 of record JBDTLZ010000175.1, read on the forward strand.
TTGTATGCCCCGAAACAGGTATTACAATTACAATCAATCAATCGTTAATTACTGAATTTTAATCCCATCCCAAAGAATGTTCGCGATTTTACAAAGGTCAGCATCCTTAAATCCGAAACGACCCGTCACATGATATTTTGCTGTTGCTGTAATACACCCAAATACAGCAGAAGCTATCAATAAATATTCCATTTTTTTTAAATAACCCTTGTCCATACCAAGTTGAAAAAATTCATTAAACCTGCTTACCGAGCCCTTAATCTCTTTCCGGGAAACAATTTTTGCATAGGGGGAACTATTAAATTGTTCTGTAAAAAACAGGGAACTAGGGTGATTAATAAAATACTTGCACAGGTTTATCCAGCCATCAAAGAATTGTTGCCTGTACCCCTTTTTATTATTGCCATCTGTAAACATAGCTGCGACCATCTCTTTTTTTATTTGGTAATGCAGGGCCATTATAATATCGTCTTTGCTGGGAAAATAGTGATAAATAGTACCTGTGGCAACACCGGCATTTTTTGCAATCATGCTTATGGGCGTTCCATGAAAACCATTGTCTTTTATAAGTTCCAGGGTACTTTCGAGAATTGCTTTTCTCTTGTCCGGTATATCCGATTGAACGATCATTCGGGACGCAAGGTAAATATTTATTTGCTCTAAATTTCTTCCTTTTTAATAAATTATTTTGAAGTTTAGATGAGAATATCATGACAAAATTTGTAAAAAATAGATAACAATTTGCTTGTATATCTAAGTTGGGTAAATTACTTTCGCTGTATAATCTGATTACTTTTTTTGAATACCATTTAATCGTACCAGGCGGTGCATTGCATTAATCCTGTTCGTTATTTAACCTCAGTCTCCGCAGAAGCTTTATCGAAAGGCATATCCTGTATTTTAGAATGATGCAGTTAAATACCATTCAAAATTTTTATGTTATGAATTATCATTGCCGTAACGGTCCTTACCATCTGCATGGTTAGATTTTACAACAATTAATCGTCAGTAAAAAACCTATTTTAAAATTTAATAAAATATTTTATGAACAAAAGAAATTTTCTTAGGACGTCCCTATTCATCTCATTGGCTTTACTTGTAGCCTCATGTAAAAAGAATCCGTTGCCCTGCGATTGTAAAAATGGTGGCGTGCCCACCGTAAAAGTTTTTGCAACAGGATTAAATAACCCGCGCGGCCTTAAGTTTGGCCCTGATGGAAACCTGTATGTGGCTGAAGCCGGCATTGGAGGAACCGACTCAACAGTTGGTATTTGCGAGCAGGTTGTTTTCCCAATTGGTCCATATGTAGGAAGCCCTAACGGCGGCCGGATTTCAAAAATTAATCATGCTGGTACCCGCACCACTGTTACCGACCAACTTCCCTCAAGTAAGGCCAACGAAATAATTGGTGGAGATATTGAAGGCGTATCAGATGTAGAATTCATCGGGAATAAATTGTATGCATTGCTCGCGGGAGCCGGTTGCTCTCATGGGGTTAAAGACATCTCAAATGGTGTTATAAGGATACATGACAATGGTTCATGGACAATGGTCGCCGATTTAAGCGCTTTCCAAAAAGCGCATCCTGTACAAAATCCTTCACCAGGCGATTTTGAGCCTGATGGCACTCCCTACAGCATGGTTAATGTAAATGGCAACCTTTATGTAGTGGAACCAAACCATGGTGATTTTATGAAGGTAACTCCGCAGGGTGACATTACCGAAATTGCGGATATTTCTGCAAGCCAGGGCCATATTGTTCCTACTGCTGTGACATTTCGTGAGGGAAATTTTTACGTTGGAAATCTTCATACTTTTCCGGTTACTCCGGGAAGTTCCAGCATCTATAAAATTACACCTACTGGCCAGGTCAGTGTTGCGATCACAGGATTTACAACTATACTCGGTGTTACTTTCGATGAATGGGGAAGGCTGTATGTACTGGAGAATACAACTGTGGCAGGTATGTCCCCAACCCCAGGCACCGGCGATATCGTTCGCGTAGATCATAACGGGAATAAGGAAACGCTGGTTACCGGACTTTCACTTCCGACAGCTTTGACCTTTGGCCCCGACGGAAAGCTTTACGTT
>JBDTLZ010000176.1:0-10267 GCA_039934515.1 Ginsengibacter sp.
ATATAAACGTTTAAGTGACATTGCTTCTACACGCCGCAACATGAAGAAAACGAACCCCCGGGCCCCTGCGCAGAAACTGAATACCAATCACCGCGCCCCGCGTATTCTATTTTAAAGATATCCTGCTCACACACCGGGGAGTTGTGGCTAAACGATATTTCAGGAATAGGGGCAATGTTAACAATAAGGGGGTTTGAGGAAACCCTGCATTTTGAAGAAGCTATATTGCCCGCTTCAGCGGCGGTCATTCTGTAATAATACATGCCCAAAGCCGCTGCCGGAGTAAATTGTTTTGCATAGCTAACAGTTGTCGCACCGGGAATATCAACCCATTGCGATCCATTGCTGCTTTGTTGCCATTGAAAAACAGGGTTATTAAACCCTGCGGATACAGCACAATTAAAAGTATATGTTTTACCAGTTCCCTGGCATAATGTATCGATATTATAAATGCCCGTATTAAATGATGAGGTCAGGCGGGGGCCGCATGGCCTGAAAGTGATATCGTCTAATGCGAGGTCGTTGCCACAACCTCCTTTTGCATTATTAAATATGCGGAGGACCACATCGGTTATACCAGGCGGCGTTACAAAGAAAAAACCAAATTGTTTCCATACCGGTGTTTGGTCTGTTGATATGTTATTGGTATTATAAGTTTGTAATAATGTTCCATCGGTTTTTTCAATTGTAAAAGTAAGGTTGGGTTGAATACCACCGGCGCCGCAGGCAGAGGAAAGCATTACGTTCATTATCCAGGCAGCAAATTCAAAGGTGGTATTGCTGCACAATCCCTTTACCGTGTCCAGGTAAAAAGCACTGGGTTGTATCGAGGCATTTACCAACATAAAAAAGCCATTGGCGTCGCCGGTGTGGTCTTCATCTACATTTTGCCAGCTTGCATTAAAACAAGTTGAAGTTTTATTTCTCACCGTATAATACCCGTCATCCGGACAATCAGTGGTTACAAACTGGTAAGCAGTAGTAGCTGCCGTTAATGCATTACCGGGATTTGGGCCTGAGCCAAATGTGATATTCACCATCGGATCTCCCAAACTGCCCTGGCATAACTGCGCAGCAGCAGTAGGTGGCATAAATAGGGTGATCAAAATTGTAATGCCGTTAAGCAACCTCATAAGTATAGTTTAGCCCTGGTATAGAAATCAATGTAGCGGCTTTTTTGTTTCCGGTTCCATGAACTTACAGAAAATGACGCGACAGTTTGCAATGCCCGTCAATCAATGCGGTGCCGGCATCTGTATATTGGATGTTGCCGGTATTGGATAATGTCTCCAATGCCAGTTGATAAAGATCCAATAATTCCTGGCCGCACACCAGCTGAATCTTTACAGTAACTTCCGGAATTTGTTTCAATTCACAACCGATTAACAATCCACTCAGGTAATGGTAATTTTCTTCGGGCGTTATTGTCCTGTGCAGCCGGCGGGTTCTTACATGAAAAATTACATTCAATAAATTACCCGATGCTCCTTCTTTCACACCCTGTTTAAAAATATCATTGTATAGATTGCTTTCATCTTTTATTATTGATTTTGATAAAATACTTTTATTAGCCAACAGCTCAAATACTTCTCCCGTCATATAACTGCTGAAATCAAGCAATACTTTGTTCTTTACTACTGCGTGCTTTGAATGGGTGCCGGGAAAAATAATCAATTGTTCGGCGTCATCCCTTATGTTGCATCCCACAAGCATGGTTTCCTCACCGCGCATTGCGTCATTGGTTGTTCTTAAACCCGAAACAAGTAAGATCTCATGGTTGCATTTTTCATCTGGAGGTATTTTTATAAAGTGTAAACTATCGCCATTAACAGGTAAGGGAAGTTCCACATAGGGGAGTTCTTTAATTCCAATAGACGAAGAGGCCATCCCTGAAATGATCATGGGTACTTCATCTAAAGACCCTGCTGTGAGCTTTTTAACTTCTGACTGAAGTAGCGTTTTATAAAAATCCATACGGTATTTCTCGGCATAGTTACTTTGCAGCCATTCATTATAAACTGAGGCTATTCCATTGTTTCCCGTTGTTTCCGCAATTACGGAATTATTCTCAAGGCTTACCAGCCGTAATCGAAAAGAACTCGTTCCCCAATCACAACTTAGAATACGTTTTGTCATCTTTAATTGTTGATTATTATTCGTTCAATTTTACCAACGAGGAAAATATAGCTTAGCGCCCCGGCAAATGCCATGCACCCTATAAATACCAATGCAGGTGAAAAATCACCGTCATATACCAGGTGGCCAATCACGATTGGAATAACAATACCAGCAAGGTTACCTATGAAATTAAAGGTGCCTCCCGTTAAGCCCACTAAATTTTTGGGAGCTAATAATGAAACAAATATCCAGGTAATAGATGCAAGGCCATTTCCAAAAAATGCAATAGACATATAAAATACCACCCAGCCGGGTTCTGTTTCATAGTTAGCTCGCATGATACATACTGCCAGGAACAAGCCAATGATCACAGGTGCTTTCCTGGCAACGGCTACCGGCACATTTCTTTTAACCAGGTGATCTGACAAAAATCCTGAAGACAACACACCCAAAAATGCGCATAAGAATGGAATGGAGGCGAATATTCCCGATTTTATAAAATCCATCTTTCGGAACTCAACAAGATATTTGGGAAACCACGTAAGAAAAAATGTAGCGGTGGCTACAACGCAAAACTGACCTATATAAATGCCCCATAATTTTTTTTGCGATAGCACGATCCATAAATTTTTCAATTTGAATTTTTCGATGTCCTCGCTGCCATCTTTTCTTCTGCTCAATAAACCGCCGCCTTTTTCAATATAATCAAGTTCTTCTTCATTTGCTTTTTTATGAAGTGCCGGCGACCGGTATAAAAAATACCAGGCGCTGCCCCATAAAACTCCGATAAACCCCGTTATATAAAATAATCCTTTCCAGCCGGCTGATTGTTGGATTAATGCAAGTGCAGGTGTGAGAAAAGCAAGCCCTATAAATTGCCCTGAGGTATAAGTTCCAATGGCCGAGGCACGTTCACTTTCAGGAAACCAACTGGTAACAATTTTATTATTCATTGGGTAGGAAGGGGCTTCCAATGCACCAATTAAAACCCTCAGTAATATCAATCCCCAAAAGCCTGTTACAAAGCCAAGCCCTATGGTAGCAAGTGACCAAAATATTAATGTAAAGGTATAAAGTCTTCTTACACCATAACGGTCGGCTAAAATGCTCCCGGGAATCTGTAACGTTGCATAGGTCCATCCAAATGCTGAAAAAACATAACCCATCTCGATCGAATCAAGATGTAATTCTTTACTGATCATAATACCGGCAACAGAAATATTGCTTCGGTCCATATAATTGATAACCACATTAGCAAACACTGCCGCAAGTATCGTATATCTGACTTTGGTAGCAGCCGTGGCATTCATAAAAAAAACTTGATTTAGAAAGATACCAGGTTTCGCATTAATTCTTCCTCTGCCGTCTTTACTGTGGCCGCTTTTCCCTCTTTGATCGGTTCTCACCATCCAATAATATCTTCATCGGTTTCGATCTCTGCCAACAGCCACCCGGTGGGACCTGGAAAAGCCGGTGTCTTTTTATTATCATACTGATGAATTGTCAAACCGGCAACTTCTAATTTTAAAGGCCCGAATCTTTTTTGCAGCTATACAGTATTCCTGGTGGCGTTCCGGTAAACTTACAACCAACAGAATATCCAATCAGCCCTGTGTTTTTTGTAATGCTTCAATAACATTTTTTTCAATCTTCTTGTAATCCTTTGTTGCCATCAATTGTTTTGTTACCATCCAGCTTCCGCCAACAGCGATCACGTTTTTCAATTCCAAATATGGTTTTATGTTGTCAATAGATACTCCACCCATCGGTATGAACTTTACCGCGAGTTGTTCATAAGGGCCTTGAATAGCTTTTAAAAATCCAGTTCCTCCTGCCTGCTCAGCCGGAAACAATTTCAAAATAGTATAACCCAGTTCATTTGCGAATTCAATCTCCGAAGGGGTCATTACGCCTGGTATGAATGGGAGGTGAAGATGTTTCGCTTCATTGCATACAGTTTGGTTAAATGCGGGACTTAATCCAAACTGGGCCCCTGAATTTACTGCAGTTTGTACTTGACCAGCGGAGAGCAAAGTTCCTGCCCCCACATACATTTCAGGAAATCTTTTTCGAATCGCAATGATGGCTTTTTCAGCGACCCCTGTCCTAAAAGGTATTTCCATAATATACAAACCAGCCCTTAGCAAAGTTTCGGCAACAGGCAACACAGATTCTTCTGTATCGAATATTATTGCCGGAAGTATTTTTTGATTCAGCGCACCTTCCAATGAAAAATCACTCATACGTATTATATTTTTTTGTTGTTAGTACCAATACCCAGTCGTCAAATCCTTTGCTGTCTCTACAAACAGGTGGTACGAAATATCCCATTCCTTTATTCGCATATTTTTTTGGCAAGATCCGATAAGTGCCATTGGAAGGATCCAGCCATTTTGCGATAACTCCCGATGTAAACCGTTCCATATTCACACCCACCTTCCTGTAAGTAGGTATATATAAAACGGCCATAGAATTATCTTTAGCATAGGCTGCGGTTGCATACTCGTCACCCCCGGGTGCAGTGCCGGCATTAAATTCGCCACGGCCACTTGTAAAAAATAGATGTTGCCAGTCTGCTTCCATATCGTGCCATGGAATGTTTTTTAAAAATGAATAAAAAACTTCCATGCTTTTGTTGCCTGGTGTATTTAAAGCATTGGGCCAGTTTTTATTCATTTTCCAAATATTCCGGTTTCCAAAAAAGTGCCCACAGGCACCGCTTAACAGTGACCAATAGGCCTGCCTTCTCAAGGTTTGTGTATTTTCATTTCGTTCGTATTCATAAGTGCTTTCGGCCATGATAAAGGGCATTCGTTTATTGCGAAGTTTTTCATGATAGATCTGTCCGTACACGTGATATTCATCAATATTAAGTTCGGGAAAGTAGGTATAAATACAGCTTAGTGTCAGCCATTTTGCTTGGGGCAACCGTTCAGTAGATGTATAGGCCGGGTTGGTGTGGTACGTATGTAAATGTGTTGTATCGACAGATGCAATGCCTTCTGCAAATGCAATTGATTCGGGTGTTTCGTTGTGATCTCCACCGCTTGCCCAGATGATATTTTTGAAATGCATATAACGGGTCGCTACCCATTTACCATATTCGTTACATTTTAGAACAGTATTGGGTTCTTCCCGTAAATATTCAAGCCAGCCATCGTTACAACAACCGAGGTATAAAGGAAATAGCAAAACACAAAAATTCATGTCACTGCACAGTTGGAGAATACTATCTGCATGAGCGAAAAACTTCTCATTACATTTGGCAATGTCTTTATTTAGGAAACAATACTCGCCATATAGGTTAGGCGCATTGCCCCGGTTATTATTTCCATTATCCGGTGTTATTTCCACAATAAGTGAATTAAAACCTTTTGCTTTCCTGTCTGTAAGGAATTTTTTCGCTTCTTCAAAGGTTACAGCATAGCTCAGCCGCCAGGCAGCACATCCATTCAAAAATACAGGTTTGTTATCCTGGTCGACAAGATTGTGTTTGTTGGTACATGATTTTAACGGGAAGGAAATACTTTGTGCGCTGACTTTGGAAAAGAATAGTAAAAGAAAGAGTGCTTTTTTCATAAAAATCAAAAGATAAAAATATTTACTTGCTATCCGTAATTGCCAATCCCACAAATGAATCGGCGGTACCATAATACATAAACCATTTATTTTTAAAATAGATAAGTGCTTCGGAAAAAGTAGTTCCGGCCTGGTACTGGCCGGTCATTTCATGTGGCAGGGTCGGCTTTAGGAAACAGGTCTCCGAGCGATCAATTACTTTCGCGGGATTATTTATGTCAAAGACTATTTGCCCGACAGAATAAGTACCCTTTGGAAGCGACGGGTCGGCATTTTCATCAGTCGCATTTTTGCCGTTATAAAATAATACGATTCCTTTGCCGGTTATTATTGCAGGTGGGCCGCATTCGGTAAGGTTGCTGTCAAATTTCTTTTTTCTTGGCAATGCCACATATTTCATTTCGCCTTTTTCATCTGTCAATGGATTCCAATCGTATAAATTATCACTCCATGCAAGGTTAATAAATTGCTCACCCCAGTACATCCAATACTTACCATTTATCTTAGCCGCGACCTGTTTGCCGTTTACAAATTTTGTGATCATGGATGCAGACTTGGTCCACATATTAAGAAATTTTCCATAATTGGTTTTAGCAAATGCCGGGCCTTTCTTTTCCCAATGGAAAAGATCTTTTGAAAAGGCGATTGATAGTCTCGGTATTTTATTATTCCATGCTGTGTAAGCAACAACATACAATCCATTTTCCGTTTGCACAAGTCTCGGATCTTCACAGCCACCGGGATATTCATATTGTTTAAATTTATCATTATCAGGATATAACACCGGCCTGGGGAATTTTCTAAAATGAATGCCATCTTTACTTTCTGCGAGTCCGAGTCTTGAAGTTCTTCCTCCTAAAAAAGCGGCAGGGTTGTCTTCACACCTGTATAATAAAAATACCTTCCCATCTTTTACTATGGCAGCCGGGTTAAATACATCTGCTTTTTGCCACTGCACACTCACCTTTTTAAAAGGGTCTTTAAATGTAAAGGAAGAATCTGCTTTTATTATGGGATTTTCTTTTGGCTTGTAAAAGCCATTAATATCGATATCAATTTTCTGCTGGCTCCAGCATACCTGCACAATTAAGGTAAAGGCAATAGCTGAAAAATTGTATTTCATTTTTTCATTTTTTTAACAGGTTAAGCGTTCCTGCTGGTAAAAGAATTGGTTCCATTAAATCCATCACTGTTTAAGACTGTCGTGTCGTAAATAGATAGTTCTGCCCAGGAATTTCCTGGCGCATATACTAGCAACGAAGAAATATCTTGCCGCTCTTTCAAAAATATTTTGACTCCGGGTGAAGGACAAAATTTTTATTTTTCTGTATAAAATCCGGTTGCTTCAAAATAAAAAGAATACTGTAAACCATTGCAAATCCTGTACATATTTTCAGGCAACCGTTATTTTTGTTCCAGATGAATGATGGCGACTAATTTTTCATCATCAGCGCTATTCCCCGCGACAATTTTATATTCCCCGGAATATAATGTCCAGGTATGTTTAGTCTCATCCCATTTTTTTATTTCACTAAGAGGAATATGAAACTCCGTTATTATTTCTTCATTGACCTTTAAGGGAACACTGGTAAACCCTTTTAATTCTTTGTAGGGCATGCCCGGCAGGGGTGGATAATGAATATAGGCCTGCACTAATTCATTACCATCATATGTTCCAATATTCTTCACTTTTATTGAAAATGTGATACTATCTCTTATGATTACCGGTTTATTTACCCAGGTATATTGATAATCGGTATAACTTAAACCGAAGCCGAACGGATACTGAACTTTTTTATTGAAATAACGATAGGTTCTATCCTTCATTGAGTAATCACTATAGGACGGAAGGTCTTCAAAAGAGTTGTAAAAGGTTACCGGCAGGTGACCCGATGGCGATACTTTTCCAAAGAGAATGTCGGCCAGGGCGTTTCCTCCTTCTTCCCCGGGATACCATGCCATTATAATGGCATCTGCATACGGTGCAACGGATGCTACGTTTATTGCACTGCCGGCATTTATGACAACGATAATGGGTGTTTTTGTTCCTTTCCTTAACGCCTTCAGGTAAGCAATATGTGCTGCAGGTAACTCAAGATTTTTTCTGTCTGCCCCACCTTCGGCCAGAAACGCATCACCTTCTTCACCTTCATACACAGGCGTTAATCCAATCACAGCAATGGTGATGTTCGCATTGCTTGCTGCCCATATGCCCCCAAACCTTGTAGTGTCTTTATAATCGCAACCCATATCATATTCGATGCGGCTACCTGTACCGGCCGCGTTTGTTATCCCTTCCAAAAAATTTACGGCCTTATCGCTTACTCCATGATAATTCCCAAGCAGCGCATCGACAGACGCTGCATTAGGCCCTACAACCATCAAGGCCGGATATTTATTTTTATCAAGCGGCAAAACATTGTTGTCATTCTTGAGCAGCACCATACTTTTTTGTGCCATCTTCCTGGCCAGTAACCTGTGATAACTATTGGCAATGCTGTCTTCACGGTAATGGGAATATGGCGACAATGAAGTGTCATCAAAGAAGCCAAGTTTAACCTGCGTCCGGAGAATGTGTGATAATGAACTATCTATTTCATTTATTGTGAGCATTTTTTGGTTGATAGCCTTCATGAGATCATCCTGCAATAGGTTACTGCAATCAAGATTCACACCAGCCTTAATTGCAGCAGCAGCAACCTGTACACTATTTTCCAATACTTTGTGACGTTCCCAAACATCCTGTAATGCATAACAATCGGTTACAATATGACCATTAAAATGCCACTCTTTGCGCAGTATATTGTTGAGCAAAACCTGGCCGGTACAGCAAGGCTCATTATTTACCCGGTTATAAGCACACATCACGGACTCCACGCCTGCATCTACCAACTTTTTAAACGCATATAGATAAGTCTCTCTCAGGTCTTTTTCACTGACGATTGCATTGAAAGAATGCCTTTCACTTTCGGGACCGCTGTGTACTGCAAAGTGTTTGGCGCATGCAGATGCCTTTAAATGCAGTGGATCATTTCCCTGCAGGCCTTTTACGAAAGCTGTTCCCATTGTTGCCGTGAGAAAAGGGTCTTCCCCATAAGTTTCCTGGCCGCGGCCCCAGCGTGGGTCACGAAAAATATTGATATTGGGAGACCAGAAAGTCAGTCCCATATATTGGAGGTGCAGGCCTTTGGAAGTTGTGAGGTTATACTTAGCTCTTGCTTCTGTGGAAATGGCACTTGCACATTCCTGTAACAACTTATCATCAAAGGAAGCTGCCATGCCTATGGCTTGTGGAAAGATCGTGGCATTGCCAGCCCGCGCTACACCATGCAAAGCCTCATTCCACCAGTTGTATGCAGGTATTCCCAACCGCGATACAGCTTTACCCTGGTATCCCAATAAAGAGATTTTTTCTTCGAGGGTCAATTGCTTCAGCAGGTCGGCAACCCGCGCTTCTGCCGCTAACGATGAATTCCTGAATACTGCGATGTTATTTTGGGCAACTATATCAATCCATAAAATGGAGGTGATGATTAAAACGACAAGAAACCGAAACATATTTTTATACAATTTAATCCAACAAAATTTAAATATAAAAGCCCTTCCAGGAATGTAGTGTATTAAGTATTATAAAATGCCATATTTTTCAAAGGCTTCCAAAGCGCTCATACCTTCGCTAATTTTTTTCTGTATCATTTTTTCTTCTCTTGCTTTATCAATTGCCTTATGAAATATTTCCGCTTCGGCATTTTTTGGCACAATACACACACCATCCACATCACCAATGATGATATCGCCCGAATTAATGCGCACGCCTTTTATTTCTATAGGAATGCGGTAATCAATTACTTTTCCCCTTGGAGACTGGTCCTGTGCATAGCTGCCGAAAGAGAAAACAGGAAAATTAAGCTTTAATATGCCATGAGTGTCTCTCGCGTATCCATCTATGACCGCACCGGCTGCACCAAGATTCATTGCTCTTGCAGACATTAGTTCACCCCAAAGAGCATAGTTGGGCGAAGCGCCCGTACAGGTATACACTTCATCGGTTTTTAAATCATCCAGGGCCTCGAGCATCAGGCCAAAGGGCCTGTTAAGCACAGGATTGCGGGAGATATCAGTACCCGGTTCGATGACGTCTGCTTCCAGTACAGTCATAGCTCTGCCGGTTACAAACATGTCCGAACGTAGGGGCTTGATTTGCGGTGGTAAAAACTGGTGTATTAGTCCAAGTTTATCCATTATATCTCCTACGACAGCTGTATATAATTCTTTGCGGATGAGTTGAAATAATTCACGATCATTCTTCCAGGATACTTTTGTGCCGTACTTTATTTTATGTTGTTGTTTCATAATATTTATGCACCTTGTTTTATTTATCTTTCCGTTTTCCTGTAAATCAAATTAATGTGCTCTTATTTTGTCAAAAAAATAAATTTGATGCAATCAAAAATATTTTTTTGTCAATCTTACATTTCTATTTCCCTGTTGCATCAGGTGAACAGGCTTCCGACTACCTTCATTTATTTTCAGAATAAATATAAATAATAAGCCGGAATAAAGATTCCAG
>JBDTLZ010000177.1:0-5892 GCA_039934515.1 Ginsengibacter sp.
CCCTTTCTCATAGCATTACACAAACGCATTCTTATGCGGTCGTATTGGGGGAAGTAAACGGCCTGCGCCGGCTTCCCATTGTGATTGGGGGCTTTGAGGCCCAGGCTATTGCAGTTGCACTTGAACGTATGCAGCCCAGCCGCCCACTTACCCATGACCTGATGAAAAATTTTATGATGGCCTTCAACATTGAGCTTCATGAAATAATCATAAATGACCTGCAGGAGGGAATTTTTTATTCAAAATTAGTTTGTTCAACAGATCATGATACGGTGGAAATAGATTCACGTACTTCCGATGCGGTTGCTCTTGCTGTGCGTTTTGGATGTCCTATTTATACCTACGATAATATCCTTGACAGTGCCGGTATTTTAATGGAGGAAGACGATAAAAAGAAGAAAGTGGTCGTTTCCCATACCGATACCACCAGCGATGATCTCAAAAAACTATCTATAGCTGAACTCGAGAACTTGCTATCTGAGGTACTGGAACAGGAAGATTATATAAAGGCAGCTTCCATAAGAGACGAGATCAAGTTAAGAAAAACAGGATAAACTCAAACCTCAGTTATTCAATAATAAGTGCATTAATTTGAAATTTATTTTCAACGGCAATTTTTTGCTTTCGCAAAGAACATGATAGTTTTTCCTAATTGCAAAATCAATCTTGGGCTAAATATTATTTCCAAAAGGGATAATGGATATCACAATATTGAGAGCGTCCTTTTCCCGGTAAAGCTTTATGATGCTTTGGAGATTTTGCAGGGCAACCGCCAGGGAGCTCAACTAACAGTCACAGGAATACCGGCAGGCAATACAGCAGACAATTTGTGCGTGAAAGCTTATAACCTTCTAAAAAAGCATTACCCTCAACTGCCGGGTATTAACATGCACCTGCATAAAGCGATCCCGTCAGGCGCCGGCCTCGGTGGAGGCTCTGCAGACGCCGTATCTGTTTTACAATTGCTCGATTCCAGGTTCAGTCTGGGTATCTCTCAAAAAAAAATGCAGGAATATGCGCTGGATTTAGGTAGTGACTGCCCCTTTTTCCTTATCAATAAGCCCTGCCTTGCGTCAGGCCGCGGAGAGGTATTGGAACCACTGACCCTTTCTCTCCAGGGGTATAAAATTTTATTGATACATCCTGCAATACACATTCCTACGGCAACGGCCTTTAAGCAAATAACACCTTCCATTCCCGAAATAAAAATTAAACAGGCGATCACGCAGCCAATTGAAACGTGGAAAGGCAGGCTGGTGAATGATTTTGAAAAAATTATTTTTACAGGTTATCCCGAAATAAAAAAAATTAAAAACAACTTGTATGATCAGGGGGCAGTGTATGCTTCAATGACTGGCAGTGGCAGTACGGTTTATGGAATTTTTAAAAATGATCTACCGCTTAATTTTCCATCCAAACATGGTTATTTTTATAAATTATTTGATACAGCGTGATTTTACAGAAAATTTAGTTTTTTCCATTGCTTAAACCGCTTCTTATATTTTTTTTATGCGCAGGTTTTTATAAACTCCCGGCCCAACCTGATAGTACTAATCTACTATCCCCGCATTATAATATCGATTCACTTAAAGAAATTTATGGATTAAATAAGCACTTGCTTAAGCACTTTGAACTCCAAACGTTAATTGCACTCTCCTACTATCCCGAATTGATAAATGAACACATCCGGTTTAAATATGCAGACATTAACAGCAGCGGTCAAACGACAGTGACGTTCGGATCGATATTTAAAAAAATAAATAAGCAGTACATCATCTTTATAAACAACAATATTTTGAGAACCGGATTTTTACTACATGATGCTCCTTTCGACGCACAGGTTGCCATGTTAGGCCATGAACTTGCTCACGTAGCCGATTTTAAAGGCCGCGGCTTTTTTGACATGGTATGGTGGGGCCTCAATTATCTTGTAGTAAAACAAAGAACCCTCATTGAAATCAGGACAGACGCGTCGACAATACGTCATGGTCTGGGATGGCCGCTGTATTCCTGGTCCGATTTTGTATTGAATCATTCTAATGCCAGCAAACGGTATAAAAAAATGAGAGAAACCAAGTACATGCACCCGGATGAGATTATAGAATATATGAACAAACACAAACTTTAAACCCCGGCCAACAATTTTTTTAGCAGGGATCATAAAGCCTGTGAAAAAAATCTATCTTTGCATTCGGAAGCATACTTATTTTGAACAGCACGATCTGCATACAACATTTTCTTGGGTTGAACCTTGATTTCCTTAATCACAGGTCATAACCATATTGCCCCCTGATTTTACCCCGGTTGTTCATTCCCTTATCATTACAATTTAAACGGTTTTTTATGGAATCACAAACAGTTGCTTCACAAACAGGCTATTTTATTGAGCTGGAAAATTCATACGGCGCTCATAATTATCACCCGGTACCCGTAGTACTTGAAAAAGGAAAGGGCGTATTTGTATGGGACGTTGACGGAAAAAAATATTATGATTTTTTAAGCGCTTACTCTGCAGTAAACCAGGGTCACTGCCATCCAAAAATCATACAGGCTTTAATTGACCAGGCACAAAAGCTTACACTTACCAGCAGGGCGTTTCATAGTGACCAACTCGCAGAATTTTCGCAATATATTACAGCATATTTCGGTTATGATAAAGTATTGCCGATGAACACAGGTGCTGAAGCTGTTGAAACGGCCTTGAAACTTTGCAGGCATTGGGGATATAAGGTAAAAAAAATCACGGAAGACAAAGTAAAGATAATTGTATGTTCCGGCAACTTCCATGGACGTACTATCGGCATAATTTCTTTTAGCACGGATCCTGTTGCAAAAAAAGATTTTGGCCCCTTTGTTCCGGGATTTGAGGTAATACCTTTTAATGATCTCCAGGCATTGCGCAACGCACTTGCTGATAGCAATGTTGCAGGGTTTCTCGTTGAACCGATACAGGGTGAAGCAGGTGTTATAGTTCCGGATGATGGTTACGTGCAAACAGCAAAACAACTTTGTAAAGATGCTGACGTATTATTTATTGCTGATGAAATACAAACGGGTCTGTGCAGGACTGGGCGGATGTTGTGTTGCGACCATGAAGATATAAGGCCCGATATTTTAATTTTAGGAAAGGCGCTTAGCGGAGGCGTATTGCCTGTGAGCGCAGTGCTTGCCGATGATGAGATTATGCTTACCATAAAGCCCGGTGAACATGGGAGTACTTACGGCGGCAATCCTCTTGCATGTAGGGTAGCTGTAACGGCTTTGGAGGTTTTAAAAGAAGAGAAACTGGCTGAGAATGCTGAGGTGCTGGGCAAATTTTTAAGGACTGAATTGAAAAAAATTAATTCACCCTATATAAGAGATGTTCGCGGTAAGGGACTACTAAATGCGATTGTTATTGACCACCCGGATGAAGATGCTGCATTAAAGTTTTGTTTGGAAATGAAGGACAACGGGCTCCTCGCGAAACCTACCCACGGAGATAAGATTCGATTTGCCCCACCGCTAAATATTACAAAAGAGGAATTGATAGATTGTGTTGAAATAATAAAAGAAAGTTTGCACACTTTTGATTAGAAGCCTATTCGAGGTCATCCGGACCAAAGCCCAGCGGTAGCAGGTATGCTGCGTTATCAATGATCTGCACCTTGCCCTCCATCCCGCTTAAAATTACACGTATGGGGGTTCCGGTTCTTTGTTGAAACTCTGTAAATGTCTGGCGGCAGATGCCGCAGGGACTTACAGGACGATCACTCCTTCCTTTTAGATTGTGATAAGCAATGGCCATTGTTTCAATTCCTACTCCCGGGTGCTGCGACGCCGCTGAAGATAGCAACACCCTTTCAGCGCAAATGCCGGCAGGGTATGATGCATTTTCCTGGTTGGTGCCGGATACTGTTTCCCCGTTTACTAATTTGGCCACCGCGCCCACCAGGAAATTTGAATAAGGCGCGTACGCAAATTGAGTAACTGACCGGGCCTGGCTTAAAATAAATGCATCCTCCTGATCCAATTCGTCAATAGTATCATATACCGATACACAAAATGTCACCTCTTCTTTTTTCATTAACTGCTTTTATACAACGAACTTAACTTGTATAATCCTGAAAACAAAATCATTATCCAATGGAAGACTTTCATCGAAAAAAATTTTTTGTATGCGCATTATTTTTCTCTATCAACCGCTCATCAAAAATTTTTTTTTATGTTACGAACAAACTCGTATATTGCCTACGAATAAAGTCGTAACTATGACAATAAATAAGAATTTAAAGCCTACCGAAAGTGAATTAGAGATTTTACAGATCTTGTGGCAGAGAGAATCTGCGACCGTTCGTGAAGTACATGAAGAGCTTTCTAAAACTAAAGTTTCCGGTTATACCACTACACTCAAACTAATGCAGATCATGTTTGAAAAAAAGTTGGTAACCCGTGATGACAGTGCAAAAACACATATCTACCAGGCAGCGATCAGCAGGCAAAATACCCAAAAACAATTCCTTGACAAAATGATCAACGGATTGTTTTATGGATCTTCGACGCAGTTAGTGCTGCAGGCACTGGGAAACCAAAAGGCATCCAGGAATGAACTCGATGAAATTCAAAAATACCTGGATAATCTAAAAAATGGATAACCATGGATTTCGCCGCACTACAGCATTCGGTATTTCTACAATCCCTTGGTAGCGCCATATTGAACAGTTTATGGCAATGTTTTTTACTCTGGATTATATATGAAACCGTGTCGGTTTCGTATAAGGCAGCCTCTGCAAAATTTAAAAACAATCTTGCCACCCTATTATTGTTTTTTTCATTTGCATGGTTTCTTACCAGTTTCGTTTCTAAGATCTTATTACAGCATCATATCGCATTCCCGCCAGTAATTCCGGGCGGAATGGCATTAGAATCAAAAGTGGGTAACCATGCAGTTTGGGGCATCAGTGAGTTTTTAACTTATGTATCGGCGTCCCTCCCCTATCTTTCCGTTGCTTATATTTTTCTTTTATTTTTTCTTATTTACCGTCTATTTGCCGCCTATCGCTATGTTTATTTTATTTCCAATAAGCGCTTAATGAGCCCAACAGGAGAACTGCAGTTTTTTGCCTCCGGGGTCGCCGCAGAAATAGGTATTACAAAAAAGATTGGCGTGTGGATATCGCACCACATCGATGTTCCGGCAACAATAGGATTTTTCAAACCGGTTATACTTATACCGCTTGCATCCATAAATAATTTGTCGGCTCAGCAATTGGAAGCGATTATCCTGCATGAACTGGCGCACATCAAAAGAAATGACTATATCGCCAACCTGGTAATATCTGTAATTGAAACCATCTTGTTCTTTAATCCATTTGTGGTTTTACTGTCAAATATTATTAAAAGAGAACGGGAAAATTGCTGTGATGATTTTGTATTGCAATATCGCTATGACCCCCACTCTTATGCTTCGGCGCTGCTTCGTCTTGAACAATCGCGTATTAGCCGGTTGAAACTTGCGATTGGAGCTGTATCTGGCAAAAAGCAACTTTTATCCCGCATAAAGAGAATTACCAATAGCCAGGTCGTTTCACGGCAATTTAATTACGGACAAAAAATTATGGCCCTTCTGTTGGTAACCGCAATTATTTGTTCAGTTGCATGGCTCACACCGGAAGAAAAAAAATCTGCGACACAAAAAGCTTTGGCCAAAAGTAATCCCGTATCGACGGCAAATGCAAAACCAGCAGGGAAACCCCAGGTAGCGGCTGATGTGGCAGTTGCGGGCAGATCAATTTTAAATTTGCCGCCACTCCCAGGTTCAAAACACGCGCTCCCTAAAAGTGAAGATTCTGCCCCGCCAGCAGTGGAAGAAGGTGACAATGAAAATGCTGCATTAAATATTTCCACGGCTGA
>JBDTLZ010000178.1:0-10597 GCA_039934515.1 Ginsengibacter sp.
GTAAAAATGATAAAATTTACATTTCCCTCTATAGAAATGGTTACCTTTTAATCATTATGCGTTATGATCTTTCCAAAGCGTTATCAGGAAAGGAATATGGTTGTTGCTATCTTTGAACCTAACGTGACGTTTATAGATTTAAATTTCTCCAAGTCAAAACTGATTATTTAGGTGACCAGAAAGAAAATTCATAGTACTGTAGGGGTGCAGGCGAGGAATTGGAAACAGGATATTGTTGGCATGTAATAATAAGTGGGAATTTTTAACAGAAAAAGGGCGTAGCAGGATACCTATTATCAGGTAAAAATAAATCAAGCTATAATGACTTTTATCCCAAGGCTCTCGAGTTTTTCCCTGCTTTCAGGAAGTATGCCTTTATCAGTTACAACCGTATGGATCTTGTGAACAGGGGCAATCAAAACCAAACCCCTTCTTTGAAATTTACTCGAGTCGGTCACAACGATGACTTCTTTAGAGATTTCAATCATAATTTTATTCAAATGTGCTTCTTCAGGATCGGGGGTTGAAATGCCAAAATCGAGATCAAATCCATCAACTCCCAGGAACAGCTTGTCACAAAAATAATCTTTGAAACCCCGCTCTGCAAGTATGCCAAAAAGCGATAAGGAATTCTTTTTTAACATACCCCCCGGGACAATTACATTGATATTATTGTATTCAGCTAATATGGTAGCAACATTTAATGCATTAGTGATTATAGTAAGGCTATTGAATTTTTTCAGATTTTTTGCCAGTTCACAGGTCGTTGATCCGGAATCCAATATAATGGTATCATTTTCATCTATCAGTTCGGCGGCTCTTTTGCCTATCTCCCTTTTTTCCATCAGGTGCTTTTTTTGCTTATCTGATAAAGGGTAGTCTTCGTCGGCAAAATTTTGTTCCATCTTTATGGCACCGCCCCGGGCTCTTATCAAGACCCTCTTCTTTTCAAGCTGCGCAAGATCGTTCCTAATGGTAACCCCGGTTACCCCAAGTGCTTCACTTAGCTCGTTCACATTAACCTGGCCGTGCGTTTTCAACGACTCCAAAATCTTTATCCTGCGGCTAACCGTGGATTTACCTTCTCCTTTCTCCATAAATTCTTTTTTAGACTGGTAATCTAATTGAATAATAACTCATTTCCATAATAATAGAAAACACAAGTCACAATTCAAAAAATTACTTTAAAAATAATTATTAACCAACTGAGCGTAACTTCATTTCAGTCCCAAAATATTTCACAAACTATAAATTGTTGTAGCTTTGAAATTTCTTGACAAAATAAAGGAAAAAAAGATAAATTTACTTTTATTTCGTAATTATTTATTACAGATATAAAATAAAATGATCATTGCCTGAATGATTATTTAAAATTGGAATCAATGATTAATATCCATGCCGGCTTAAAACCATCTGACCTGCAATCGAGGCTCAAAAGATTCTGGGGCCTTTCAGCGGAAAAAATTAAGCTCATTGAGAACAATTATGACGATACAAAGGGCTCCCCTGTTTTTACAGTTAGGGGCACATATACCACGCGGGGCTGGACAGAATGGACGCAGGGTTTTCAGTATGGCTCGGCTATTTTACAATTTGACGCCACCGGCGAAAAATCATTACTGGAAAGTGGCCGCAGAAAAACCATGGAACACATGGCACCACATGTGAGCCATACCGGTGTTCATGATCATGGATTTAACAATATAAGTACTTATGGTAACCTGCTTCGCCTAATGAAAGAGGGTAAAATTCCCTTTAACGAATGGGAAAAAGAATTTTACATGCTCGCACTAAAAATATCAGGCGCTGTGCAGGCCAGCCGGTGGACCACAATAAAAGAAGGTGGATTTATACATTCCTTCAACGGGCCCCACTCCCTTTTTGTAGACACCATCCGTTCGATTCGGTCTCTTATTATCAGCCATACGCTGGGCCACGTCATGCAAGGGGAAGGTGATACCAGGATCAGTTTGCTTGAAAGGGCTGTTCAACACCTGAAAGCAACCGCAGACTATTCTGTTTTTTATGGTGAAGGGCGCGACATTTACGATATTTGGGGGCGTACCGCACACGAAAGTGTTTTTAATGTAAAAGACGGGAATTTTCGTTGCCCCAACTCGCAACAAGGTTATACCGGTTTTAGCACGTGGACCAGGGGCCTTGCCTGGGCTATGTGTGGATTTACCGAAGAACTTGAATGGTTGGATACGGCCAATGAGATCGGGTTCCAATCCTTTTCAGGAAAGGAAAATATCATATCTTTTTTGCTTAAGGCAGCAAAAGCTACCTGCGATTTTTATATTGACAATTCCCCTGCAGATGGTGTGCCTTATTGGGACACGGGCGCTCCAGGTCTTTATAAGCTGGCAGATTATTTGAATAAGCCTGCTGATCCGTATAATGATTTTGAACCGGTGGATAGTTCTGCGGCGGCCATTGCAGCACAAGGCTTGCTGCGACTTGGACGGTATCTCGAAAATAAGGGTGAATCCCACGCAGGTGAGCGTTACTGGCAGGCTGGACTCACAGTCTTACATACAATTTTTGATGAACCTTATTTAAGTACTGATCCAAATCACCAGGGACTGCTTTTACATTCTATTTATCACCGCCCGAACGGCTGGGATTATATACCGGATGGAAATAAAATCCCTAACGGCGAATCAAGCATGTGGGGGGATTATCACGCACGTGAAGCCGCCTTGTATCTTCAGCGTATAATCAATGACGAAACCTACTATACTTTTTTCAACATTTAATGAATTCAAAAGAACATACAGATCTTTCCCGCTTGTGTATACATACGATAACTACCAAACCGTGGAGAATAGAGGAAGCCGCGAAAAATTATTCTGCGGCAGGAGTTAAGGGAATTACTGTTTGGCGCGATGCATTGGAAGGAAGGAACATAAAAAAGACGGGTAAAATGTTACTCGACCACGATTTAAAAATCGTATCGCTTTGCAGGGGAGGCTTTTTTGCCCATAAAAAGGCAAGTAAAAGAAAAATCGCCATTGATGACAACAGGAAGGCAATAGAAGAAGCGGCCGACCTGGGAACCTCAATGCTGGTATTGGTGTGTGGTGCAGATCCTGCTCAATCATTGGCAGATTCCCGGCAACAAATAAGGGATGGCATTGCATCAGTAATTGAAGATGCGGCGGCGGCCGGGGTAAGACTCACAATAGAACCTTTGCATCCTATGTATGCAGATACCCGGTCGGCCATTAATACCCTCGCCCAGGCAAACGATATAGCAGAAGCTTTGGACTCGCCCTGGGTAGGCGTAGCGGTTGATGTGTACCATCTCTGGTGGGACCCGTTTTTACAGAGCGAGTTAATGCGGTGTGGAGAAAGAGGAAACCTCGCGGCCTTTCACATTTGCGATTGGAAGGTGCCCACCACCGAAATGCTGCTCGACCGGGGACTTATGGGGGAAGGCTGTATTCCTGTAAAAAAAATCAGGTCATGGGTTGAGGCCGCAGGGTTCACCGGTTTTAATGAAGTTGAAATTTTTTCCAACAGCTACTGGAAAGAAGATCAACAAGACTTTTTAAAAAAAATTATTAAAGCATATAGGGAGCATTCATAAAAGATGTGACAGATTGGCCTGCCGGCTAATATTCGCCGGGGCGGGACTGGGTAACATCATCAAATTAAAATAAATAACCTGCAGTATGAAAGAGCATAAAATAGGTATTATCATGAATGGGGTTACGGGCCGAATGGGTACCAACCAGCATTTATTACGGTCTATCACGGAAATTATAAAACAGGGTGGGGTGAAAATAAATTCGGGCGAAACAATTATGCCTGATCCCATACTCATTGGCCGGGATGAAAATAAATTAAAAAAACTTTGCACTTTGTCTGGTGTGACAAAAATGAGCACCAACCTTGACAAGGCCCTGGCGGACGCCCACAATATCATTTATTTCGATGCGCAAACCACCGGAAGGCGCGCAGAGTCGGTTCGTAAAGCAGTAAAAGCAGGAAAACATATTTATTGCGAGAAACCTATAGCCGTTGATACCAACCAGGCTATGGATCTATACCTGCTTTGTAAGGGCAGCGGAGTAAAACATGGTGTGGTGCAGGATAAACTCTGGCTTCCAGGCATCATTAAACTGAAGCGGCTTATTCAACAGGATTTTTTTGGCAAAATACTTTCTGTGCGGGGAGAATTTGGTTATTGGGTTTTCGAAGGAGATTCAATACCGGCACAGCGCCCTTCCTGGAATTACCGGAAGGAAGATGACGGAGGTATCATCGTGGATATGCTTTGCCATTGGCGGTATATTTTAGATGATGTCTTTGGAAAAGTAAAAACGGTTTCCTGCCTGGGTGCAACACATATCGGCACCAGGATAGATGAGCAGGGGAAGGCCTATAAATGTACGGCAGATGATGCCGCTTATGCCACATTTGAATTGGAAGGTGGTATCGTGGCACAGTTTAATTCATCATGGGCGGTAAGGGTGCGCCGTGACGACCTGCTTACGCTGCAGGTTGATGGCACTAAAGGTTCAGCCGTAGCGGGCCTCCGTGAATGTTATATTCAACATTACGGCAATACTCCAAAACCGGTATGGAACCCGGATATCGCTCAACCCATTAATTTCTTTGAGGGCTGGTCGAAAGTGCCAGACCAGGAAACCTATGACAATGCCTTTAAGGTGCAGTGGGAACTCTTTTTAAAACATGTTGTAAATGACGATCCGTTCCCGTGGGACCTGCACGAGGGCGTAAAAGGAGTGCAACTGGCAGAGAAAGGATTGGAGAGCTGGAGTAAAAAATGCTGGATCAATATCCCTGAAATTTAAACAGACGTGCCGATGAAAAAAGTAGCATTAATTACTGGAGGAAGCCGCGGCATTGGTTTTGGCATAGCGCAACAACTTGCGCAAAATGGCTTTGATCTTGCGATCAACGGCACGCGCCCGGCCAGTGAGGTCGAAGACTGCATTAGCAAATTAAAGGAATTTGGTAATGATGCTATCTATTGTCGTGGCAATATTTCTTCAACAACCGGGCGGGAAAATATCCTCCGGGAAATAAAAAAACATTATGGCCGGCTTCACATACTTATAAACAATGCGGGCATAGGGCCAAAAGAACGTAAAGATATCCTTATAGCCACAGAAGAGAGTTTTGATGATGTTATTTCCACCAATCTAAAGGGAACTTATTTTCTTATGCAAAAAGCTGCGAATTGGATGATCGCACAGATGAAGGACGACCAGGAATTCGCAGCATGCATTATCAATATTTCTTCAATATCGGCCACAGTGGTATCCGTAAACCGTGGAGAGTATTGTATTTCAAAAGCAGGCCTCAGTATGGCCACTCAATTATTTGCGGTACGCCTGGGGGAATACAATATCCCCGTTTTTGAAGTGAGGCCCGGCGTAATTCACACAGATATGACGGCCGGTGCAACGGAGAAATATGATAAACTTATTAAAGAAGGATTGTGTGTTCAACCAAGATGGGGTGAACCGGAAGATGTTGGAAAAGTAGTAGCAGCCTTAGTAAAAGGTAGTTTCATGTATTCCACCGGGCAGGTGATTATGGTTGACGGAGGACTAACCATACCAAGATTATGATGTTGAAACGATCCGCACAGAATGAACAACGACGTTTCAACAACATTCCGATTTAACACAAAGTACCCTACTGTTTAACGCCCTGAAAAACGGGAAATAAACAGGAAAGAAGGTTTACTTTTTATTGTAATAAATATATCAATGACAAAATCATGAAAAAAAGAGTTCTGTTTATTTTCGGCTTGATATTGCTTGTGTCATTTAATTCCTGTAACCGGGGGTCATCTTCTACCGGCGATATTACTATCGCTACTGATACTGCAACCATTGCCCGTGGAGCAGCTTCTTTTTCTCAATATTGCGGTGGTTGCCACAACTTCAGACAGGATGGTATTGGCCCTGAGCTCGGGGGAATAACAACTTTGACATCGCCCGCCTGGCTTCTGCATTTCATAAAAGACCCGAAGAAAGTTATAGAATCCGGCGATGAGCGCGCGAAGGATTTGTACGCGACCTATAAGGTCACCATGCCATCATTTCCTTCGTTAAACGATAGCGACATAACCGGTATTATTGCTTACCTGAATACACATAGGCTACCTGGTCATCATAAATCAAAAGCTGACAGCAATGCGTTATCAAACCCCATTCCAGACTCTATAAAGCTTTCAAACCTGGTTGTTGGTGTTGAATTGGCGACTCAAATACCTGCTTCAAGTGATAGCGGCAGGCTGCCCCTGGCCCGGATAACAAAATTTGATTTTGAGCCGCAAACCGGCAATTCCTTTATACTCGACCTTCGCGGCAAATTATACAGAATGGAAAATAATAAGCCGGTAGTGTATATGGACATAGCCAAACTGGAACCTAATTTTCTTGGTGAATACAGGCTCGCAACAGGGTTTGGCAGTTTTGCCTTTCATCCCGGCTTTGCAAAAAACGGGCTTTTGTATACAACCCACTCAGAAAAACCGGGATCAGCTAAAGCTGATTTTGGATACGCAGATTCAATCCCCGTGGCCATACAATATGTGCTCACCGAATGGAAAACCGATAGCCCGACGGCGGCTACGTTTTCCGGAAAGGGACGGGAACTTTTCAGGGTTAACATGGTCACCGGCATACATGGCACGCAGGAAATAACTTTTAACCCCCTTTCCAAACCGGGTGATAAGGACTACGGCCTTTTATACATAGGAGTTGGCGATGGTGGTTCAGTTGAGGAAGGTTATCCATTCATTCCGCATAATAAGGATCATGTTTGGGGAACGGTTCTTCGCATAGACCCCGGCGGACACAACAGCGCCAATGGTAAGTACGGCATACCGCCTGGCAACCCTTTTGCCAACACCCCGAATACCCTGGGGGAAATCTATGCTTATGGTTTTAGAAATCCGCACCGTATCACCTGGAGCAAATCAGGTCAAATGCTTGTTTGCAATATAGGGCAGGCAAATATTGAATCGGTCAATCTTATCGAGCCCGGTCATGATTATGGCTGGCCGCTGAGAGAAGGAAATTTTGTACTCGATCCCATTGGGGATATGACCAAAGTGTTCCCGCTTCCAGGGAATGACAGCATTAATCATTTTAATTATCCCGTTGCAGAATTTGACCATGATGAGGGTAAAGCAATTTCAGGCGGCCTCGAATATTGGGGCACGGCAATCCCGCAGTTAAAAGGAAAATTTTTATTTGGTGATATTCCTTCCGGAAGATTGTTCTATATTGATATGGCAGATATCAAACAGGGAAAGCAGGCAATCATTAAGGAATGGAAAATTTCAATTAACGGCGTCAACAAAACACTGAAAGATCTTTGTGGAAGCGACCGTGTTGACCTTCATTTTGGCCGGGATGCACATGGTGAATTGTACCTATTAACCAAGGCAGACGGGCGCGTATATAAATTGATGCATGCGGGCCCGACCGGTATAGCAGCGAGGGGACCTGTCAAAAGATGATTCGCAATAAAAACCGGCAATAAATGAATAGCTAAATTCGAACAAAGAAGCGAGGGCAACCAATAAGCAATTAACCATTAAACCAATGTACCATTGAACAATTCAATAACAAATTCATCTTCCAGATCCATTCGGCAGGAACTCCTGCGACTTCCTGTTTTAGTCGCAGCGTTGGGATATATGGTAGATATGTACGACCTGTTCCTTTTTAGCATTGTTCGTATTCCAAGCCTGAAATCGTTACACGTTTCGGGTGACAAGATACTGGAAGACGGCCTTTTGCTACTAAACCTCCAGATGGCGGGATTGCTGATTGGCGGTATATTCTGGGGTATTCTCGGAGATAAAAAAGGACGATTATCCGTATTGTTTGGCTCTATCTTAATTTATTCACTGGCAAATATCGGAAATGGATTTGTTACATCTGTTGGCGCATACGCAGTACTGCGGTTTATTGCGGGCTTTGGCCTTGCGGGTGAGCTGGGCGCAGGTATTACATTGGTAACAGAAATTTTACCAAATAAAATCCGTGGATATGGTTCAACATTGGTTGCAACGATGGGGGTTTTTGGTGCACTGCTCGCGTACCTGGTAGCGTACATGTTCGAATGGCGCGCTTCATACTTTATCGGGGGAGGACTTGGGCTGGTGTTAATGATATCCAGGATAAAGATTTTCGAATCAGGCATTTTTACGAAACTAAAGGAGACAAATGTAAAACGAGGCGATATACGAATGCTGTTCAATAACAAAACCCGGTTATTAAAATATGTGACCAGCATTGTAATTGGTATGCCTATATGGTTTGTCGTTGGAATCCTGATTACATTTTCCCCCGAATTTGGAAAGGCGATGGGACTTGATCAGCCGGTGGAAGCAGGCAAGGCGGTCTTGTTTGCTTTCGCAGCACAGGTCGCCGGCAATATAACCAGCGGCTTTCTCAGTCAGTATCTTCAAAACCGGAAAAAAGTTATTTTCATGTTTATGACCGCTTCTTTCCTGTTGGTTATGGTCTATCTGCTCGTGCCGGTGAAGAGCACAACACTATTTTATGTATTGTGTGCCTTTCTTGGATTTTGCAGCGGTTACTGGACACTTTTCATTACAGTTGCTGCTGAACTTTTCGGCTCTAATCTAAGAGCTACTGTTGCCACCACGGTACCCAATTTTGTACGGGGTACCGTTATTCCCCTGACATTTCTTTTTGTATTAATGAAAAATCATGTGGGAATAATTTCCAGTGCATTAATCGTAGCGCTTATCACCTACGCCCTGGCAATACTCGCGCTCGTATACCTGGAAGAAACCTTTAAAAAAGATATTAATTATACAGAGGACAGCTAAATATGGAAAATCCATCTTTTATAATAAGGAATATGGAGCCCGGCGATATTAACAGCGCAATTAAACTGTCGGATGCTGCAGGCTGGAACCAAACAGAAAAAGACTGGCAGTTGTTAATTGAAAACGTTGCAAACGTTTGCTTGCTGGCAGAAACTGACGACAAAGTTATTATTGGAACAACTACAGCAATAAATTATTCAAATGAAGTAGCCTGGATAGGAATGGTACTGGTTGACAAACAATACCAGGGACATGGAATAAGTAAATCACTGCTGGCAAATATTTTTAAAAAACTGGGAGGTATTAAATCTATCAAACTTGATGCAACCCCGGAAGGGCAAGTCGTGTATAAAAAGCTGGATTTTATAGATGAATATGCTATCGTACGATTGATAAACTCGTCTGTGACAAAGGTACTATCGCCTGGTGACGATCTTTTAACAGAGCCGGTTGAATCACAAAACCTGGGAGAAATTATTGACCTCGATGAATTTATATTCGGTGCGAACAGGAAGCAACTTATTACACCGATGCTGAATGAATATCCGGCCAGTGCGTGGTTGTTAAAAAATAATGGCCGGATCAGCGGTTTTTCACTGGGAAGAGATGGAAAAAGGTATCACCAGGTAGGCCCGGTTGTAGCATCAACCACACTTGAAGCGAAGCTTTTAATTACAAAAGCATTAAACAATCTTATTGATCAACCTGTGGTGGTGGATGTTCTTGCCGATAAAGAAGAAATGGTTGATTGGTTGCATTCAATTGGATTTAGCAAACAACGCCATTTTACAAGAATGTATAAAGAAGAAAATATATTACCGGGGATATCCAGCAAACAGTACCTGATTGCAGGGCCTGAGTTTGGTTAAAATACTATCCTATAAACCCGGCGCTGATTGTTTACCCAAATACCAAATGCATATTGCTGCTTTCCGTTGTAGTATTGGATAAGGCTAATTAGGGATGTAACCCTGTATATTATTAAAAATAAAACCAAATGACGCAAAAAATCCTCTTATCAATCCTGGCAATCATCGGCTCGGTAAGCTTCACCGGTGCACAAACCACAGCTTCAAACACTACAAAAGTAGATTTACCGGGTCGCTATTTCCAATTGCTTGAAAATGGAATTGCAAGGGTCCAAAAGCGTTTCGCTGAAGAACAGCATGTGACGTTGGCCTCATTAGAATCACTGCCTGGATGGAGTCATTTTCCAAATGCCATTTTGATGCCGGCAGCCCTGTATACAAAATCCCATCCACTGAATAAAAGATATGGAGACGCAAGCCTCCTTCAACTGGCAGAAAAGATCGGTGATATGCTGGTTACCGAATATGATAAGGGTAATTACACAACCCGTGGCGACAATGATTGGGACACTTATATGTGGCTGGAAGCATACCGCATACTCGAAAATAAATTGGGGGACGAGAGACGCTTACGCTGGAAAAATGTAATTCTGAAAGAAGTATCCTTACTCGAACCGAAGTTGGCATTGTGCCAGGATTATCCCATGTACAATGCCCCTTACATTACTACATCGCCGAATCATTATTCAATATATGCGTCAACATTGCTGGTAGCAGGCCACGTGTTTAACAAACCGGCATGGATAAAGCTATCGACAAAAGTCTTGCACAGGTTTTGTGTGGAAGAACAAACTCCTGATGGCTATTGGGGTGAACACAGTAAGGACGGGCCTACCACGGGCTACGATTACCTAACGGTTACGCAGGTTGCACT
>JBDTLZ010000179.1:0-4562 GCA_039934515.1 Ginsengibacter sp.
GCCATTATTTTATTTGGGCCTATCGATCCGGTTACAAAATGAAGGCTTGAAAACAAATGCACGAATAAATCGCCTGATACACCCGTACCATAATCCCGGTAATTGCGCCAGCGGAAGAACCTGGTTGCATCAAAAGGCCTTTTAACCGTATTGGCAACATACCTATCCCAATCAACTGTAGAAACGGAAGCATCTTCAGGAATGGGATATTGCCAGGCGCCGGTGGGTGACATACGCGCCCAAAATCCTTCAGCATAATTTAATTTTCCTATCGCGCCATCTTTCAACAATTCTTTTGCTTTTTCATTACCCAAAGAACTCATACCCTGGCTTCCGACCTGGAACACCACTTTATTTTTTGCCTGGGCCGCTATTATAGCGGGGCCTTCTGTGATATCATGTACCATTGGCTTCTCACAGTATACATGTTTGCCTTTGTTCATGGCAGCTACGGAAATATCTTTATGCCAAAAATCGGGTGTTGCAATAATAACTGCATCAATATCTTTTCTCTCGAGGATCTCCCTGTAGTCGCGGGTCGTATACAAATCATTCCCCCATTTTTTCTTGGCATCTGCCAGCCGGCCATCATACAAGTCACACACCGCAACCAGCTTTACACCAGGAACGGTGATACAGGTATTTGTATCTGCACTACCCATACCGCCCGCACCAATCAGGGCAATCTGCACCTGGTCATTCGGGCCAAAATGTTGTTTAGACCTGATGAGCTCTTCAAAATGATGTTTGCGTTCTTTTGCTGAAACTGCAGACGGAAGTATGGATGCTCCGATAACCCCCCTTGTAACATTCGCAATAAAAGAACGCCTTGAATTTTCGTTTGATTTTCTTGACATAGTTTTTTTATTATTTCTAAAATTAATAGAATCCGGAGATTAAATTCTTATTATCTTTTATTATTTAACCTGAAGTTAATAAATCCGGTATCTGTGGGATAAAATTTGTCTTCATAATTAAATAACCTGGAATCAAACTCAGGATAGCCTGCTTTTCAATAACTCCGGGTAAACCATACTTGTATGCAGAACAAGTTCGCCAAAAATTGTATTTGCCCAGGCAAACCATTTACGGGAAAATTTTGTCGCATCATCTTTATGAAATGATTCATGCATAAAGCCGGTATCACCATGGGTGGATTTCAGCATCATTAAACACTTTTTTATTTCCGCGGGATCTTTACTGGTGAGCCCACGCATAATAATACTTAATGGCCATATCATATCTATGCCGGCGTGCGGGCCGCCAATACCTTCACCGGCCTTGCCTTTAAAAAAAAACGGGTTATTGCCCGATAACAAAAATTTTCTTGTATTCTGATAAACACTATCGGTATTTTTTGCTGCCTCCAGGTAGGGAAGCGATAACAGGCTCGGCACATTGGCGTCATCCATCAGGTTATGGCTTCCAAATCCATTCACTTCATAGGCATACATTTTACCGTGCTTTGGATCGTTCACAATGGCATATTGCTGCAAAGCCTTTTCTACTTCCGCGGCGAGCTGCAAACATTCATTGGCAAGGCTGCTATTACCTCTTATTGATTGCAGCATCTCTGCTGCGTGCTTCAGGGATATTACCGCAAAGAAATTCGAGGGAACAAGAAACGGAAAAATCGTAGCGTCATCACTCGGACGAAACATAGAACAAATGAGGCCGATGGGATTTACCGGGTAACCATAACCTCCAAGCGGTACACCATCTGTGGCCCAGGCAGTCGTACGCTGAAAGCTATAGGGCCCGTTACCGGTTTTTCGTTGTTGCTCTTTAAATGTTTTTACGGTGAGTACAATGGATTGTTCCCAATCACTATCGAAAACAGCCGTTTCACGGGTAACTTTCCAATATCGGTTTGCCAGCCGTATGGGATAGCATAAAGAATCTATTTCCCATTTGCGCTCATGAATACCGGGTTTCATTTCAGTAAGATCGCTTTTCCATTCACTTACTTTATTCACATCTTTATAGAAGGCATTGGCATACCGGTCTAATAAAATGCATTTTTTTTGCCGGTTGATCACACCTGCTATCAACTCCTTTAATTGCGCATCGTCTTTCAATAGAGGCAAGTATGGCCATACCTGGGCAGTGCTATCGCGCAGCCACATCGCATCAATATCACCGGTG
Source organism: Ginsengibacter sp. (assembly GCA_039934515.1). Classification (GTDB taxonomy): domain Bacteria; phylum Bacteroidota; class Bacteroidia; order Chitinophagales; family Chitinophagaceae; genus Ginsengibacter. The sequence continues at coordinate 2,146 of JBDTLZ010000179.1, forward strand.
ATAACATAGGTATCCGGTTTGCCGTTTACCATTTCAAAATCAACGGTAGTGTCTAACGTATTGGGAAAACAATTCTCGAAAAGCCAACCCAGTTCCTCATCCGCAATTTGTTTTTTTAATTTCGCGATCGTCGACTCTACTGCCTTGCTGGTGAATTTCCTTTCCGATAGTGGCGGCCTTTTGTTTTCAAAACTACCTGCCGCAAAAGCAAATGCCCCCGATCGTTTTAGCATCATGCCAGTTGTAAGCATGGCTGTTGTTTGTATAAACTTTTTGCGTGATTGCATATAATACGGTTTACGATATGTCCGGTTAAATCATTTGCCCTTTGCAGACCTCCTGTTCTTATATAATTTAATATGCCAATCCTTTTGCATACAAGGCCTTTCGATAAAATAGAAAAATAAGGAACTAACGGCCATCGTTACTATTCCCAATATTAAAAATTGGATAATAAAGTAAACAAAATAATTCCGGCTAATTCCATATTTTATAAAGAACCGGCCGAATGTCGCCAGTATGGGAAGATGGACCAGGTAAATTGTATAGGACATTCCACCTGTTATACTCACCCATTTTATATTAAAAATCTTTTTCCAAAAGGGAATAAAAAGCACGGCACAATAGAATGTTACAATAGCCAGCGGTATAAAAATCGTATAGGCCAGCTCAGTTCTTGTTGAACGAGCCATTAAAACTCCTGCAAATAAAAATACACCCAGTATGGTTGCTAAATTTCTTTTTGTTTTGTGAGCGGTATCGTAAAAATATTGCCTGTCATATGTAATGTATATGTCTGCTAAAAGCAATCCGGCAATAAAAAACTGGAGAAACTGGTAAAAAAAAAGGGTATCAATTTTATAAAAATATTGAAGTACTGGCATAATCACCATAGTGAGAACTAACAGGATGCGCCTGGTATTTTTTTGCAGTCTGAAAATGTATGCTAAAAAAGGCATCAACAGGTAAAACTGTATTTCAATCTCGAGAGACCAGGCGACTGGGTTTATTACCGGCAGGGAACCCGGATAGACAATATTGTGCACATATAATAGAGAGGCAGAGAGATGAGGGGTTAATTCCCTTGCTGTATAAAGATGGGTGAGGGATAGGAAAATGAATAGAAGGGTCATTACTACAAAATAAGGTGGCCCCAGCCTTGTAAACCGCCTTAGAAAATAATGTCTTAGGTAGATTTTTTTACCCTGTTTTAAATAATACCTGGCAAATGGTAAGCTGAGAACAAAACCGCTTATTACAAAAAAGAGCTCAACGCCCAAATGCCCGTTTCCGGCAATTGCCTGGAAAATTTTTATCGTATTTCCGGGATAAGCTTTTATTAAATAGCCATTCAGGTGGTAGACAAAAACCCATAAAATTGCCAAAAACCGAAGACCATCGATTTCCGGAAGGTAAGACCCGGTAGATGTTACTCTTCGAAATTTGTTGATGAGATGTCTCATGCAATGTTGGAAATAGTTCGGCAATTACCGAATAATTGCTAAAATAACTATTTCCCCGGTTAGGGAGGGTGCATTCCAAAATGTCGTTCTTGCCCCTAACCCCTAAAGGGGAACAACTGTTCTTATTATTGAGTGTTATTAGCTATTGGATAAATTTAATGATTGGAGTGTTGCGACAATTTAAAATGCACCCGTTTGGGATGATTATTGGCGCGTTGAAAGGTTGAAAAATGAAAATAGGTTCAGATTAGAAACCCACGGTTTCGGGCACATTCCACATTTCCTGGTCCTAAGAATATCATTTATAACTGGTATGGGTAAACGTCCTGTACCCCTGTGCCTCTCTTCTATTGTATAAAAAAACCCCTGGAAATTCAGGGGCGTTATTTTGAAAATAAAATATAGTCTAAGATCTTCTTATCCTTTCTTTACTTTTTTGGCAGTCGTACTGGTTGTAGTTGTAGTAGTAGTGGTAGTAGCAGCATCTGCTTTTTTAATTGTACCACCAGCTACTCCTTTGTCATAGGCTGCCGGCTCAAGCACATCACCTGTAAGTTTGATGAATTTCACATCTTCGGCTCCTGCAAATTTTAATGTGAGGGTTTTGTCGATATGGCCAAGGTTAGCTGCATTGTAGGTTGCATGAATAACGCCTGTTTTGCCTGGTGCGATAGGTGACTTCGTATAATCTGAAATAGTACAGCCACATGTCGGTTTAGCTTCGTCAATCAGTAAATCTTCTTTACCAATATTAGTAACAATAAAGGTTGCAGTTGCGGGTACATTTTGCTTTACTTTCCCGAGGTCATAAGTTTCAACATTGAGCTTTGCCAGATCGTCTGCTTTTTTTTGCGCAAACAGTGAAAAGGAAGATAAAACAAGAGCTGCTAAGAGTAATTTTTTCATAATCATTTTTTTATTTTTTTTTATTGTTCGTTTTTTAAAGAATTCAAA
>JBDTLZ010000180.1:0-7359 GCA_039934515.1 Ginsengibacter sp.
CAGTACAAGCACAGAAAAAAACGGCAGTAAGCATTGCCGTTAATGCAGGTATCCCTACAACTACCGGATTATCCTTCGCTGTCGGTGGAGATTTACAAGCTGATTTTGCAGCAGCAGAAGGCCTAAAGATTACATTAAGTGGCGGATATGAGAATTTCTCAGTTAAAAAATCTTCTTATAGTAGTGGAAGTTTTGGGATTATTCCTCTTTTAGCAGGTGCTAAATTTGGCCTTGGTAGTGATAAACTTTACGGCCATGCTCAATTGGGTTATGGGTTTGCTACCGAAGGTGGCGGCGGAGGTTTTATGTATGCTCCCAGCATTGGATATTATTTCAGCCCGAATTTCGATGGCTCAGTAAAATACCTTGGATTCAGCAACCATGGCAGCATAGGCGAGATAGGTGTTCGTCTTGCGTATAACTTTTAATACAAACACTGTAAATTTTTAAAATGAGGTTGCCTTTCGGGCAGCCTTTTTTTATGATAAGATTTGAAATTAAAGGGATACTTAGAAAATGTGCCGGCGATTAGGAAGCCGTCCTTAGGTACTAAGGTACCTCCACTAATTAAGACAAGTTATGTACATTTCGGTAGTGTCCAGGTTTGAAATACCGGTGCTTATGGATATATTCGTTGCGGAAAACTGCTTTTGAAAAACAGGATGGACACTTTTCGCATAAAAATACAGATCTGCGATAATCCGTGCACTGTACGGCGTTACCAAAACGCAAACTAATGCACGACCAATGTTATGTTGTAAGGTATATCCTTAATCTCACTTACTATAAATGAAAATTATTGCCGTAATTTTTTGCACGATGTTGGTTATTTCTGGTAAAGGCCAGTGGGACTTTGATAAAAAAGTTCATGTGGGCGCCGGAATAACTTTTGGTGTACCGGTAGGAGTTTTTAGATCGGTGTATTCATTTACCCTGGGGGGAACTGTTAAGGCTCAATTAGCGCTTTCACAAAAATTTCTGCTTACCGCAGATGCGGGCTATTACGGATTTTTAAGAAAGGGCGGGGGTGAAGGTGTTGGATTTATACCCTTTTTAGGCGGTTTCGAGTATCATTTTGAGCCAAAAGTGTTCATAGACCTGCAGGCAGGTATTGGTGTTCCTACAGTGAGTAATAATGGAACAGCTCTTTGTTTTGTTACGGGGCTGGGTTACAGTATCTCGAAGAAGATGCAGGTAACCGGCAACTTTATCGGTTTTGGCAAATACGGTTATGTTATCGGAAACATAGGAGTTGAACTGGTTTATTATTTTTAATTATTGCATTATTAAATTTTTAATAGGATTTTCCGGCTTGAACATTGAAAAAACTAAAACAAGCACTATGAAAAAAATATTTTTGGTGGTAGCCGTATTAACAATTTCAACGACCATCGGGTATACGCAGAAAATAAACGGTTTTGGGATAAAAGCTGGTATCACATCTGCCAATCTCAAATTTTCAGGTGGTGGCACAAGTATTACCGCTGATTCAAAAATTGGTTTTTATGGTGGTTTGTTGGCCCAGATCGGCGTTTCAGGGAAATTTGCTGTGCAGCCTGAAATAATCTATTCTTTGTTAGGTACTAAATTTTCGCAGGGCTCCGGCGAGGATAAACTTAATTTAAGTTATGTATGCCTACCGGTGTTAGCAAAATATATTCATGAAGGGTTTTCTATTATTATTGGACCGCAAGTTGGCTTTTTGGTTTCAGCAAAGGAAAAAACAAGCGGAACTAACGATGATATAAAGCCATCATTTAAATCTACTGATATTGCCGGCATAATAGGGGCAGGATATACTTTTACCAATGGTGTTGGGTTTGATGGCCGTTACCAGCTTGGGTTAAGCAATATTGGTTCAAATAACGAACCTTTTACTGGAGGCGGGAAAATCAAAAACAATGCATTTCTATTTGGTTTGCATTATGTACTCGGAAAATGATATGGTTAGAGCAAAGCGTTTATTGATGAATGTCTGCCTCACCTAATAGTTTGATATGCTTTCCATCTTCGTACCTGTGGTAAGCGCTAAAAACTAAGGACCTCCTTCATACTAAAAACTCCTTTTTTATCATGGATGAATTCTGCGGCCAGTACAGCTCCGGCTGCAAAGCCCATCCTGTTATGCGCTGTGTGGATAATCTCTATATCGTCAACCCCGGAAGTGTATTTAACAGAATGCGTTCCTGCTGCAGGATCTATACGTTTACTGGTAATGATAACCGCATCGGCATTTTGAATTGCAGCGTTGTCAGGCGATTGTGAAAGAGACCACTTATTTTTCGGGGGAAGCGTATCGATAATTTTTTCAGCAAGTGTAATAGCGGTACCGCTTGGCGCATCTTTCTTTTCGGTATGGTGGGTTTCTTCAATACTCACTTCATAATTTGGCTGTTGCTTCATGAGCGTTGCCAGTTTCTTATTGAGCTCAAAGAAGATATTGACGCCTACGCTAAAGTTGCTTGCATATAAAAAAGAGCCGTGAAGCTCTTCACATTTCTGTTTTACCATTTCCAGTTTCGATAGCCATCCAGTTGTTCCGCAAACTACCGGAACACCTGCACCAAAGCATTGCAATATGTTTGATGCCGCGCTATCGGGGCCTGTGAATTCTATCGCAACATCTGCTTTTTGAAGATTATCAACGGTAAGCTCATGGAGATTTTGGTCGTCGATGCGCAATATAATGCTGTGGCCTTTTTGCAACGCAATGCCTTCAATGGCCTTTCCCATTTTCCCATAGCCTATTAAAGCGATATTCATATTAAGATTGATCTGAAAAATGAAAATAAGAAAACCCTACGGAACCGGCAATAAAACTTTGGGGTGCTTATCGGTAAAAAAGAAAACAAAAGAAATGCCGGGGCCATTATTATTGGAGTTTAATCCCGGCCGGATCTTCATACTGATATCTGGGCTCACATCGAAAGCCTTCAAATGCGCGTCAACAGTAGCATCCACAACATTCAATCCCCAGAACACCAGGAAAAAGAGCACCGAGTAATCAATATTTTGCCGGTATTCGTTGCGATAGGATCGTATGGATTCTGTTGAAAGATTTAGGAATTGTTTGTCCACCTGGTTGTCATTACCAGGTATGGTATCGAGGCGCAGCCTAACGGCAACCCTTAATAATTTATATGTTTTTAAATTATAAAAAAATATCCCTGCTGTAGTACCCAGTGCACCATAAACGATCGGGATCTTCCAGTATTTCCGGTTGTATGCCTGTCCCCACCCGGGTAATATGGCGGAACGAATAGTAGCTTTCGACGGATTGTGTTTTTTTGAGACTGAAGTATCAAGAGCCAGCAAACTTTTACCACTGGAATCTGCCGGTGCATTCGCTTTTATTACAACAGTATCTTCCTTTTTCTGGGCATATACCTTTACATCTTTCAGCATGAAGAGAAAAAAAAATACTATAAAAAGTAGGGATAGTTTAAGCATGAGATTAATCCACCGGAACCTGCATTTTATCTAAAATTGCATTTAATTCTTCCACGGAATAATAGTCTAAGGTAATGCTGCCGGTGCCTTTTTTGTTTTGAGTCATTTTCACTTTAGTGCTGAAATAAGATGCTAAATTATCTTCAATTTTCTTCAAAGGCGGTGGCAGTGAAGCTTTTACCGAATTATTAACAGCGCTTTTTGTAGTTATATACAGTTTTCTCACGAGGTCTTCGGTTTGCCTTACAGACAGCTCTTTATTTTTTATCTCGTTAAAAATATACAACTGTTTATCAACCATATCCACATTTATCAATGCCCTTGCATGGCCCATGCTGATGATGCCATTTCTTACGGCGGCCTGTATGTCGGGGGGTAATTTTAAAAGACGGAGATAGTTGGTGACGGTGCTTCTTTCCTTACCCATGCGCTCTGCAAGATGTTCCTGGGTATAATCCAGTTCCTCCAGTAGTTGCTTATAGCTCAGGGCAATTTCGATGGCATTAAGATCTTCCCGTTGTAAATTCTCCAATAAGGCAAGTTCGAGTGTTTTTGAATTTTTCGTTTCCCTTATATATACCGGTACATCTGAAAGCCCGGCTATTTTTGCGGCCCTGAACCTTCTTTCGCCGGCGATAATTCGATACCGGCCATCAGCAAGCCTGGTAACTGTAATTGGTTGAATGATATCGTGCATTTTTACCGACGCCGCCAGCTCACTCAAGGACGTTTCATCAAAATCGTGCCTCGGTTGGTCCGGATTAGCTTCGATCATAGTGAGTGGGATACGGGTATTGACCGGCCCGAATTTTCCCGGAGATTCTTTTTGAAGAATACTGGCTGTAGCGGAAAGATCTGTGTCAATATTCTGCAATAACGACCTGATGCCTTTGCCTAAAGCATCTTTTTTATTTGGAGTGTTCATGTTCATTATTTTTCAGCATAATTTGAATTGACAAATCTACAGGCCGGAGTTAGATTTGTTCCAGCACTTTTTCTTTTTGTGACATCTTTGTCATATCATTTCTCTGCAGGATTTCTTTGGCAAGATTTAAATAATTAATCGCTCCCTTACTATCAGCGTCATAAAGTATAGCAGGCTTACCGAAGCTGGGGGCTTCGCTAAGTTTGGTATTGCGATGAATAATACTCGTAAATACAAGGTCTTCAAAATGCCGGCGTACCTCACTTACCACCTGGTTGCACAACCGGAGCCTTCCATCGTACATGGTCATGAGCAGCCCTTCAATTTGCAAGGATGTATTGAGCCTGTTCTGTACAATTTTGATCGTATTCAATAGTTTGCCAAGGCCCTCCAAAGCAAAAAATTCAGCTTGTACGGGCACCAATACACTGTCTGCTGCTGTGAGTGCATTTACGGTTATCAATCCCAATGAAGGTGAGCAATCGATGATAATAAAATCGTACTGGTCTTTAATTGCTTTAAGGACATTTTTTAAAACGCTTTCCCGGTCAGGATAGTGGATCATTTCAATTTCCGCTCCCACGAGGTCAATATGCGAAGGCATCAGGTCAAGGTATGGAATTTCTGTTTTCAGTATAACATCTTTGGCAGGTGTATCATTTACCATGCAATCATATACACCGGTAGTTACATTATGCAGGTCAAAGCCAACACCAGTTGTGCTATTGGCCTGCGGGTCCGCATCAACCAATAAAGTTTTATATTCAAGCACTGCAAGGCTTGCCGCCAGGTTTATCGCTGTAGTTGTTTTACCAACGCCGCCCTTTTGATTGGCTATTCCTATTATTTTACCCATATGATTTTTTTTGAGCTACAACTTAGCATTGCCTGTGTTCCACCATTCAATTGTCAATGACACAACTAAGCTGCAACTATGTGATAACCACGCCCCTTCCTCTACCCGTTGGAAAGAGAACTAATTTCCTTGTAAACTTCATAATTATAAACCCTGCCACGATAACCACAACTACTGACTTCTACACGGTAACCACCGAATTTTGGCAAATTTAATTATTAGGTATAATATTAGGGAACATTCTTCGGGTAAAAATGGTTTATTAATCAACTAACTTCTAACAATTTAGTTTTTGAAAACCTAATAAAATCCGGGAAAATTTATACGATGTACACAATTATCAGCGGGACACACCGCATTGAAAGCCATTCTGAAAAAGTGGCCGCAGAATATCACAGAATTTTACAGGAAAAAAATATCAACGCTACGGTTCTTTCATTAGTTAACATGGACGTCCTCCATCGCACTCCTGAATTTTTAAAAATTGAAAATGAAATATTAATTCCCACGCAAAAATTTATTTTTATCATTCCGGAATACAATGGCACCTTCCCAGGCGTATTGAAGGCTATGATCGATAACAGTGACATCGCAAAGGTATGGTATCATAAAAAGGCACTGCTGACGGGCATTTCAACAGGCCGTGCGGGCAACCTGAGGGGAATGGATCACTTGTCGGCATCGCTGAATTACATGAAAATGAATGTTCATCATAATAAACTACCCATTTCAGCAATCGATAAGATGCTGGATGCTAATGGGCGCTTTAATGAAGAAACTTCAAAAGTGATTGATGAACAGGTAAGAGAGTTTATAAGTTTTTAATTTCGTAACCAAAAGGAAAATAAATAATTCATGCGTACACCATTAGGCGCCCTGCTGTTTGTCATGTTCATGCTTTTGCTGGATACCTATGTGTTCCAGGCAATAAAAACGGTGAGCAATTCTGCTTCACCAAAAACGAGGACAATCATTTATTCTGTTTACTGGGCCATTTCAATTATTGCAATAATTGGCTTCCTGGTATTTATCTTAACGGGCCCGGGCTTTTTGCCAAAAAAAGTACGGACGTATCTTTTTGCGACAGTGATCGGGTTGTTCCTGGCAAAATTCTTCGCAATTGTTTTCCTGCTGGTGGATGATATAAGGAGGGTAATACAATGGGCGTCGGGCAAACTTCTCTTCAGAAATACAGAAGGAGCGGAGTTAAGTGATGACGGGATCAGCAGGTCAATTTTTCTGAGCTGGCTGGGGCTCGCGGCGGGAGGCACTCTTTTTGGAAGCCTGGTTTATGGTTTCAGCAATAAATACAATTACCAGGTCAGGAGAGTAAAAATAACATTCGACAATTTACCAGCATCTTTCAAAGGACTCAAAATCCTTCATTTTAGTGATGTACATTCAGGCAGCTTTACCAACAAACAGGCGGTAACAAATGGTATTGAAAAAATACGGGCTGAAAAAGCCGACCTCATTATTTTCAGCGGCGACCTGGTGAATGACAAGGCAACAGAGATGGATAATTATATGGACATTTTTAGCCAGGTTAAGGCTCCAATGGGCGTGTATTCAACTTTTGGAAATCATGACTATGGGGATTATGTAAGCTGGCCACAAAATGGGGTAAGCAAATCACAGAATTTGAAGAACCTGGCCAGGGTACACGCCGATCTTGGCTGGCGCCTGATGATGAATGAGCATGTAGTGCTTGAAAAAGGCGGTGAGGAAATCGCATTGATAGGGATTGAAAACTGGAGTAACAAAGCCCGCTTCCCGAAGTATGGGGATATGGCTAAGGCTTATGCAGGTAGCGAAAAATATCCCTTCAAAATTTTAATAAGCCATGATCCCAGCCACTGGGACGCGCAGGTGCGGCCACTCTATGGCGATGTTGACCTTATGCTTAGCGGGCATACCCATGGAATGCAATTTGGTATTGAAATTCCCGGGTTTAAATGGAGCCCGGTCCAGTACATTTATAAACAATGGGCCGGACTTTATGAAGAGGGAAAACAAAAATTATACGTAAATCCCGGCTACGGCTTTATAGGTTACCCTGGAAGGGTAGGGATATTGCCGGAGATTACGGTTATTGAATTGGGTTGATGGAGTGAGACGTTGAAGCCTA
>JBDTLZ010000181.1:0-6670 GCA_039934515.1 Ginsengibacter sp.
GGTACTACCCGTGTGCCAATAAAAAGATCCAGGTCGCCATCGTGATCATAATCGGAAGCGATAACACAACTGCCGCTCAAAAACTCCGGCGGCAATCCACCACGCGCTTTTGAAAATTTGCCGTTGCCGTCATTAATATAGAGCCGGTCCTGTAGTTGTGGAGCGTTAACCGAAAATTCATTTCCACCACTTACTACATACAAATCCAAATCACCATCCCCATCGGCATCAAAAAATAAGCTGTTCATATCTTCGCAAAGTGAATCCTGCTGCCAGGGTTGCGATATGGAACGCATAAATTTTCCATCAGCATTTTGTAAATAAAGCACTCCACCCGTACCCGCCGGCCCACCAATAAAAATGTCATCATACCCATCATGATTCACATCTCCTTTTGCCATTTTAGGCCCTTCCTTTGACAGTTCATATGGAATAAGATACTCTTTCCGAAAATCAACGAAATCATTTTCATGTTGTATAAAATCGATTCCCGAAGATGCAGTTACATCTGTAAATAATGTTGCTTTCCGAAGTGCCGGAGTATCGGTATTGCTAATTGATGTGGCTTCATTAATACTGATCGTTTGGTTGGCTTTAATAGTATCCATCACCGTAACTTTTCCACTGGGCCATATCACTTTTACCCGGTTTACCAGTTGATGTTTGGCAAGCCCAAAACACAAAGTATAATCTACCGAAGATTGATAGCCGCGTACCGGGTATTGTTCCATTATCTGGCTACTGTCATTCACCGTAACCAATATTTTGGCGCCGATAGCAAAACGGTTTTTGCTTTCACCAGCCAGTTTTATTTTCAAATAATTATTTTTGAATTGGTCATTCGAATGATTGTTATATACCCTCACGGGTTCATTATTATTACACACGATTAGGTCGAGATCGCCGTCATTGTCAAGATCAGCATAAGCTGCGCCATTGGATACCCCGGGTTCATCGAGTCCCCAGTTAGCTGCTTCATTGGCAAAGGTGAGGTCCCTGTTATTCCGAAACATATAATTGCTGATCTTCGTGGAAGGCATCTTCTTTACCAGGTCATTCAAAGGCATATTTTGACGATAATTTTCCAGGGTTGAAATGTCCTTACCCTCCGCTTTTGTTTGCTGTACAGCATTGGCAACATCAAACTTTAAAAAATCAAGGTTGGTATAATCCCTCAAAAATCCTGTAGTGACAAACAGGTCTTTCCATCCATCGTTATCAAAATCAGCAAACAAAGGACTCCAGCTCCAGTCTGTATTTGAAACACCTGCCAACTGCCCTATTTCGCTAAAAACCGGCAGGCTGTCTTTTGTAAAACCCCGGTTTAATTGCAGCATATTGCGTGAATACTGATAACCATACCCGCTATCCACCATTCGTGTGAACCTGTCATACTGGTCCGGTCCTTTCAAAATTTTCTGACGATGGTTATCTTCGGGCAGCATATCGAGTGAAACTACATCCGGCAACAGGTCGTTATTATAATCTGCGATATCCACTCCCATCGTGCTTCGGCTAATATGGCCAAATATATCCTTACAAATTTCCCTGAATGTTCCATTCCGGTTGTTGAGGTATACATAATCCTGTTCTTCAAAATCATTTGATACATATAAGTCGGGCCATCCATCATTGTTAAAATCGGTCACGGCTATACCAAGGCCAAAGTTGATACCGTTGCCATAAATACCTGCCTGGGCGCTTATGTCGGTAAAGTGATTGTTATCATTGCGGTACAGGCGATTGCCAAATTGAGGATGTCGTAAATTTCTTAGTTGACGCGTATTAAAAAAAGGCGAATAAAACATATTCGCATGATTGAGCATAAACATATCGAGGTCGCCGTCCTTGTCATAATCAAAAAAAACAACCTGGCTGGTATAAGTTCCCGGAGCATCTAATCCATACGCTGCCGCTTGATCTGTAAAGGTTGTTAACCCGTTATTATCCTTGCCATTATTAATGAACAATTGGTTGGCCCTGTCCTCATCCGATCCAAATCCTGAATAACAAACGTAAATATCCAATAAGCCATCACCATTCACGTCTACCATGCTGGCACCGGTTTTCCATGCATCCTTGCCGGCAACGCCTGCAGCACCGGTAATATCTTCAAATTTCCAATTACCCTTATTGAGAAAAAGTTTCGCCGGCACCTGGTTACCTGTTAAATAAATATCCGGCAAGCCGTCATTGTTGATGTCACCTATGGCTACCCCGGTGCCATTGTAAAAATATTCGTATGCAAAAAGATTGTGTTGCTGATCTTCTGTCAAAGTATTCGTAAAATTGATGCCGGTTGCTGAAGACTCCATTTTTTCAAATAGCAAATGCTTTTTATTATTACAGGACAACACTATAGGTAATAACAGGTAAAAAACAACTTTTATTTGCCGCATTGTAAGGATATCCGTTTAAAACAAAAATAATTTTGTATGGTTAAAAGATGCATTTATATAAGTGAATAAAATAACGGTAATTATAGCCCGCTGGAAAAGTTCGCAATTGTTAAGCGTGTCAATGATTGTTGCATTGAAATATATTTATACAACGCACAAATTTACTGATCCTCCTGCCTGATCTTTATCCCATATCGGGAAACCATTATCCTATCCGGAATTGTTTTTGAAATTACCTCAAAATTTCCTCATCTAATCATTAACACAAATTGTCTTACAGATTTGCCTGTTTTTTGAACGCAATAAAAGAAATCGAATAACTGGTATTAATCAAATGTCATGGAAATATCAGGTTGCCTTTCTTATTAACAAATTAAAAGACCGGATAGTTATAAGGGATAAATACAGGTACATGGTAATTAAAATGTACAACGATCTCTTATTACCGGATCGCTATGGTGCCGGTATCCCCGTGCCCTTTGAATCCCGCATATTAATGATTTTATTGTCTTCAACAGGCTGCAAATATTTAAAAACATTCTTATATTTGTGCCGTATGAAATCCAATATACTCTATAGAAATTATTATGCTTGTTTCCGTTAGGAAGTAAAGAAAATAAAAAAACCATTTCCAGGTAAATCGATATTAATTGCATGACCGTTAATATCCCGGTTTATTACATCCTCCTGAATGCCAGCTTCTGCCAGGGTACTGTAGCAGGGGCAAAGTAGATTGTCAACCCCTGCTGATATTTACAGTTATTGAAATATTTTTTGAAAACAATGTACAACGCTGCAAGAAAAATTCCTGTGGTTGCTACATTTCTAAACACCTTTAACCAATGAAATTCTTTTGCACCAACCTACGCGCCGGCATTGTCAAAAATCTTCGCCCCGGAAAAAGCGTATCACTTATTTTATTATTGGCATTCATTTTCTTTGGAACAGTATTAAAAGCCCAGTCACGCATATATTTATCCAATGATGACCATACCGATTACATGTTTAGCGCCGATGAAGCAGGTTATGATACCCTTTTTGTAAACATGATAGATGCATGGATGGCCAACAATAATGCAACCAGCACAAACCCGCCTGACTATCAAACCAGGTTTAATTGCGACGGAACTTATTGGGCGTGGGTCTACGCAAGAAAGAAGACTCCGGCACAATTCCAGGCTTTTGTAAATCAACTTAATAGTGAAAAGATCGTGATGCCGATGAATGCATTAATCTCAACTTACGGATGCGTACCCGCAGAAGCGACCATTAGAGGTATGTACTATGCAGGAGAATTGAAAAAAAAATATAATATCCCGTTTGACATGGTTATGTGTGTGGAGAACCAGGTAATGCCTCTCGGCCTTGCATCGATATGGAAAGGCTGTGGCGCCAAATACGCCTGGCATGGGGTATGTAATTGCAGCACTAAAATTCCCGATTTACTGGATAACAGGGAAAAAGAGATCTTCTGGTATAAAGGTTTAGATGATTCCGGTGTAATTATGAAATGGTATACCAAAACAGCCGACCATGCACTCGGTAATTATTCCGAAGCCAGGAATCCTGCTACTGCTATTGCGGATTTAACTGCCAAAGTAAATACACCCAATTACAATTATAATATAGCAGGGGCATTTGGTGTGGGAGGAGATCGCCTGCAAATACTTACTGATGAACTTTCAGCAGCCGCAAAAAATTCAAGCAATATTTCGAGAAGGCTGATCGTATCAAACCAGGTTGATTTTTTCAGGGACTTTGAAAAAAATTATGGCGCAACACTTCCTAAGTTAACACAGAGTTACGGCAATGAATGGGAACATGGTTGTGCATCACTTGCAGAGGTAAGTGCCAATGTAAAAAGGTCTTTGGAAAAATTACGCTCAGCTGAGGCAATGGCGACAATAGTATCCGGGACAGATCCATTTTTTGCCCATACGCTGGATAGTATGCGGCGCGAGGCATGGATGGCACTCGGTGCTTACTGGGAACATAATTTTGAAGGCAACGGGCCTAACGTTACCAATGATAAAAGAGCCGCCTGGGAAAAAAAGATGCAACAAAATTTCACGGGATATGTAAATCAATTATATGCTCTTTCTTTATCAAGGCTTGCCAACCAAATAACCAAAACCTCTGCCAACAAACGTTTTTTTGTTTTCAACCCCCTAAGCTGGACCAGGACAGATTATGCGGATATAGCTTACACCGGAAATCTACCAGCACATATAATGGATGTGAGCACCAATACCGAAGTGCCATCACAGGTGATCAGTAAAGATGGATCGCAATACATGAGGGTCCTGGCCGCCGGCGTTCCTTCTGTGGGTTATAAAGTTTTTGAAATTGTAAATGGTGCGGGTTCCACATTTACAAATGCAGCCACTATTGACAACACGACAAGAACGATAGACAACGCTTATTTTACAATTGCTTTTACAAACAACGGTGTTATTACGGGTTTGCTCGATAAGACAAATGGCAATAAGCAACTAGCCAGCGCCGTTAGTAGCAGCGATTACATCAATAACCTCAGTCGCAATAGCGTTTTTGAAGGTAATTCCAATACAGGTGGCTCATTTGTCATTGATAACACGGGGCCGGTTAGCATGACAGTTAAGTTCACTTCCACTGCAACCATCAATCATGAAACACTGATCACTGTTTTTAAAGATATCCCACGGGTTGAAATAGATAATAAAATAACTCAAAATTTTAACAACGACCTTCTGTCAAGTACCTTTTCATTCAATGCTTCCACCATCAGTTCACCTGGTATATGGCATGAAGAAAATGGAGCCGTGATCAACGCAAAAAAAATAAGCAGCGGTGGTCATTATGCTGACAGGCAAGCCCGATACGACCTGCTTACTTTAAATCATTTCGCTGCCATCAGCAGTAATGGAAATTATGGCGTTACCCTTTCTAACCAGGATTGCTATTTTATGCAAACAGGTAACAGTACTGTTTCAACCCTTGATGAAAATACAGCAAAAATAAAAGTATTGATAGGCGGGCGCGTTGACGGTTTAGGCATGAATAACCAGGACCATGATGCAGTTTTCAGCCAGAGATATGCCATCAGTGCATACAATACCTACTCCCCTGTTACCTCTATGAAAAGCTCCTTAGAACATCAAAATGGTTTTGTGTCGGCCGAAATTACCAATACAGCCGGGATCCTGCCTGCGAATAATTTTTCTTTTCTTACCATCTCAAACGCCAATACATTATTGTGGGCTTTAAAGCCTGCTGAGGAAGGGGTGGCAACGAACGGATTGGTAATGAGGGTATGGAACCTTACCAATGCCCGGGCTAATACTGATTTTATTTTTAATGACAATATTATGGATGCAAAAAATATTACTCATATTGAAACAGATATCTCTGATGCTTCTTTTTCCGATCAAACAGTAAGTACGGCTGTTGCCAAATATCAAATGAAATCTTACAGGGTAAAACTTGCAGCAGGCGGACCGTTACCCATAGAGATCAGCAATTTCACGGGCATAAGACAAAATGATATCAACGATTTAAGCTGGAACGTACAAGAAGTAAGCAATCTTGCACATTATAATATTGAACGCGGCCTTGATAGTAATAGTTTCGACTCAATTGCTATCATCAATGCAACCGGAAGCACCACCTATGGCTACGACGATGGGAATATTGATCCTTTAAGTTCCTATTATTACCGTTTGAAGCTGGTAAGAAAAGATGGATCTTTTTTATATTCTGACATAATATTTATTAAGGCCGATAAGCATGTGAGCCGCCTTGTATTATTTCCTAATCCGGTTCAAAGCGAGTTGGGCATACGGTTGATACTGGATAAACAATCACGCTATGATGTTTGGATCAATGATATATCGGGTAAAAGAATCATGAAGTTACCTTCCAGGATTTTTGAAGCAGGAAATAACAATTTTACAATTAATACCGGTTACCTCCCAAGGGGTACCTACACATTAGTAGTACGGGGGAATGGCCTTACCTATATACGTAAGTTCATTAAAAACTAATAGCATCAGAAGGAACATAAATAACAAATTATAAATATAGAAACACCCTGGATCAATTGACGCCGGTGCGATACCAATTTTTCAGCATCAATCATTTTACTGGTAGTAATTGCAGGTTTATACCCTTTAAAGGCAACCATAAGCAACAGGTCATTTGCATTTGAGGCAAACAAGGAGCACATGCATTGACTTATTCGAATGATGTATGTAAAACAAAGGTGCAAACTGGCAGTGCCGCTTATCATTTTA
>JBDTLZ010000182.1:0-23635 GCA_039934515.1 Ginsengibacter sp.
ACCATAGCCCACATTGCAGCTCTATTGGTGGAGAAGCCAGTATATATTGATTTTTGTTTTTTTTGAGTTCCGGTTTGTGTACTACAAATTTTCTTTGGCAAAAGGTTTTGGTGTTGTCAACAGGATGGATTGAATGTTTTTTAACTGCTCACCTGGTTAGGAACATTTTCTTACACCAATCCATCCCAGCCGGGTTTGTGCAACTATGCCGGAAGTCGGAAAATGACAGATCGCTTTTTTGCGGTAATTCGTTCATCAGAAGCACATGCAAGGAAACTTGAGTTTCCATCAAACAATGAAATAAAAAAACGAAGAAGCCATAGCTGCCATTTCTTTATACACTTGCCCTGTATGGCGCATTTTTTGGCCGGTTCGTTGCAACTTAGGGACAGGTCTTCTCAAAGGGGGAATCATCC
This sequence comes from Ginsengibacter sp., assembly GCA_039934515.1. GTDB lineage: Bacteria > Bacteroidota > Bacteroidia > Chitinophagales > Chitinophagaceae > Ginsengibacter. The sequence goes on from JBDTLZ010000182.1 coordinate 417, forward strand.
GGGTATCATCAAAAAAATACCCAGGGCAACATTGATCGTCATGGGGCGGCTTTGGTAATAGGATGTATTATTGTGCTTGTTTTAACCCGGTCGAAAAATAACAGGCAAAAAATATAAAAACCGGTGATTTAAGGCACCATTTTCGCAAATAATACTGCAACCCAACAGGCAACTGTAAAAACAAAAACGCTATATATTACTTATAATCAAGTAAATATAGCGTTTATTCAGCTGTAGGGGGAGGGATCGAACCTCCACGAGGCAGTTAGCTGTAGCGCAAAGTTCAGTGGTCGACCCTGGTCGTCCCGACTTTCATCAGAACGGCTCTACACTACGTTTATCCTGTTATCCTCACCCCCGAGACAAGAGGGCATGTCTGCCAAAATTTCATCACCCCACAATTCAATTATAGTACAAATCTAATGCTTAATGCCTAAATAAAAAAATATTTCAAACAAAAGTTTATAAATATAGAAATATTTCAATAAATTTAGTATTATTGTTGAACATTTCTAAAACCAAAACTTTTATGGCTTCTAAGTTGAATCTCGACAAATTAGACCTGCAAATCATACAGGAAATGCTCCAGGATGCAGAAACCCCTTACGCAGAACTTGGAAAAAAACTCTTTGTCAGCGGTGGTACTATCCATGTACGCATAAAAAAACTGGAAGGGTTTGGGATCGTCAAAGGTAAAAAACTCAGTGTGAATCTAAAAGAACTGGGATATGATATTACCGCCTTCGTTGGGATCTTCCTGGAAAAAAGCTCGCTTTATGATGTTGTTGCAAAAGAGCTTGAAAAAATCCCTGAGATCGTCAGGCTCAACTATACTACCGGTAATTACAGCATGTACATAGAAATTGTTTGTAAGGACATCAACCAACTCCGTTATGTGTTGCATGATGAACTGCAAAAGATCAAGGGAATAGAGCGCACAGAAACGCTTATTTCTCTTGAAGAAAGTTTTAACAGGAATGTGCAGGTTGCGAAAGATGCCGGTTAATTCACAAGGGCCTTGCAAAAAGGCAGTGTACTGAAAAATGGTTGCTGATTTTGTCAGTTTTATTTATAATGTAATTTAAGATCCAGGTTATTGCTATTCACTTACGGAACCTATGCCCTCACATCAAGCGCGTCTCTCAACCCATTGCCTAAAAGATTGAATGCAAGCACCAATATCATAATGGCTACACCCGGAGCCAAAGCCAGCGCTGGATTATGGGTGATAATAAAATTATAATTTTCTTTTATCATCAGCCCCCAACTTGGCATTGGAGGTTGTACGCCTACCCCCAAAAAGCTAAGCCCTGCTTCGATTATTATTGCACTGGCAAAATTAGAAGCAGCAATCACTATAACCGGGCCGAGCACATTGGGTAAAATATGTCTTATAATAATTCTCATATTCCTCAGGCCCAAGGCTTTTGCGGCCTGTATATATTCAAGCTCGCGTATGACCAGCACCTGCCCCCTGATGATCCTGGCTACGTTTACCCACATCGTTAGCCCTACTGCAATAAATATTTGCCAGAAGCCTTTTCCTAAAGCCAGTGTGATACCGAAGACAAGCAACAAGGTTGGCATACTCCAAATTACATTGATGAGCCATGTGATGATATTATCTGTTTTTCCACCATAATAACCGGCGACAGCGCCCAGTACAATACCAATGGTAAGTGAGATAAGAACCGTTATCAATCCTACTGCCAGGCTTACTCTCACCCCCACTGCCAGTCGGCTGAGGATATCGCGTCCAAATTTATCTGTGCCCAGCCAAAACGTTTTTGAAAGAACATAACCTTTCACAGGCAACTGTGTTCTTGAATAAGCCTGCCGTTCTTCAACGCCGTCATCTATATATTTTTCAACAACCACAGAATCCCTGTTTTCCCGGAACTTGTTGATAGGAATAAAAATATATTTATCCTCTGCACCATAAAGCAGCCTGCTAAAAAGCGTAGTTGGCCCGATGGCCTTTTCCTTGTTAACTTGCAGGAACAACTGCGTGAACCCGGGTTTTCTCGCCTGTATTTCAACGATCTGCCTGTCGGCATTCGGTGTTGGATCGTTGGTAAGGAAGTATGCGAACACACCAATGATCACAGCAAGGCAAATAAGAACCAGCCCTGCCATGGCGCCTTTATTTTTTTTAAGCCGCCTCCATGCGTTTTTTGACAAAGAAGATGGTTCAGCCATTATTACTTTATTTCATCGTTATTTTACGCTTCGGCCTTTCCATGTATACGCGCCAAATTTACCCAGCCATCCTGCAACCAATGTATAGACAATATGAAAAGGCTGCGCGGGTAAAAATAACCAAAGCAATTTTTGCTTTTTAAAGAAACCCGCGACAGGTAAAAGAAAAAATAATTCAACAAGGGTTTTTAGCAATAATAAGAGGAACAATAAATACAGGATATTTTGGTAAAAAAAAGAATACAATCCTACAAATACAATCCAGGCATTGTAAAGATACACCAGCCACAGTACTGCAGTTATCTTCCGGTCACTGTACTTACCGGCCTTACTTGCCCAACGAATTCTTTGATTCATAAAATCTTTTAAGGTTTCAGCGGGTTGTGTTTCCACGATAACGCCAGGCGACTTCAGGTAAGTTATTCTGTGCGGATAGATCTTTTGAATTTTGTGCATCAAGAACATATCATCGCCACTTGCAATTGTGTCAATACCTTGAAATCCGCCTACTTCATAGAACACCTGTTTTTCATAAACAAGATTGGCTCCATTGCACATACCATGAAACTTTTTAAAAACAGAAGCACCCGTAATGCCCTGCAACATCATAAAATCAAGAGACTGGAATATTTTAAAAAGCTTCGTAAAAAGCGGATCGCTATTTACAGGATCATTATAAACAACCGGTGCAACTATAAATACTGCATTGGTCTCTTCATAAAAAGTCGCGATCGTTTGCAGCCATCCGGCTGGAACAATGCAATCCGCATCGGTTGTTACAATTAAAGTGCCCTTTGCTTGCCTGATCCCCAATTCAATTGCTTTCTTTTTATACGAGTTCAAGTTTTCATTACCCGTAAAATCCTGGAGTTTGATTACACTTAAATTATCTTTTATGAATGAAGTGGCCCTACTTGCAGTCGTGTCCCCGGAATGGTCGTCAATAATTATTAATTCAAAAAGATCCTCCGGGTAAGATTGTGCAATTATTGATTGGATGCAATTACCAATATTCTTTTCTTCATTCCTGGCAGCTATGATGATGGTTATAAATGTAGAATTTTTAAGAGATTTTCCATGACCGGTATAATAGGGAAGTTTCAGCCAGCTTAGGAAATAGTAAATAATCAGCACAAAGTAAGGGAGTGACAGGGCAAGCGATATAAGCAAAAATGTCGTCAATGCTTTAGGTATGTGTATGTACAATTATTTAATACGGTGCGGGCAAAAATAATTTGTTTGGATCAGATTAATTTGTAGATTTGTGTAGTTGCATAAACAACTATATGCCAAACAACCAATTTAAAAGAGGGGAGCTTTATAGTTTTATTACCGGCAAGGCATCGACAGCCATTGCACGGAGATTGCAGAAAAATTTCAAGCAATCGGGAATGGAAATAACTATTGAACAATGGAGTGTGCTATACCATTTATGGCGGCAGGAAGGGCAAAGCCAGCAACAATTGTGTGATGCAACCTTTCGCGATAAGCCCAGCATAACCAGGCTTGTGGATAATCTTGAAAAGCTCAAACTGGTAAAAAGAGTTCCCTCAAAAGATGACAGGAGGATTAACCTCATTTATTTAACAAAAGAGGCGTTTAGCCTGCAGGAAAAAACTATGGCGCTTGCCAATAAGACGCTGAATGAAGCGTTAGAAGGAGTAACGAACGGACAAATCGAGATAGCCAAGGAAGTTTTGCAGAAAGTATATAATAACCTTGCGGCGCCTGCGCCAACGGATTAAAGGCAGCTTAACCTATTATTTCATAAAATTAAAATTATGAGCACAACAACATCAGGATCACTTTTAAAAGGAGGAGAATGGATCATCAGACAAAGCAATGCCTTTGACACATTTACCCCAGAAGATTATACCGAAGAGCAAATAATGGTGCGTGACATGTGTCTCCAGTTTTTACAAACAGAGGTACTTCCGGTAATTGAGAGAATCGATAAAATGGAGCCGGGCCTTATGCCAGCCCTCATGGAAAAAGCGGGTGAACAAGGTTTATTGGGAGCATCAGTTCCGGAAGAATTTGGCGGCCTGGGGAAAGATTTTGTTACCTCTACACTGGTGAGTGAAGGCATTGGGGGTGGATTTTCTTTCAGCGTTGCAGTGAGCGCCCATGCCGGTATCGGAACTTTACCCATATTGTATTTTGGCACAGAAGAACAAAAACAGAAATACATTCCAAAACTGGCAACAGGTATATGGAAAGGTTCTTACGGCCTAACGGAGCCAGGAAGTGGCAGCGATGCTTTGGGAGCGAAAACAACGGCAGTGCTGTCTGAAGATAAAAAACATTATTTATTGAATGGCCAGAAAGTATGGATAACAAATGGCGGTTTTGCAGATGTCTATACTGTCTTTGCAAAAATTGACGGAGATAAGTTTACCGCCTTCATAATAGAACGTGGATTTGAAGGTTTTACCCGGGGCCCGGAAGAGCATAAAATGGGTATTAAAGGGTCTTCAACAGTTCAATTATACTTCCAGGATTGTAAAGTACCGGTCGAAAATGTTTTAGGCGAAATTGGCAAAGGCCACATAATCGCGTTCAACATATTGAATATAGGCAGGCTAAAACTTGCTGCGGCAGCAATTGGTGGTGGAAAACTCGCTTTAAGCGGAACGATAGAATATGCAAAAACCCGGGAACAGTTTAAAACCGCTATCGCAAACTTTGGGGCGATCAAGCATAAGCTTGCGGAGATGGCTATAAAAATTTATGCGCACGAGAGTGCACTATACCGGACGGCCAAATGGATCGATGAAAAAGAAGCCGAGCTTCTCGCACAGGGGAAGCCTTTTAACGAAGCCCTTTTAGGCGCCGCGGAGGAATATGCAATCGAATGTGCCATGCTTAAGGTCCATGGGAGCGAATCCCTTAGTTTTATAGTGGATGAAGGTGTTCAGATTCATGGCGGCAATGGCTACAGCGATGAATATATAATCAGCAAAGCCTATCGTGACAGCAGGATAAACCGTATTTATGAAGGTACTAATGAAATTAACCGGCTTCTTTCAGTTGATATGATTTTAAAACGTGCCATGAAAGGAAAGCTCGATTTAATGGGCCCGGCAATGAATGTCCAAAAAGAATTGATGAGCATTCCCGATTTTGGAAATGCCGATGAAGGCGCTTTTGCAAAAGAGCAAAAGATGGTTACCAATATGAAAAAATGTATTTTAATGGTGGCAGGTGCGGCAGTACAAAAGCTTATGGCCAGTCTGCAGCAGGAGCAGGAGATTATTATGAATATTGCTGACATGGCCATTGAAACATTTATATCGGAAAGCATATTGCTCCGTGTTGTAAAGCGCACAGATAAATCAGGAGAAGACAACACAAAAATACAGGCCGCGATGATGCGTTGTTATTTAAATGATGCGCTTGATACAGTTGCGAAATGTGGAAAAGAAGCAATCAATGCTTTTGCTGGTGGCGATGAACAAAAAATGATGTTGCTTGGGTTGAAACGGTTTACAAAATCCGAACCCTTTAACAGCAAAGATGCCAGGAGATTGATTGCTGACAAATTGATAGAAGACGGCCGGTATTCTTTATAAAAATGAAATATTTTTGGCTATCAAAGTCTTTGGGCAGATCCCAGGGCTTTTTGATTTACTCAAATCAAAAAGAACAATGATAAGTAAATTTGATATATAAAACCGTTCTATCTATTTGACAATGGCATGTAAATTACCAGCTGCCATTTTCATTACCTTCGTTCCATGAGAAACTGCTTATTTTTTCTGTTCACATTTTCTTTCTTTAATTCTTTTTCTCAAAACAAATTTCCCGGTTTTTTTTATGTAAAAACATACGATTCACTGCCATTCCTAAAATATGGATTGGGTGAAGACCGTTTGGGTGGTGCCAAAATGACCTATCTCGACAGTAATATCATTTTGAAAATTGTGGACAGTTTCAAAACTGATTATAAAGTGCAGTTATCCCAGTTACATTCGGCATATATTGATAAAAGCAAGGTAACCAAAGCGGAACCGCCAAAACAGGAGCAGCATCTTACAGATAGCTGGAGAGTATATGGTGATTCTGTTTTTGATTATGTAACGATTCAACTTGATGAAAAACTTCCTTACAAAAGTGTACAGGAAATAGATCCGGCAAAAATCGTTGTTGATATCTTTGGTGCAACCAGCAACACCAACTGGATCACGCAGCTGAGTTCCGTAAAAGAAATAAAGAATGCCTGGTATGAACAACCGGAAGATGATGTGATGCGTGTTATTATCGAATTAAAGCACCAGCAACATTGGGGCTATACAATTTTTTACGATGACCTGAAGAAGCTAACTATTAAGGTTAAACGCCAGCCATCCGTCTTAAATTTAGGAAAACTTGTAATTGCAGTAGATGCCGGCCATGGGGGAAATAACCAGGGGGCTTCAGGAATTACTTCAAATATTAAAGAGAAAGATTATACACTGCTGATCGCGAAAGAACTTGAAAAAGCACTGCGCCAAAAGAAGGCCCGGGTAATCATGACGAGGGAAAATGACACTACATTGTCCATGCCCCAAAGGGTCTATTTTTTAAGACAAAAAAGTCCCGATCTATTGATAAGTGTCCATTTGAACTCCGCTTCCAGCGACACCGTACGAGGCGTAAGCACCTATTACCGGTATATCGGTTTCAGACCGCTAAGTATGGCAATCCTGCACAGTATGATGAAAACGGGTTTAAATGAATTTGGCAATGTAGGAAGCTTCAATTTTTCACTGAGCGGGCCTACTGATTATCCCAACTGTCTTGTAGAAGTTGCCTTCCTGAGTAATAAGAATGATGAAAAGAAGATCCTTGATGCCAAATTTCGTAAACAGGTAGCCCTGCGAATCGTTGCGGGTATTGAAGACTTTTTAAAAAATTTATAAGTATATTTATTTTAAACACTTAATAGCGTGCCCGGTAATTTATACGATTCTATAAAAAAAGCATTTGGAAAGCTAAGCCACCTTGCTGAAACACTCATTGGATCTGAAATCGTTCGCCTCGGTGCAGATATAAAGGAAAAGATGAAAATCGGGGAGAAGATCTACAACTTCACCATTGGTGATTTTGATTCTGCAGTTTTTCCAATACCCAAAAAACTTGAACACGAAATTATTGATGCCTATCTTCATAAGCATACCACTTATCCCCCGGCTGAAGGGATTCTGGCCCTGAGAGAATCGGTTTCTGCTTTTATTAATGAGCGGGAGGGCCTGGATTACAAACCCAATGAGATTATAATTGCAGCTGGCGGCCGTCCGCTTATATACGCATTGTATCGCGCCCTCGTTGATAAAGGTGACAAAGTAATTTATTCTGTACCCAGCTGGAATAATAACCACTACGTACATTTTGTTGAAGGCCGGCACGAAGTGATAGAAACCACGCCGGAAAATAATTTTATGCCTTCGGCTAAAGATATCGGACCCCATGTAAAAGATGCGGTGCTTATCGCCCTTTGCTCCCCGCTAAATCCTACCGGAACTATATTTGAAAAAAAGGATCTTGAGGCAATATGTGACCTGGTTATTGCGGAGAATTTACGCAGAACAGACGAAGAGAAGAAGCTATACGTGCTGTACGATCAAATGTACTGGACATTGACTTATGGTGGCTCACAACATTATAACCCCGTAAGCTTACGGCCTGCAATGAAAAACTATACCATTTTTATTGATGGCATCAGTAAATCATTTGCCGCAACGGGTGTACGGGTGGGATGGGCATTAGGCCCCTCACATGTATTAAACAAAATGAAAGCGATCAACAGCCATGTCGGCGCGTGGAGCCCAATGGCAGAGCAGCATGCCACGGCCAAATACCTAATGCAAAACGCAGCGATAGACGAGTTTATGAACCATTTTAAAAGTGAACTCGAAGAAAGGTTGCAGCTCATTTACACAGGTTTTAAAAAATTGAAAGCAAAAGGTTTCAAGGTGGATGCCTGTGCACCGCAAGCTGCAATATATTTGACCATCCAAATCAATCTTGTCGGAAAAACTACCGCCACAGAAAAACTACTGGCCACACAAACTGAGGTAACGGCTTATATATTAGATGAAGCCAAGCTTGCAGTGGTTCCTTTTTACGCATTTGGGGCATCGGAAAATTCTGATTGGTATCGGTTGAGTGTGGGAACCTGCAGAAAGGAAGAGATTTCTGAAATGCTCGAAATGCTGGAGAGGGCATTGGAGAAATTATCCTGAAAATGTAGGGGGTTATTTTTTTGCGAGGAAATTCGACACAGCATTTTGTAAGATCATTTTTAAGGGTGCAAATTAAGAAGAAACCAACCACAGGTTTCACAGATCCGATAGGGAGGAGATTACACGTATAAGTAGCCTGTGCTGAAACCGCATTTAGTTAGCGGAACCAATAGTGATAACCCCGTTGCAGGTTAATTAACCAAGCCTTCTTTTAATAGATATTCTGCTATTTGCACTGCATTGGTAGCGGCGCCCTTGCGTAGGTTGTCGCTCACAATCCAGCAATTCAAAGTTTTAGGTTGCGACTCATCCCTGCGTATCCTGCCTACAAAAGTTTCGTCTTTTTCATGTGCAGTTAACGGCATAGGATAAAAGAAGTTTTTGATATCATCCTGTACCACGACCCCCGGGGAATTGCTTAGAATTTCTCTCACCTCATCCAGGTCAAAATCATTTTCGAATTCGATATTCACACTTTCACTATGGCCACCCATGACCGGGATGCGCACACAGGTTGCCGTTACATTAATATTGTTGTCCCCAATTATTTTCCTTGTTTCATTCACCATTTTCATTTCTTCTTTGGTGTACCCGTTTTCAAGAAACACATCGATTTGCGGGATGGCATTTTTATCGATAGTATATTTGTAGGCCATTTCACCCTCAATATTATTGCGCTCATTCATTAATTGCTGCACTGCTTTAACACCAGTTCCCGTAACACTCTGGTAAGTTGAAACTACTACCCTTTTTATGGTATATTTTTTATGAAGAGGGTTCAATACCAATACCATCTGGATGGTTGAGCAATTGGGATTGGCAATTATCTTGTCTTCCTTTGTAAGAACATGGGCATTCACCTCAGGTACAATTAATTTTTTTGAAGGGTCCATACGCCAGGCGGAGGAGTTGTCTACTACGGTGATACCGGCTTTTGCAAATTCAGGCGCAAGGGCAAGGGATGTACTACCCCCTGCTGAAAATATGGCAATTGCAGGCCTTGCTGCAATTGCATCTTCGGCGGAAAGCACTTTATACTTTATATTTTTAAAGCTTACTTCTTTTCCAATAGATCTTTCTGAGGCGACGGGGATAATTTCTGAAACAGGAAAATTTCTCTCTTCCAATACCTGTAACATTTTAGTGCCAACCAGGCCTGTAGCGCCAATAACTGCGATTTTCATTTAATTACTTTTCAATATTATATAATCACTGCAAAAATACGGTAAAGCGATAAAGTAACTTATCTTTAAAAGCAAAGCTACTACTTATGCCAAGAAATTTTTTTTCCTGCTTTTTCCTGTCTATGAGCATAAGTTTCATTTCAAACGCACAAGTCACAGAAAAATTTGATGATGGTGATTTTACAAATAACCCGGTATGGTCGGGAAATCCTGGTGATTTTATTGTGAATTCACTTTACCAGTTGCAAAGCAATAACGCCATTTTAAATGGCAGTTACTTTATCAGCACCCCAAATACACTCGCCACATCTGTTCAATGGGAATTGTACATAGCAATTAATTTTAACCCATCATCGGCAAACTACATCGATGTTTTCCTGACTTCTTCGGCAAGCGACCTCACAGCAGCTACCAACACAGGGTACTTTGTACGCATTGGGAATACCGATGACGAAATAAGCCTTTACCGTAAAGATGCAACGGGCCTGCCTACAAAAATTATTGATGGCGCCGACGGCGTATTAAACACTGCCAGCAACGCAGTTAAAATAAAAGTGACAAGAGATGTAAACAATCAATGGGCGCTTTTTCGCGATGCAACAGGTACCGGGAATGCTTATACGGGCGAAGGTTTTATCACAGATGCCACTTTTAATTCGTCATCTTTTTTTGGATTTTACATAAAACAAAGTACCGCAGGGTTTTTTCAAAAACATTTTTTTGATGATATAGAAATAAAAAATTATGTACCGGATATAACACCAGCTTCTATTCAGCATGCGACAGCAATTTCACCCACAGCGCTGGATGTCTTATTTAGCGAGCCGGTGGAAAAGACCGGAATTGAAGTTGTATCTAATTATTCTGTGGATAATAATGCAGGCAGGCCACTTACTGCTACCGCCGATGTAACCAACCTTTCGCTTGTACACCTTATTTTCGCAAACAGCTTTACTAACGCCGTCGCCTATACGCTCACAGTGAATGGAGTTAAAGACCTAGCAGGCAACCCCCTGATTAATGGTAACGCAAAATTTAGCTACTATTCACCGCAACAATACGACGTGGTGATTGATGAAATAATGGCCGATCCCACCCCGCAGGCGGGACTACCCAACGAAGAATGGATAGAGCTCAGGAACACTTCGCTTTTTGACATCAATTTGCAGGGGTGGACATTAAGTGACCTGACCGGGCAAACCGGTGAGATGCCTGGTTTTATTTTAGAACCTGACAGTTTCGTTATTGTTTGCGGTAGTTCTGCGGTTAGCAACCTGCTGCCATTTGGTAAAGTAATAAGTGTTTCCAATTTCCCTTCACTTGATAACGACGGCGATCTTATTGCGTTGTCGGCTTCGACCGGCAGAACCATGCATGCTGTTCAGTATAACCCGGCATGGTATCAAAATGAACTTAAGAAAGATGGGGGATGGACACTTGAAATGAAGGATACAAAAAATCCATGCGGCGCTATCAGTAACTGGATGGCGGGTACTGATGCAACAGGAGGTACACCTGGCAAAAAGAATTCCGTTGATGGAATTAGTAACGATGAAAACCCGCCGCTGCTTTTACGGGCGTTTGCAGTAAATAATACGACGATCACCCTGGTATATGATGAACCACTGGATAGTTTGAAAGCGTCGTCAGTGAAGAACTACGCTATCGACAACGGAATTAGCGCTGTAACTGCCAGTGACGTTTCGCCCGCATTTACGAAAGTAAATATTTCATTAAATACCCCAATAGTTGCAGGGACCGTTTATACTATTACTGCCTCTAACATTACCGATTGTAAAGGCAACATTATTGGATCAAAAAACATTGCGCGATTTGGAGTAGCAGAAGAGCCTGATAGTTTTGATATTGTCATAAATGAGGTACTTTTTAATCCCAAACCGGGTGGTGAAGATTATGTGGAATTGTATAACCGGTCACAGAAAATCATCAACCTTGAACATATACATGTTGCCAACCGCAATAGCAGTAATGTTATCAGCAGCATTCAGCAGGTTAGCCAGGAAAGTATATTACTATTTCCAAAAGACTTTGTGGTTCTCACCTCAAATCCTGATGCTGTGAAAAGCCAGTACCTCGCAACAAGCCCGGACGCATTTATAACCCTCACTTCCATACCTTCCTTTTCAGATGACCTGGGCAATGTAATTATATTGAACAGCCAGGGAAGGGTCGTTGATGAAGTAAAATATTCCGATAAATGGCATTTTCCCCTTATCACAAACACTGAAGGAGTATCACTCGAGCGCATTGATTATGACGCCCCATCGTTACAAAGTAACTTTCATTCTGCCGCTACTGCTGCGGGGTATGGCACGCCGGGATATAAGAACTCACAGTATCGGCTAAACGCAGAAGTTCAGGGTGAGATAAAAGTTACTCCTGATATTTTTTCTCCTGATAATGACGGCAACGATGATTTTGCTACTATCAATTACAGCTTTGCGGCCCCGGGGTATGTGGCGAATATGACCATATTTGATGCTACCGGGCGTGTTGTTCGTTACCTGCAGCGTAATGCCCTAAGCGGTGTCAAAGGATATTACCGCTGGGATGGACTCGATGATAAGAACCAAAAACTTCCACAGGGCATTTATATAATTTATACTGAAATTTTTAACACCGAAGGCAGGAAAAAGCAATTTAAAAATACCATTGTGCTTGCCAGGCGGTATTAGTTGTATATATCATTTTTGAAGTGATCGGTTTTTTCAACAAAATGGGGCGTTTTATCAAAAAGAATTCAGGGATTGAAACAGACGGGAAGCATTGTAAAGAATAAAAACCGGCTACATCCTGTATCTGGTTTTTATTAATTATTTCCGATATTATCAATATCATCATCAAGAAGATCAGGGAATTTACGGAGCTGTGCTTTAATAATGAAATAGCTCGTAACCGCGAACAACAGGCCTACCAGAATTATCGACACAAGGTTATCCTGCCCAAAGATCATGATACCTATAAATACGCCAATGATTTCCGATAGAATCCACCCAAGAATGGTATAAATTTTCCAGGTAACGGGTTTTAGGCCTTTTTCATGTGCAATTTTGCCCACCTCCTTAGTTAAAAATATAAGCACAATTATTTCAATCATACAATTAGTATTAAAAAATTGTTTCCGGTTGAAATCATGCATGCCGGTAATGAATACGATTTCGCGCCTGGGGCAATTGGGCTACACCAGGTCAATTTCAAAATTTACCAGTTGCACAAACTCTTTCAGCCGAATATCAATATCACTTTTAGTAATTTCTGTAAGGCGTTGAGGTCCGAACTTTTCAACGCAGAAGCTTGCCATTGCCGACCCAACAATTATAGCCGTTTTCATGTTTTCGAAACTTATGTTTTTTGTTCGGGCAATATGTCCGATGAAGCCTCCTGCAAATGCATCACCAGCACCGGTAGGATCAAATACATCTTCCAGTGGTAAGGCAGGAGAAAAAAACACATGATCCTCGTGAAATAACAGGGCACCATGCTCTCCTTTTTTTATAATAAGGAATTTCGGCCCCATCTTCAATACTTTTTTTGCAGCTTTCACTATTGAAAATTCACCGGTTAATTGACGCGCCTCGCTGTCGTTTATCAACAGTACATCAATCAGTGTTAGCACTTTTTTTAAATCATCCAGTGCACTTTCTATCCAGAAATTCATAGTGTCGAGAACTATTAATTTTGGCCTAATGCGCAATTGGTTTATTACACTTGCTTGCAATGGTGGATTAAGATTTCCCAGTATCAGGAATTCGGCGCCCTGGTATTCTTCAGGAACTTTTGGATCAAAATCTGACAACACATTCAAGTCAGTAACAAGTGTATCCCGGGAATTCATATCCAGGTGATATTTCCCGCTCCAGAAGAATGATTTTTTATCCGGCACAATCTGTACGCCGGTTAATTCCACCCCGCGCCTTTTAAGTTCATCCATCTCTGCAACCGGAAAATCATTCCCAACAATAGAAATTTGCTGAAGGGGTTGTGTAAGATGACTCGCCGCGTACGCTATATAGGTGGCGGAACCACCGATAATTTTATCAACTTTTCCAAATGGTGTTTCAATAGCATCGAAAGCCATTGAACCAAGTATAATAATCGCCATAAATTAATTTAATGATTTTAATGTAAGTGCTGCAAATGTAAAAGATTAAACCAGAAGTACGGTTTTTAGTGTGTGACAGCAGAATTGCTGCGGGTTGTTTGAATTGAAGAAATGCGGCAAATTATAATATCAAAAGGCACGATTGGTAGTTCCGGTTACCTACATGGCTGGAATTTGTTTCCGGGAATACGTCATACAATTCACTATAAATTTGAAACCAATTAACTTTGTGCTAAAATTAATTGATTAACTATGTTGCTTACTCTTCATCCACAGAACCCCCAGGGCCGGTTACTGAAGCAAATTACAGAGTGCCTTAAAAGTGGAGGGGTAATAATTTATCCAACAGATACCCTTTATGGCCTTGGATGCGATATATACCAGCAGAAAGCTATCGAGCGCATTTGTAAAATAAAAAATGTTGACCCTCAAAAAGCCCAGCTTTCTTTTATATGCCGTGATCTTAGCAACCTGAGTGATTACACCAAAAGCATTGACACTCCGTTATACCGGGTTCTAAAAAACCATCTGCCTGGCCCCTATACCTTTATTCTTCCGGCAAGCAAAGTGGTACCTAAAATACTAAAAAGCAAGAAAGATACTATTGGATTGCGTATACCCGATAACGTTATTTCCAATGCTATTGTTGAAAACCTTGGAAACCCCATATTAAGTGCCTCGCTTCCCGGTGAAATGGTAGAAGAATACACCGACCCGGCGATTATTTATGAAACCTTCGGAAAGCTGGTAGATTATGTAATTGATGGAGGTCCCGGGGGTATTCAACCGTCAACAGTGGTTGATTGTACAACAGACGAGTGGGTCGTGACACGGCAGGGGCTTGGAGAATGGAATGTATGAATACAAAAATATGCCCCTGCATAAGCAAGGGCACTCCTAAAGCGAACAAACCAATACTGATTTAAGGCCTTTCTCTCCTATTGTGTTTTTTTCTGTAGATTTCGCGGCTGTCTTTGTTTTCCTCTTTTCTTATGATGGTTCTTTCACCTGCGGTCACTTTACCGTCAGATTTTGCGAGTTTAATATCCTGGTGGAGGTCTTTTTGATCTTCCCTGAGGTTCCTGGCTTCAGGTCTTGTGAGTTCACCGCTCTTAACACCTTGTCGTATGCGCTGGTGTTGATTTTGAGCCCTGTGCCTTACCTGGGCGTCTGCATTGCTGATACCCAACCCCAGAACGAGGGTGGCTACAACTAAAAATTTTGTTTTCATAAACTTGATTTAAATGGTGTAAAATTTCATTCCGGGTATATGACACCAGGATGGGCGGAGAGTTTAATCAAACAAATAAAAAAAATAGGCGGGAAGGCCGGTTATTGAGAAAGTACCTAACTTATTTGGGGAAGTTAATCAATCCACCAAGGTTTCAACATCGTTGCAGAAAAGTTGTGCCGAATGGATATTAAAGCTTTTGCGATGATATTTACACAAACCATGTGTTTCAATCGCGCTGCGGTGCCCGGCAGTGCCATAGCCTTTATTGTTATGCCAGCCATACATTTCATATTTTCTATGCAGCCCCAGCATGTATTCATCACGGTACGTTTTCGCAAGAACGCTGGCAGCCGCAATCGATGCGTATATCCCATCACCCTTCACTATACAATGATGGGGCATTTTTTTATATGGCTTAAACCGGTTGCCATCAACCAATAAAATGTCTGGTTTGCTTTTGAGCCTGTCTAAGGCAAGGTGCATCGCTTTATAGGAGGCTTGTAAAATGTTTATGCGGTCAATTTCATGGTTATCCACACTGGCAACCGCAAAAGCAATACTTTCTTTCTCTATTACAGGCCTGAGGTGCTCCCGTTCTTCCTTTGTCAGTTGTTTGGAGTCATTAAGCATGGGATGATAAAAATCTTTTGCCAGTACAACCGCCGCAGCATACACAGGGCCGGCAAAGCATCCGCGGCCTGCTTCGTCAAGCCCGGCCTCAAAAAATTTATTATGGAAAAAAGGAAGCAGCATTGTTGGGCCCAAAAATAATTAATAAACAAAATCATTTCTGGATTTATTGTGGAATAGATTTGCACAATGAAATCAACAGGAGCATTCATAAAGTTTTCAAAAGTTATTTTGGCGACCGTTTTTTTTGTGATTTTGGCAGGGGGAATAGTGCGAATGACCCAAAGTGGAATGGGTTGTCCCGACTGGCCGAAATGCTTCGGCAGGTGGATCCCTCCTACAAACGTGGATCAGCTGCCTGTAAATTATAAAGAGCTGTATGCTTTTAAATATGTTGATACTTCATTTAACCCTTACCATACCTGGATAGAATATATAAACAGATTGGCGGGCACACTACTTGGATTACTGCTTATAGTTCAGTTTGCCTGGAGTTTGCAATTTTGGAAATCCCACAGGCAAATCGTATGGCTGTGCCTCGCCGTACTTCTTTTAACGGGTTTCCAGGGCTGGCTGGGGAGTAAAGTTGTGGAAGCAAATTTGGAAGTTGTTAAGGTAACTATCCACATGCTGGTGGCCTTACTGATAGCAGCTTTGTCGGTAACAATAATAAAAAGGTGTGATCCTGACAAGCGTTCAATTCAAAATAAAAGGCTAAAGAATGTTTCTTTTTTGGCAATAATTTTATTACTGGCACAAGTAACTATTGGTACCCAGGTGAGGGAACAGATCGATCACATTTCTGCGGGCTTTAATTTTGAACACAGGGAATTATGGATCAATAAGCTCAATTATATTTTCAATATCCACCGTTCATTTTCCTTACTGGCGGCGGCCATCTGTATTTATATTTTTGTACAATATAAAAAATATGATTTCGTTAAAACAACAGCCTGGGTGATACTGATCTGTGTTTTATGCATTATCTTTTTAGGATTGCTGATGTCGTATTTTAATATTCCGTCTTTTGCCCAGCCTCTTCATTTATTATTGTCGTCTATATTGATAATTTCAATTTATTATATATGGTTAAAAACCAAGTCAAATTACGGGCTATAAGGATATACACAAAAGATTCGTTTTAACCTGGATAATATTTTCCATCTATGAAAACATTTATTCAAAACGTTTATTATTCATTCCCGGTCCAGTTGCTGCTGCTTCATTTCAGGAAAACACAGGTGCTGCTTATTTTTTGGTTTATTCTTTTTCTAACGATTACCGGGAACTTTTTGAAAATATTCGGAGCTAACGCATTGTTTCTTGCCCCGGAATACCTGGGGAATGTGAATGCGGCCGGTGCTGCTATCACAGGCATGGCCACCGGGGTGTTTATTATGAGCTGGAACATTACCACATTTATTTTACACAGCATACGATTCCGTTTCCTCGCTACTAACTCAAAGCCATTTTTAAAATACTGTGTTAACAATTCCATTATTCCAGCCTGTTTTTTATTGATCTATTTTTTTGAAGCTTTATCATACGACAGGAAGATGGAATTGATTTCCATTCCTGAATTTGTTGGTATTGCTGCCGGCTTTATCGGGGGGTTTCTGTTATTGATTGTATTTTCATTTGTCTATTTTTTTACCGCCGACCGGCGAATAGTACGCACTTTTAAACCCGATCTCACGGTTTTTGATAAGCACAAAAAATTTGAAAAGCATGAAGATGCTTTTACCGAAAAAAATTTTGGATTGCCTGTTGGCTATTATCTTACTACAAGATTCAGGTTTAATAAAGCCAGGAAAGTAGGGCATTATAGCCAGGAATTCCTGGATACGATTTTCAAGAGACACCATTTTTCTGCAATGATCACTATAGTGCTTGCTTTTATTGTAATGATATTCATCGGTTTTTTTCTTGATAATAAGATTTTCCAGGTGCCCGCAGCCGCGAGTATCCTCATGCTATTTGCACTATTGATTGCAGTGATAGGAGCGCTTACTTATTTCCTCCGAAGCTGGAGTATGCTCTTTGTTATCTTCCTTTTTATTGTTCTTAATGTTTTATATGTATACGACATAATTGATCCCAGGAATAAAGCTTTCGGCCTGGATTATACAATTCCCGCAAGACCTGAATATTCATTGCACGCGCTCGAGTCTATGTATACTTCGGAAAAGGTAGCGGCGGATAAAAGTAATATGCTGGGAATCCTTAAAAACTGGAAACAAAACCAGGGAGAAGAGAAGCCTGTGATGGTCGTTTTTAATTTCAGCGGGGGAGGTGTAAGAAGTGCGGCTTTTGCAATGAGTGTATTACAGGAACTGGATAGCATGACCCATGGAACAATAATGAAAAAAACAGTTCTCATCAGCGGGGCTTCGGGTGGGATGCTTGCTGCCGCATATTTTCGGGAACTGGCTAGGCTGAAGTCGAATGGTGCAGACATCAACCTGAAAAACAGGAAGTATGTCAATGATATTTCAAAGGACTTGCTTAACCCGATTTTCTCTTCAATGATCGCCCGCGATCTCCTGTCGCCTGCACAAAAATTTTCGGTTGGCCCCTACCGTTATGTGAAAGACCGGGGATATGCATTTGAACAAAAATTAAATGAGAATACACATAGGTTGCTTGATAAAAATATTGGCTTTTATAAAAATGAAGAGAGCAGTGCACAGATACCACTTATGATTTTGAATTCTGTGATAACCCGGGACCTCAGGAAACTTATGGTTTGTACTCAGCCCCTTAGCTTTATGATGCAGGCTGCCTTTTCTGACAGTACCTCACAGATGAGCGGCCCCGATGCCGTTGATTTTGCTACGTTGTTTAAAGATGAAAATCCAATGAACCTGCGGTTTCTTACTGCATTAAGGATGAATGCCACTTATCCGTATATCCTGCCGAATGTATGGCTTCCGTCAAGTCCGGTAATTGATGTCGTAGATGCCGGCCTGCGTGATAATTACGGACAGGAAACTTCCCTGCGGTTTTTACACACATTTAAAGACTGGATAAAAGAAAATACACGTGGCGTACTGATTATCCAGGTGAGGTCGAGGCAAAAGGGAGGCTGGGATAACAGTGTGGTAAATGGCGATATTACCGGCATCTTAACCAGGCCTTTCACTATGCTGCAAAATAATTGGTTCATGCTGCAGGATTATTTCCAGGATGACGAAATTACGTATGCGCAAAATTCTTTAGATAGCAATTTTCACCGCGTGGCATTTATGTATATCCCGGAAAAGGAAGATCGTGGCGCGACAATTAATTTTCATTTAACTGCCAGCGAGAAGAAAGAAGTGATTGCATCTTTAAAAAGAAAAAATAATGTTGAAGCTTTTGCACAGGTGGAAAGGTATTTAAAACGCTAGGGCTGTATGAGCCTGAACGCTGCCGGCAAAATTTCAATATTGAATTCCGCTGATGTTTGAGCGTGATCCCCATCAATATGCAAGGGAGCAAGGCCGGGATTCGAGATTTTAATTTTATCAGTTTGGAAGTACAGAACCCCCTTGGAGTGAAATTTTGTTTCTTCATGGTTCCTTATCTTCCCTGCCTTCATATGTTTAATTACCGACCAGAGGATTCCAGGCTTGCTCATTTTCTTAACTACAATAATATCGAGGAGACCGTCGCAGAGGCTCGCTTCGGGTGCTATGGTGAAATTATTGCCAAATTGATTGCTGTTGGCAATACAGATAAAAAAAGCATCTACCTGGAAACGTGTTTTTTTTACCTTTAATTCAAATGGATAAGGGGCTGCCGATAAAAAATTTTTAAACGATTGCCGTAGATAGGTTGATAGCCCGCGTCTTTTTTGCAATGAAAAATCATACGCGACCTGAGCATCAAGCCCAATGCCACAAAGCATGCAACTAACTACGTTATTTATCAGGAAAGCGTCAATATAGCCGGCTTTGCCTTTAAAGATTATTTCAAGGGCTTTGTCAACTGCTCGCGGAATTTTTGCCGTGAGAGCGAGTCCATTTCCAGATCCGAGGGGAATTATACCGATATTTACTTTCACATTTAACAGGGCCGCGGCGATCGGCCTGATGCTGCCATCTCCCCCACAAATTACAATATCAGTTATCTCCTCTTTCCCTATTTTTTCTCTTAAAAAAAAATAGTTTCCATCTTCAGCAGTGAACAGGAATTGATAACCAATATTTTTTTCAACGCATTTTTTTATAATTTTTTTTTCCAGGCGGATCTTACTTCTTGTTCCGGATACCGGGTTGATAAAAAATAAAATTTTGCGGGTCATTGGCTATAAAATGAACAATTGCAACGTGGCTAAATTTGTTTATAAAAATTACTGGTGAAAAATATCCTGGGGAAACAAGGCAACGGGCTAAAAGTTAGGAAGAATAATTATGAAATCAAATTACATTAATTAAGTGTCTTCCATAAAAGATCCTTTAACTCAACAAGTCCCTGTTGGGTTATTGATGAAAGAAAGATGTTGGGTATATCCACAGGCAACTCGTTTTTGATAGCATCCTTTAATTCATCATCAAGCATATCACTTTTACTTATGGCAATCACAAATTTTTTGTCAAGCAACTCAGGATTATACTCTCTAAGTTCATTTTTTAAGATTTCAAATTCGGCCCGATGGCCGTTACTATCCGCCGGTATTACAAAAAGCAATACCGGATTGCGTTCAATATGTCGTAGAAACCGGAACCCCAATCCCTTTCCTTCTGCAGCGCCTTCAATAATTCCGGGGAGATCGGCTACGCAAAAGCTTTTGTGATCCCGGTATTCCACCATTCCAAGCTGGGGTGTTAACGTGGTAAACGCATAATCAGCAATCTTTGGAGTGGCTGCCGTTATCACCGAAAGCAATGTCGATTTTCCGGCATTAGGAAAACCTACCAGGCCAACATCAGCCAGCACTTTTAATTCTAATATTTTCCATCCTTCCTGTCCGGGTTCACCGGGCTGCGCATGCTCAGGAGCCTGGTTGGTCGGGGTCGCAAAATTTGAATTGCCTAGCCCACCCCGACCTCCTTTCATTAAAATGATTTCCTGGCCATCTTCTAAGATCTCCGCCTCTATCTTCTCCGTTTCTTCATTTTTTGCGATCGTTCCCAACGGAACTTCAATTATAACATCCTTCCCATCGCGGCCGGTACAATTATTCTTGCTTCCATTTTGACCGTCATCGGCCAAAACATTTTTAAAATACCTCAGGTGTAATAAAGTCCATAGATTTTTATTTCCCCGGAGAATAATGTGTGCTCCCCTGCCCCCATCGCCACCATCAGGGCCTCCGTAAGCGGTAAGCTTGTTTCGCATAAAATGTTTGCTACCCGCCCCGCCATGACCACTTTTGCAAAAAACCTTTATAAGGTCAATAAAGTTTGATCTTTCCATCGGGGTAAAGGTCGCAAAGTTTTTTTAGGAATTATTTTTGTATTGTTACAGGAAAAAGATGATGAAGCCAGTGACGATCCCCATTTTTATTTTTTTGTTGCTTGCCTGCTCGGCCAATAAGAAAGCCAGCGGTGTACAGGATATGCCCGAATGCCTCCGTGAAAAAATAAAGGCTATGGCTTCCGATCCCGGTTCAGGGTCGCCGCAATCTATAACGCGATACCGGTATAAACAAAAGACGGTCTATTATATGGTATCCCCCTGTTGCGATAAATTCAATATAGTTTATGACAGCGCCTGTAATATTCTCGGCCATCCCGACGGCGGATTTACGGGCAAAGGCGATGGCAAAATGACCAATTTTAGAGAAGAAGCAGTTGATGAAAAAGTAGTTTGGAAGATTAATGAACAGCAGTGATTAAATTTTTATCAGTTTTTATTTTATTTTTTTCGTTTTTCAAGCTCTTAACATATGTTTTAAACGGCTGAAGACAGATATTTCATCCAATTATTAATCATTTCTTTTAAAAGGCAGTGAAATTTCAATACTACTCTTGAACTAAATATACCTGGACTGAAACATAGCGGTTGCTTCTTCCCGGTCACCAAATCATGGATGCGGATCTATTGAAAAGGGAGAAATTTGACAGGCCATACCAGTCCAAACAAAGTAGAATTATTATCAACGGATATTTATGTTGAAGGTGCGGGAATATTTTAAGATAATACAGTAGTTTAGTTAATTGATTACTGGATCGATAAACCAACCGATAAAACGATTATCAACAGCCAGATGGAAGACTCCATACTCGATCTTTTCAAATTGGATGGAAGAACCGCATTGATTACAGGCGGTAACAGGGGCCTTGGCCTTGCCATGGCAAAAGCCCTAGCAGAAGCAGGAGCAAATATTTCTATCGCCGGCAGGGATGTAAATGCTAATGGCGAAGCTGTTGAAGTTATCAAATCAACTTACAAGGTTGGCTGTATAAGCAGTGTTTGTGACGTAACATCAGGGGAAAACATAAATAGGACGATCCACGAAACAACCACTGCCTTCGGGAAAATTGATATACTTATTAATTCCGCTGGCATAAATATCAGGGGGCCGATCGAAGATTTATCAGCAGATGATTTTACAAAAGTAATGGCTGTTAACGTAACAGGTTCCTGGTTGGCTTGTCGGGCAGTCGTCCCTGTTATGAAAAGAGCAGGTTGGGGAAGGATCATTAATATGGGTTCTATGCTATCTGTAGCTGGAATCGCAGACCGCACACCATATGCAACCAGCAAGGGCGCCGTTTTGCAATTGACAAGAACACTTGCTGTCGAACTCGCGAAAGATGGAATTACTGTGAACGCCATATTGCCCGGACCGTTTGGAACCAACATAAATCTGCCAATCCGCAATGATCCCGAAAAATATAAAATGTTTATTTCTAAGGTACCACTGGGCCGCTGGGGCGAGTTGCACGAAATCGGTGGGATCGCTTTATACCTGTCAAGCCCGGCATCAAATTTTGTAACTGGTGCTGGTTTTTCTATAGATGGCGGATGGACGGCGCAATAAAATATTTTTAATAAACCGGCGTTCAATTTTTCTATATGGATAGTGAAACAATGCGATTGGTTCAGTTAACACATCCGCGGCATAAACGACAGGTAGCCGTGGTGAAGGAACCATCTTTACTGTTATTAAATGATGCTCCATCAGTGTATCATTTGGCCCTGGCTGCCATTCAATCAAAAAAGAAAATTTCAGGTATCATACCACCACGCATTTCCGGAAATATCCTGGATTACTCAGCCATTTATAATAATGAAGACGAATGGAAGCTGTTGCCTTCTTTCGATAATCCCGGAAGCGTTTTTGGATGCCATGTTTCCGGAACAGGGTTAACACATAAGAACAGCGCTTTGAGCCGCGATATGATGCACCAATCTAATGGTGATAAGCAAACAGATAGTAAACAGATGTATCAATGGGGCGTTGAGGGCGGTTTCCCGCAAAAAGGAAAAACGGGTATTCAGCCTGAATGGTTTTATAAAGGTAATGGTGCTGTTCTCCGGGCACATAACGAAACAATTATCGCCCAGGTCAACATTATCCATTATTACCGCATTCATTCCTACCAGGCAATTTTTTCCAATGGTAGCACCATGAATAACCGCTCCGTGGCCTATATGTGCATTTTCTTTCAAAACAACGGTAGCACCGGGGAACA
>JBDTLZ010000183.1:0-8277 GCA_039934515.1 Ginsengibacter sp.
TTATCTTGACCAGGTGCCCACTTTACACCTTAGCACCACTGAACAAAAATTTTTTCTGCAGGTATTTTTAGAAGATCCGGGGCAAAAAGAAAGATATCATTAACCAGGCGGCAGTACACCGGCAATATGATGTAATTGTTGCAGATTTTACTATATAAATATTTTAATTATATAATAAGAGTTTTTATCTTAGTGTTCACCAAAAATATTTTTATGAAAAAAATTGTTATTTCAGCATTTGCTGGACTACTCTGCCTTTGCACTTCATGCGATAATAAGGCCGTCACTGCTTCAGACGACAGCAATAAAGAGCAGGAACAAAAAAATCTCGCCGCATCAGACGTCGTAATGAAAGCTTTTCAAACAGGTGATATAAGTGGAATTGACAGTGTTATAGCGGATGACTTTGTTGACCACACCGATAGGGGTGATATGAAAGGCAGGGATAGCCTTAAATCAATGGTGAAGTTTGTCCATACAAATTATGCCGACATGAAATTTGACAAGATACGGGATGTTGCCGATGGTGATTACGTATATAATTGGCTTACTTACAGTGGAAACGGGGATGGTACTATGGGAATGCCCAAAGGCCCCTATAAATTTAGCGGAATTGAACTAACAAAATTTCAAAATGGAAAGGCAGTGGAACACTGGAGCTTTATGGATATGCAGGATGTAATGAAGATGATGCCGCAGCAACCCGCTATGAACCCTACCGACACAACTAAAAAGAAATAACTACTGATATTTCCTGCTCAATTTATTTTTCAAAACCGGGTTGTAGCCCGGTTTTTTTGTGACCTGATTAACCCATTAAACCACTCAAATTAACCGGGCAAATGCCCAATGTCCGGGAAGTACAATAAATATTGCTGAAGGTCCTGGTTGAAACCCCTGATTTTCGAATCAATTTCAGGCCAGGACGGCTTCGCAAGGATGAAAATCATGAAATTTTTGTAAGGGTTCACACGATTTTTTTGTTTACACTTTCGGGTTAATACGGTTCGGAACTCCTGGTTTAGATCAGTTGCTGGTAAAAAAACTCATTATCAAAACAATAATATGCGGGCTTTTAAGTTATAAAAGACTAGTATAATCCAAAGTATCACTGGTAAAGATCCTGAAAATCAGGTCCTCCGGACGAATAACATTTATTCTTTATGAAAACCGCTTGCGTCTTTGCCCTATTTGCAATTTACCTGCATTTGACGTCATTCTCTCAAAATAAGGGCATAGCGGTTTGGCAAAATCAATTCCGTGAGATAAATGCGAAAGCGGCAAAACAATCTCTTTTCAATCCACATTCGCCACTCAAACTGAACACATTACCTCCCGGAGATAAGTTGTCGGTGAAGCAAATATCAGACCCTGCCTCACTAAAAAAATATCTTAACAGCAAAACAGCTAAAACCCCTGCAGCACGAATTCAAAACAGGCGGCCTGTCAAAAGACCACAGGTAAGTGACTTGTGTGTTGACACCTCTTTTAACCGGCTCCTTAATACTTACGCAAGCTGGATTTTTGTGGAGCGGCTAATTCCTACTGCCGATGGTGGGTTCCTGATCCCCGCATTGATGTATGACACGACCATGGCAAATTTTACCTGGCGAAGCTTTGGACTGCTTTTAAGAATAGACGCAGATGGGAACGTGGTATGGATAAAACAGTTTGACAATACCGATCCGGGCCTGTTCTCCACGCTATTTATGTACAACGCTTTTGAATTACCCAATACTGATATTATTTGTGTTGGCACCATTGACACTTCTTCAACGGGTACCACTTCTTCCAGCACCATTGTATATCGCCTCGACAAAAATGGAAACGTCATCTGGCAAAACGCTTTACATACAACCCTTGTAAACACCTATCCCATCATTTCAATTGATATACGGAGTGCTGCTGAAGGTTTAAACGGCGACCTTATTTTATGTGGAACGACTGATAGTTATGGTGGTTCTGAAAAAGCTGAAACGATCATCAGGCTTGATAACTCAGGAAATACTGTATGGGATGCCAATTATGGAAACAATGGAGACTATCTTTTTGGTGCAGAAGGAATGGCAGTATATGTACAAAATGGTAAAATATTGGAAGTGGGCCTGAGCCATGGAACAGGCAATCCATTAATACCGGCAGCCGTCAATTTCCTTACCCTCGATTATAACACAGGCAACATCTTGTCAAAGCGGTTCTTCAGACCTTCTTATGCTGACGAAAGTGAGCAGTTCAACAAAACTTTCACGTATTATTCCAATAAATGTACCCGGCTGGCTAATGGTCATTTTGTGATAAATGGACAGCTTTTTTCGGACTACATAAATGCAACTTCTGAGATTGATCACTTTGGAGTAATAGAATTTGATGAAGCATTAAACTTAGTAAACGCATATACTATCAGTTCCGATTTGCATACAAATTATAACAGTGATATCCTGGAAATAAACAAGGAAGGAAAAGGCCTTCTTTCACTTGTTGAATATAAGTCTGATTATTCATCGAATGTATATTTTGGCGCTTTTGAAAATAAACAATTTTTGAACCAGCGAAAAGCCGAATACAATAATATAGGATTACCCGGAAACAGGGGTTGCGGCTATACAAACGATAATGGTTATGTTTTTGCCCAATCTTATTTTGCGGGTGGCAACAACAGCTTTATTGACTTCAGAAAAATGCACAATAGTGATACGTCTTCGCTTTGCCTGGGCAAGGATACATTTTTCCTGAAATTTTTGCCTTTACACATAATCGAAGACCCGGGATATATTTATCTCGATGCCAATATAAATGAGAAAATAAATGCTGTCCATTACAACCTTATTCAAACCGATACTATAAAAGTTTTAACAACCGATCCTTGCAAACAAGCCAATTATTGCGACACTATAAAGATCCATGGCAACCCGTTGATATGCGGCGGCCAGCTATCAGTAGTATTTACGGCTTACAAAAATCCTTCCTGCGGTGGTATTGTACAGTGGAATATAGAGCCGGTGGCGATAGATAGCATGGAAGTACAGAATGACTCTTCAGTGCTTGTGCATTTCAGGAACCAAAACTGGGAAGGTAAATTATACGTGGCTCTTCCGGCAGGCAAATGTTATATAACTGCGATGGATTCCCTGGATTTAATCGTTACGAAACTACAAGCAGCGATAGATCTAGGCATTGATACTATTTTATGTAAAGGAAATACCATGATATTGCACGCAGGTAATGCGTTTAAAAGTTACCAATGGAATGATGGCAGCATCGATTCGGTTGTAACGATAGCCAAACCGGGGAAATATTATATTACAGCAAAAGATAATTGCGGCAATATATTTTCTGATACAATAATTGTTGCTGCAGCCAATTTCCCTTTTAGCATCGGCAATGATACGTTGCGCTGTAATAGCGACACCATCCATTTAACCGCCACCGGTGGTTTCATAAATTATAAATGGTTAACACAGTATAATATTAGTTCTCTCACGGGCCAGTCGGTAACAGTTTTACCAAAAACAGATACATTGTATATTGCTACTGCAGAAAAATGGCCGGGCTGTATGGTAACTGATACGGTTAAGATAAAGGCGTACACATCACCATCCATATACTTGGGAAATGACACCAGTCTTTGCCTTGGTCAGTCGCTGGTACTCGATGCAGGCACTGGTTTTAGTAGCTATACATGGAGCAACGGCACGGGAAACCAGCAGGCAACCGTGAGCCAGAAGGGCTTATATTTCGTTAAAGCCACTGCACCCAATAGTTGCAATTCTTACGATACTTTGCAGGTATTAAACATCTCACCGTTACCGGTATTTACTTTAGGAACGGATACCACACTCTGTGCAGGCACTATCTATTCATACAATTTTAATTTGCAGAATGCCTCGTATTTGTGGAATGATGGAAGCGCCGGTAACCAGTATAATATAAATCAGGCCGGTATGTATTACCTCGCTGTAACCCGGCAGGGCTGCACCGGTAGAGATACGGTCATTATTGATTACAAAAATAATCCGGTAGCAGATCTTGGCAAGGACACCACGCTTTGCGCAGCGAACAGCTATTTACTGGATGCCCGGTTTAGTAATGCAACCTATGAATGGCAGGATGGCTCAACCCTCCCGGATTTTTCGGTAAATGCCGCGGGAAAATATTTTGTTGCTGTGGATCTAAATGGGTGTGTCGCAAAAGATACCGTAGTCATTGCTTATTTAGATAAGCCACAGTTTACATTGGGTAGTGATACAGCCATCTGCGACGGCCAGTCAATTTTTTTACAGCCACGCATGAATGTGCCGGTAAATTATATGTGGCAGGATGGCAGCACGCAGTCGGCATTTACTATAAAAACTCCCGGCCTTTATAGCTTGAAAGCCACCAACATTTGCGGTAGTACTTTTGATGAAGTGAAGATAACTGCCGGTGCATGCGGGCTGATGCTGCCGAATGCGTTTACGCCTAACGGTGATGGATTGAATGATATATTCCGCGTGAAGTACCCTTTTACGGTTCAGCGTTTCAGGCTGACGATATTTAATCGCTTTGGTCAAAAGATATTTGAAACTACCGATATAAACAAGGGGTGGGATGGGTCGTACCAAAACCAAAAACAACCTGTAGGCAGCTATGTGTGGGTGGTACAATTAGTGGGCGTTGATAGCCTTGAACAAACAAGCAAGGGCCTTATTACCCTTATTAATTAGTTGGCCGTTCGTGCGTTTCCCTCATTAATTATTTTATTTCAAGTGAGTTCCCTGTCTGCAGGAGACCAATTGGGATTAGTCTTTTTATTCAAGATCCACGTTAAGGATCCTTTAAGATGTGTGTGAAAAATTAGTTGAACATATCATGTGGGCTATCATAAATTGTTTAACAGGGTTTGGCGAAAACATCGAACATTGTATTTTCATTCAAGACGTTGCGGAATATGCTAAAGCCTTTCATTTCATTGACCTTCCCGTTTACATACCGCAGTTACCACTTATGTAAACAAAAGTAAACTTTCGATTTAGTTATTATTTTTGCACTTCAACTTCACAGGCTTTTTTATCATCAACTTCAACCTCCTAACAAAATATTGAACCCGCTTGCCGTTCAATGAAATTCTATTTTTCACCGGTAAATTATTACAATGAAAAGTTACAGGCTTTATCTATTTTGGCCATTCTATGCACGTTTGGGTCACTTTCTTGCGTACATGGTAATGAAAGTGGCTATACCAACTTTGGTGTTGATGAGTCCGATCATTATTATTCCATGCGGGCATATTTTAGTGAGAGTAAAACCAGGGAAGTTGATGAATATATGGAGCACAGGATTGGAAAAAGAAGTGATATGACTTTTGTAAATTCATGGATAGATGGTAAGCCTGGATTTAATGACCATACAACTTTTTATATAAAAAAAATCCTGGTGTCGTTGAAATAAAGCTGGATAAAAATGAAAATTCAGATGAATCATATGAGCGGGTAAGATCAATGTGCGATGGAATAAAAAAATTATTAACTAAATAAACAAAAAGACATGAGAAAAAAATTATTTGTCCGGGCATTGGTATGCTTTATTCTTTTGGTTGGACTCACCAATTGCGTAAGAGCTCAAACAGAACAGCTGAAATTAACTGCTACTATTTTACACCTTGACAGTGCTTTCTGGAATGCGTACAATAGCTGCGACTCAGCGCATTTCCAGGATTTTGTTACTGATGACGTAGAGTTCTACCATGATAAAGGAGGCATTACCCTGGGATCAAAGGCGCTTATTGAATCTCTCAATAAAAATATCTGTGGCAATGCCAATTCTCATTTAAGAAGAGAAGCCGTTGCCGGCACAGTGAAGGTATATCCCATGCAAAATGGCAATGAGGTATATGGCGCTATTATTTCGGGCGAGCATAAATTTTATTTGACAGAAAAGGGTAAGCCCGAATTTCAAACCGGTGTTGCCAATTTCACGCAACTGTGGCAGATCAAAAATGGTGTGTGGAAGATGACACACATTCTAAGCTTCAATCACCATGAGCCGGATTATATAAATTCCAGGAAGGAAATTGAAGTACCTATGAAACAATTAGACCAGCTCGAAGGAAGCTACAAGAGTGAGCAGTCCGGCACGATGACAGCTATACGAGACAACAAATTGCTCCTGTTGAAAGGTAGCGGAAACATGTTTACGCTTTATCCCCTGTCTCCAACTTCTTTTTTTTCAAAAGATCGCGATTTGATATTTGATTTTGAAAAAGATGCCAGTGGTAAACCCGTTAAGATGGTTGTTAAAGAAAGAGGGGTGCAGGCAGATGTGTTGACGTTCGAAAAATGACGAGACCGTGCTGCAGAAATGATGTCCCGACGGGGTCTTCACAGCTCAAACACCCGGTTTAAAAAGGATCTCGTGTGAGACCACCGCCGCATAACACAATTGCCGCTTAGACGGGCGCATAAGAACTTGCCATCGTGCTGGAGAAAATGATGTCCCGACGGGGTCTTCACAGCTCAAACACCCGGGTTAAAAAGATCTGCCGTGAGACCCCGGCGCATAACACAATTTGCCGCTTTCACATCCTTAAAAGTTCAAGTACGCTCTATGCCGGGGTCTTACGCATAATCTATTCAGTTCGATAATCTATCATGTGAAGACCCCGGCAGGACACTACGGGTTTGTTTGTCCGGCAACATACGCCACAACCGAAAAAATATTTCAAAACCAACCTAACCGCAGTTCAAGCACAAGTCAATTACCATCACTCCCCTTGTGAAAAAGTAATAGGTTGTCGCACCCCCTGCTTCACGGTACGGTTATACCGGACAGCAGGTATCCATTTCGGTGATTTTTTAAAAATCGCCACGGCGATATCATCAAAAGCTTTATTAAAGGGCACTTCTACCCAGGGCTCTGTGACTGTGCCATCTTCTGCTATTATTGCCGTAACAACTACTGTTATAGCAGTAGTATTCACCAACTTGTATTGGTCGGGGAAGTAGATGTGTTTCATTATGAACTTTTTCCATCCTTCCTGCCCGCCCGTAAACATCGCTTCCCTGTTTTTACTGGTTGTATCTGATTCCTGAACGCCCTCCTCATTATAATAGTGCCTGCTTATCAAGTTGCCTTCATCATATACTTCCAGTGCTGAAAGTTTGCCGTCCTTATTAAAATAATTCCAGGGACCATAATTCTTACCGTACTTTTTGCGGCCGGAACTTGCGGGCATGCCGGTATCAAACCAGTTAACTTCCACGGATGAGCCATCTTTATTATACACTATAGAATCTGACTGGTAGCCATTTTGATGCCAGCCGATCGAAGTACCCGCAGGGGATCCGTTTTCATAAACGGTAGAATCCTCCATAATGCCAGTGTGGTAGAACTTAAGCCACAAGCCTTCCCTTTTATTGTGCACGTTCCTGCCAATGCTTTCTGGTACTCCATTCGGATAATAAAAGTAAAACTGCCCGTTAGCAATATGCGTGGCACTGTCCTCATATAAACCCTTCATCTGCAGTTTGCGGGTAGCTAAGAAATAATCTTGGCGCAACCAGCCACTATCCGTATTATTTGTCAATGATAAAAATCTTGCCTGCGCTGGTGAACAAGGTTTCCATTGGTAATCGTAATACTGTTCTGCTTTCTGCGCATACAGGTTGCTGCAAATAATACACACCATAAAAGGTAAGCATATTTTCATAGTGCAAACTTATGTAAGCGGTCAGGATAAAACAACAGGCCGGAAATATAATGGGCTATTCATCTACGCGAATAATTTATTTCGCGAATGGTGCAGCCCACCAAGGCAATAATGCCCCCAGTTTTATTGGCAGATTTATTGATATATTCGAATTATTTAAACAATCAATTAAAATAAAATTTATGAGCGTAAATAATAAACACCTTGCAACGATCCTGTTAGGGGCTGCAGCCGCCTTTGGTGCCTACAAGTATACTAAAATGACTGACGAAGAAAAACAAAAGATGGCTGATTCTTTAAAAGATAAATTTCATAAACTAAAGGATGAAGCCGAAGGCGCCGCCGGCACGGCAAAAGATTACTTCAGCGATCTGAAGAACAAGGCAACCGACATGTTCAAAGAACATTTCCCCGGCGCCGAGCAACATTTTGAAGATTTTTTTAAAGGTGGTTCCAAAGAAGAGCTACCTGCCAGTCCGACAACAGAAATTAATCCTGCCGGCTGATCTAAACTTTTAGCTATTACCTGCAAATTTAGTACTCCAACTATCTGCAGGTAATTGCATGCTATAGACTACCGCACATTTTCGCGC
>JBDTLZ010000184.1:0-16426 GCA_039934515.1 Ginsengibacter sp.
CTAAGGCCGCTTTCATAATAATAATTTTTAGCCTGGTTTATCATCCGGGTAATAAGCCGAAGGCTTTCTGCGCCTGATCGTTGTTTTTCCTCCATATCAATTTTCTTTTTTAAATTTTTGCTTCAGCAGATAGCCAGGTATGATCCATCCTGAAATGATCGAAAGCGCTATAAGAAGTAATTGAAATTCAATATCAATAAACGGTGATAATAAGGCAAAAAGCCAGCAAAATATGCCACCTGCCACCAGGGGCTTGAATTTCAAAATGATACCGGATAGAAAAATAGGCATTCCGTACAAAACGAGCACCGCGGGGTTAATAACGTCGTATTGCTTAAACCGTACCAGGATAAAAACAAGAAGCACTTCACAAATAAAAAATGTTAGCCATACAAATTTGTTGATTTCATCTGTGTAGGTTCTTACCTTTTGAGCCTTTCTTTTTTTGCGCAGGAAAAATATTTGGTATACCAGTACAAGCCATGTTACAAACCAGATGTAGTAGGAGTGCTCGCTATTAAAAAAATATGCTGCCACAAATTGAGTTACACAGCATACCAGGACCACCCATCCCCAAAGAAGGTATAAGAAACCAGTTTCATTAAAACGGTTCTTGGCTTTATTGATCATTGAGCTGATCAATTGCATACTTTCTTTTTCAGTCATATTTACTTCTTCGGGGTTCATAGTATACCATTTATAGGTAGAAAATAATGTTGCCCGTATTTACGGGGGCAGGTAAAAATCAAACGCGGTGTTAAGCTCGTTCAATCATTGGATTATTATGAAAATAAAACCTGTTTTTAATTATTTTATTTCAATATCAATTCTCTTTTGAATTTTTGTTGTAAAAGATAACCAGGTACAATCCATGCCACAGCGACTGCGAAAGCGATCATTAACAACTGAAATTCATATATTACCATTGTAGATAATACCGCAAGAAGCCAGCAGCAAACACCCCCGATCAGTAACGGCCTGAACTTCAAAATAACACCGGTAAGCACGGTGGGCATCCCGTACATAATAAGCACCGCCGGGCTAATACCCAGGTAGGCTTTTAAATGCATCAATATAAAAACAAGTAATGCCAGGCAAATAATAAATACCACCCATACAAATCCTATGATCTCATCAGTGTAGGTTTTCGTTGGCCTGCTTTTCCTGCTCTTTCGCAGGGAAAATAGCTGGTAAATGGGCGCCAGCCAGGTGACATACCAGATACTATATGCATCCTGGTTATTAAAATAATAAAGCGCAACAAACTGGACAACACAGCAAATTAAGATCAGCCAGCCCCATAGGATATAAATTGTTCCTGATTCACTGAACCGGTTTTTAGCTTTGTTAATCATTGAAGTAATTAACAGTAAACTTTCAGCTTCGGTCATATTAACTTCTTTGGGGCGCATAAAAAAGATTATTTGTATTGAGATAAAAAGTATTGCAGGCTATTTTTCCCCCAGTTAGGTGACAATTCAGTTTCCGGTTTGAATTTTTCGTTCAATGCATTGGCTTTGTCAAAATATTCTTTTGCGGCTGCTTTACCACCTCCAAAAGCTTCGGGAGTAAAAAATTTACCTTGTGCCTGCAGTAAAACCGGGCGGGGGTTGGTAGAATCAAGTGATTTTGATTTTTCTATGAGGTTCGCAGATGCAGGGCCATAGGTCATATACCTGCTTTGCGGATCTACCATCATGTGTGCTGTTGCGATCATGCTTTTGATAACATCCGTCTCAGAACTTTCCTTGCCCAGGATCGCTTCTGCCTTATCTATTAATTGTTGTGCCTTCTCCGCTAAAGCATCTTTTTTTGAATTGTCTTTTTCTATATAAGCCTGTGATACCGTACCCAGCGCAGCATAGTAGTAGGGAAGCCATTGGGTTTTTTCAGCATCGCCGATGCGCTCGAAACTGTTAGCCACATCTTCGCCATTCCCTTTTGACATCATTGAATCAAGAAGGGTAATATTTGTCTTCATTGCGTTTACATATTTATCACTTTGCGTAAAAGCCACACTTGCACAGCAAATGGCAACGGCAAATAAAACGAGTCTTTTCATGTTAATTGTTTTTAGTTTTTGTTTAAGTTATTATTTTTTTTATGATATTTATTTTCATTGTAGAAGCCGTTCATGAACATTTATAAATGATTGTTGATCTCATCCTGTGTGCGGTCTATTCCAAGGCTTATGAAACAACCCAGGTACAAAAATCGCTTTGAAGGAGGTGTTACAGCTACTTTGTTCTTTCCATTGGCAGAATAATTATAAGTATATACCTTATTAAAGCCTAAAACATTGGAAAGTGATAGCACAAAGACGGTGAAGCTCCTGGCTTTGGCATTTCCGATCGATGGCAGATAGTTTACACTTAAGCTCAGGTCATTAAAACTTTTAGTGTGGCCCTGGTCAAAAATTTTATAAGCGTTTGTATTGTTGTCATAGTTGATGTTATAATATGGCCGGCCTGTAGCAAAAGTATATGAGCCATTAAATTGCGTTTTTAACCTGGTCACGAATTTCTTCACCACAAGAGAAGCGGTATGTTTTGTGGCAAATGAAGGCGCTAATGCAAAGGGATAATTAAGAAAATCTCGTTTGGTATCGAGGTATGAATAAGATATCCAGTAATCGACATTCTTTATGGTCTTTTTATCTCTCCAGAAAAACTCAATTCCCTTTGCATCCCCAAAACCCTTATTATTAATTGCTGTGAATGTGCTATAGTTTCCCAACCCGGTTTTAATAAGGTCATTGTATTTTTTATAAAATAGTTCGGTGCGAAACGTATGGTCTTTTGAAATAACCTGGTATTGGGCGATGTAATGCATAGCGCTGGCAAAATGAAGCGCATTTATTGCGGGCAGGTATTTCCTTTCAGGATCCTGGTAAAATATTCCATAGGCGAGTGAAAACTGGCTGTTATCAGGAAATTTGTAAGCCACTGAAATCCTGGGAGCGATATTCCATTTATCAAGCATTTCAGAATGTTCAGCACGTCCCCCGATCTTGGCGGCAATATCATTGGTGAGGTATACATCTGTTTCTGCAAATGCAGCAACTATATTTTCTTTTACGGTACCGGGATATAAGGTACCATCATATTGGGTATAGGTTGTTTTCTCATTACTATAATTGTACTCAGTTCCAAACCTTGCAGCACTGAGGTTAAACAATCTTTTTTCAAAAACCACCTTCGCATTGGCATATTGTCCCTTATTCACAAGCGTGAAATTCTTATTGGCATATAATGGGTCATTGGTAATTGCCTGTTTTCTATCATCAGCATCCTGGTATTCGTTACTGATGTCATCGCGATTTGTGCTGTAAGAAGCACCGGCACTCAATTTCCACCCATGCCCTATTTTTTCTTTCCACGACAAATTGTGGTACATGTAAAGATTTTTAAGCCCAAATGCATTTTTCATATTTAATGAATCCACATCCTGGTTCCTGAAACCAATGTTGGTAGTGCTGAATGAACCAAAATATTTTAACATGCCTGTTGCAGATGTCTTAATTCTAAAATTCGCATCTCCTTCGTGCAATACCGGTACCCTGAAATAATCAAACTTTTGCTTGATAAGATTATACACCAGGGCGAGGTTGGTATAAGAATAGGTAACACCCCATGAAGATTTCTTATTTTTTGAAAGTTTTTGAATACCGGCATTCAAAGCGAGATAGGAAATGCCAAAATTGGCGGAAGTTTTTTCCGGTAAATCTATAGATTCTAATAAAAGCACAGACGACAGTGCTTGCCCGTACAATGCTGAGTAACCACCCGAACTGAAAATAGTGCCTTTAAATAAAAATGGGTTGAACCTCCCCCTGGTAGCAAGATCCGGTTCGCTGCTGTAAAAAAATTTGTTTACCAGGGTTCCGTCAATATATATCCTGGTTTCGGCTGCGGTACCACCTCTCACAAACAATCCTTCACTTTCTCCAACCTGTTGAGTGCCCGGTAATGTTTTGATGGCATTGGTGATATCGCCATTTGCGCTGGCAGTAGTTACTATGTCAATCGGGTTCAATGCGCTTGCTCTCTTCTGGTCACTTGCTTCAAAAGTACCTGCACTTATTACCACGGCTTTTAGCTCGGTTATCTCCTCTTTAAGCGATATATTAACATTTAATGGCGCCTCACCAATATTTATATTTTGCTCAAAAGATTTGTATCCCGATGAACTGGCCTGGAGAAGATGCACGCCTTTTTCAGCGGTTGTGAAGGAATAGGTTCCCAAAGAATCAGATGTAGTTCCATCATATGAATTTTGGATGCTGATACTAATTCCACGCAAAATCTTATTATGATTATCTACTATTTTGCCTGATATTCTCACCTGGGACCTTCCGGTCGTACTTATTAGAACAAAGAGTAAAACTGAGAATTTGTACATTTTCGTAAATTTGTCACAATTATAAAGTAGTTTATATTATAAACCAAATATTTTTCAATAAAATATTTTTATTTATTTATTATCTAAAATCTAATATGTTCTTAAAGCATTGATTATCAATATATTTAACTGTCATTTCGAACGATAAAGAAATTGGTGGTCCTTTGGATAATTTATTAACATCATGTAAAATTAATTTGTTTATGTGGATGCAATTTGTAATTTAGCAATAGAATTTAATGGGTTAGTAAGTACAAGGGGCCGGTAGTAATACCAGCCCTTTTACTTTTCCTGATACTAACCTGACATAATTTTAATGCATGCTATAATGATCCGGTCCTGATGAATTGTGTTACCGAAACTCTTTATGAATGATTTTTTTCTTTCTCAAAATGTAGTTGCCACCGCAACACCATAGTAAACTTAATGTAATAGTAGTTTGAATAATTAACACATCCCTTCATGGTACTTCCTCTCACAATGATTGCTTAATTTCATTGAGTATAATTATATGATGAGTAAAACAAAGACAGCTTTTTTTTGTAGTAACTGCGGACATGAAAGTGCCAAATGGTTAGGGAAATGTCCATCCTGTGAAAAATGGAACACCTTCGTCGAAGAAGTTATTGTAAGGGGGGCCGATAAAAAACAAAGTGAATGGAAAGATTTTTCGGGACTGGGCAATGGGCTTAGAACCATATCCCTTCAGGATGTTACCAGCGGAGAAGAAAAGCGGATCCTCACCCCAGATGCAGAATTGAATCGAGTGCTGGGTGGTGGCATTGTTACCGGCAGTATTGTGTTGATTGCAGGTGAACCGGGTATTGGCAAATCAACTTTGTTCCTCCAGGCAGCATTGCAAATGCAAAACACCCTTACCCTCTACATAAGCGGAGAGGAAAGCGAGCAACAAATTAAAATGAGGGCAGACAGAATTAAAATTCAAAATGATAAATTTTTTCTGCTAACCGAAACCAATACCCAAACTATTTTCCAGGAAATAAAAAAACTAAAGCCCCAGCTGGTAATAGTCGATTCAATTCAAACATTACAATCTCCTTATGTTGAATCTGCGCCAGGAAGTGTGTCACAAATAAGAGAAAGCGCAGCCGAATTTCAGCGCTTTGCGAAAGAAACCAACACTCCTGTATTTCTAATTGGCCACATTACTAAAGACGGCAGTATTGCAGGTCCAAAGATTTTAGAACACATGGTAGACACCGTGCTGCAATTTGAAGGTGACCGCAATTATGCTTACAGGATCTTGCGTACCCTCAAAAATCGTTTTGGCTCGTCGTCAGAATTGGGGATTTATGAAATGACCTCAGAAGGGATGCGACAGGTAAGCAATCCTTCAGAGCTATTAATAACTCAGAAAGAAGAACAACTGAGCGGTGTGGCGATAGCAGCAACCATAGAGGGTGTGCGGCCGCTTCTCATCGAAGTTCAGGCATTGGTAACTCAAAGTGTATATGGAACCCCGCAAAGGACCAATACGGGCTTTGACCTGCGAAGGCTCCAACTGCTACTGGCAGTTCTGGAAAAACGCGGCGGTTTTCATTTTGGGGTAAAGGACGTTTTCATAAATATAGCAGGGGGGATTAAAGTAGAAGACCCTTCCATCGACCTGGCAGTGCTCAGCGCATTACTTTCCTCCTATGAGGACATTGCCTTGCCTTTACATATTTGTTTTGCAGGAGAAGTAGGTCTCAGTGGCGAAATAAGAGCTGTTAACCGGATTGAGCAACGTATTGCCGAGGCTCAAAAACTCGGCTTTGAAAAAATCATTGTAAGTAAGTACAACCTTTCTTACCGGCTTGCCGGTGCAAAAGATGTCTCCAAAAATAAATCTAACCAGGACCCCGGCCGGCAAGGCATTGAAGTAGTACCACTGGGTAAAGTAGAAGAGTTGTATCAGTATTTATTTTAATACCGCAGTAACAACAAAGCGTAGGAAATTTACTGCACCAATTGATACCCTCCCGCCAGGTATAATGCGTCCCTGTCCTTTTCTTTTCGATTTCATATCGGGGTTTCTAATTGCATATTCCTTACTTTACCGCCGCCTTCATTTAAAATTATGAATTGACTTGAAACTATCTACTCACATAGTATCGCCATTGCTTCATTTTTTTTATCCGCATAACTGCCTTGGATGTGGCAGCGATATCATAGAAGCGGGAAAATTTTTATGCCTGGATTGCATTAATAATCTACCGCACACCGGTTTTGCCATGCACGCAGGTAATCCTGTTGAAAAAAGTTTTTGGGGAAGAATACCGGTTAATGCAGCCATGAGTGAGTTTTATTTTTCAAAAGATTCCATCATTCAAAACCTTATTCATGAATTTAAATACAGGGGCAATCGGAAAGTAGGTTTATACCTCGGGAACTTAGTGGGCAGAAGCTTGCTGAACAATGACCGCTTTGCCGGGATCGATGCGCTCGTGCCATTGCCGTTATTTTCAAAGAAGGAATTTAAAAGGGGTTACAACCAGGCAGCCGTGCTTTGCGAAGGCATCAATGAAATTACCGGCATCCCTTTAATAACCAAAAATGTTATCCGCATTGTTCACACAGAAACACAAACAAAAAAAAGCCGCATCCGGCGATGGGAAAATGTTGAAAAAAGTTTTGCCGTATTAGATGAACCGGGTTTGCGTGGCAAACATATTTTACTGGTAGACGATGTTATAACAACCGGGGCAACCCTTGAAGCTTGTGGCGCAGAAATTCTAAAAATAGAGGCTGTTCAATTGAGCATTGCGGCACTGGCAATTGCAACGAAGTAACCAGGCGCAGGCCACCGGGTATCCACGTTCGGCATAATGGTTCGCCCATTAAACAATAAAACATATTTTTGATAAATGACTTCTCTGAAATTTTTATTGGGTCTCCTGCTGCTGTCAATAATTATTTTTTCCTGCAAAAAAGAATCATTTATTACCAGTGCGCAGGCAAATTTGTATACAAGCGCTGATACTTTATCATATGACACTGTTTTTACTTCAGTGGGCTCTGTTACCCAAAGCTTTAAAATTTTCAATGGTAACAATCAAAAGCTTCGTTTATCGCAGGTAAAACTGTCTGGGGGAACCTCATCGGCATTTACAATGAACGTTGATGGCACCCCCGCATCAGAAGTAGACAATGTAGAAATAAATCCCAATGATAGCATCTATGTTTTTGTGCAGGTGAATGTGGATCCAACCGCAGATGATCTTCCTTTTATTATACAGGACAGCATATTGATAAGTTATAATGGGAATCAAAAATTTGTGCAGCTACAAGCTTATGGCCAAAATGCCATTTTTCTTAACAGGATTCAAATAACAGGAAATTTCTCATTCACCAAGACCTTACCTTATGTAATCCTCGGAGGCCTTTTAGTTGATTCAAATGCAACGCTGACAATAGAAGCGGGTGCCCGCATATTTTTACATGCAGACGCTCCTCTCCTGGTAGATGGCACCCTGGTAGCAAATGGGACCAAACAAGACAGCATCGTTTTTAACAGCGACAGGCTCGATCCCGATTACCGCGATCTTCCCGCAGGCTGGCCGGGCATTTATTTCAGGAGCAGCAGTAAGGATAATTTTATGAAACACGTGCAGGTTAAAAATGCATACCAGGGTATAATAGCACAGGATCTTTCTTTGAATGCAAATCCAAAGCTGATGATCTCCCAATGCCTTATTGATAATATATACGATGCCGGGATCCTTGGCATTAATACAAACATTTATGCAGATAATTGTCTCATCAGTAATTGTGGAAGCAATGTGTTGCTTGGCCTCGGGGGTGATTATCGCTTCATAAATTGCACGGTGGCTTCCTACAATAGTTTTTTCATCACGCATAAAAATCCGGTGCTACAGGTTGCCAACTTTGCAATGCAGGGAAACACTACCCTGGTGGCGCCGTTACAGGCCTTCTTTCAAAACTGTATTTTTTGGGGAGACGGTGGGGATGTTGAAAATGAAATAATAGTAAATATACAAGGAACCAATCCACCGGTAACATTTGACCACGTATTGTATAAAGCAAAGGATGTTCCTTCCAATGCAGATTTTATTGCCCCGCTTCAAAATACGGACCCGGTTTTTGATACCATTAATGTGTCAAAAAATTATTATGATTTTCACTTTAACAATAACCCTTCAGCGCCAGCAGTTAATTCCGGCGTTCCAACGTTGTTTCCTTTAGATCTTGATGATAAGTTAAGAGATGCCAATCCTGATATTGGCTGTTATGAAAGATGATTATTTGCAAAACTTTGTATTGCGCAATCCGGCCTAATCATTTTACGAATTAGTATCTTTACATAAAAAAGAACATGAAAAATTTATTTGTTGCATGCGCTTCATTAATGATTCTGTCATTTGTAACACCAGCTTCATCAAAAATTTTCCTGAAATCACCATCAATTTATGACTTCAAGGTTAACGGTCTTACCGGCGGTACTATTGACTTTTCACAATTCAAAGGAAAAAAAATACTGGTTGTAAATACTGCCTCAAAATGTGGCAATACGCCTCAATATGATGACCTGGAAAAATTATATGAAAAATATAAAAACAAATTGGTTATCGTTGGTTTCCCTGCCAATAATTTTGGTGCCCAGGAACCCGGTACAAACGGGGATATTGCAGAGTTTTGCAAAAAAAACTACGGAGTTACTTTCCCAATGGCAGAAAAAGTATCAGTTGCAGGCAATGATATAGCCCCGATTTATAAATATATGGTTGCTGAAGCTGAAAAACAAGGTTTTGCTCACCCGGTAGAGTGGAACTTTACTAAATTTTTATTTGATGAAAACGGAAAATTTCTTACTGTTTTTAATAACAAGGCCCGTTTAATACCCGACAACAGCCCCGACTCAAAAGGCATGAAAGCTTACGAGGATCTCCTCAAATATTTGAACTGATCATAGCATAAGAATTTTCCGGGGCGATCTATGATGAGAGTTTCCAATGCAAGTCTGTGCTTGCGATAGAAGGAATTATTTGGAATATGCGGGGCAGCATTTTCCCCGTTCATTGTATGAATATGTATCTTTGCAAAAAAAAAGATGAAAGCTTTATTTGTTGCGGGCGCTTCGCTGCTCCTCTTATCGTTCATATTGCCAACTTCTTCGTGCCCATTTCTAAAATCAAAATCCATTTACGATTTTAAGGTTGACGGACTCAGTGGCGGCACTATAGATTTTTCGCAGTTTAAAGGCAAAAAGATACTGATTGTAAATACGGTATCACATTGCACGTTTACACCTCAATATGAGTACCTGGAAAAATTATACCAGAAATATAAAGAGAAACTCGTGATCGTTGGTTTTCCGGCAAATAATTTTAACCATGAATTTAGCACCAGTGATTCTATTAAGGCATTTTGCACCAAAAATTATGGGGTAACTTTTCCTATGGCGGCAAAAGTTTCAGTAAAAGGCAGTGACATAGCCCCTATCTTTAAATGGCTTACCGAAAAAGCAGAAAATGGAGTTATGGATGCGGACATCAAATGGAATTTTACTAAATTTCTACTGGATGAAAACGGCAATCTCATAACAAAATTTGACAGCAATGTTGGCCCTTTAAGTGACGACATTGTAAAATACCTCAAGTAACCGGCATCGAAAATATAAGGGCCTCCCGGTGCAGGATTATCCTTTCGTACCTGTGCGTTTCAGGGCAAGGCATTACCTGATTACGGCATATTAATAAACGTATCATGCAGTTTGAAAATGTAATAGGCCAGGCCGCGATAAAAAAACATTTGGTTGAACTGGTTTTGCACAACAGGTTAAGCCACGCTTTATTATTCCTTGGAAAAGAAGGCTGCGGGTCTCTTTCGCTGGCTCTTGCTTTTTCTCAGTATATCGTGTGCTCTTCAGCAAAAGCAGCGCAGCACAATGGTAACTCCTTGTTTGATGAGGAAACTTTACCCGCAATCACGGAGGACCGGTTTGATTCCTGTGGAAAATGCCCGTCTTGTATAAAAGCACAACGATTTATTCATCCCGACATACATTTTTCATTTCCCGTAATTCCCAAAAAATCAGGGACTCCACCGGTAAGCGATGATTATATCAACGAATGGCGGGAATTCATTGCTGCCCATCCGTATGGAAATGTATATGATTGGCTTCAGTTTTTAGGTGCTGAGAACAAGCAGGGGAATATAACAGCGGAAGAGTGCAACCAGATAAACCATAAGTTAAGCCTTAAATCGTTTGAAAGCCGCTATAAAATAATGATCATGTGGATGCCGGAGTTTTTGGGCAAGGAGGGAAATAAACTTTTAAAGCTCATTGAAGAACCGCCGCCCGATACACTTTTTATTTTTGTGGCCGAGGACGAACATGCGATTTTACCTACCATTCTATCAAGGACCCAATTGGTTAAAATCCCGTTGCTATTTAATGCCGAGATAGAAAGAGAATTGGTAAGCACTTCCCGGGCTACCCCTGAAAATGCCACCAGTATTGCTGCGCTGAGTGAAGGAAACTACCGCGAAGCACTGCAATTGCTTCAGCATGAGGAGCAGGACTGGCAAGGGATATTAAGAGAATGGCTAAACGTAATCCTTAAAAACCATACTGCCGCGCAAATAAAATGGATCGAAGAAATAAGCCAGTTCGGCCGTGAAAAGCAAAAACAATTTATACGGTATTTTATTCACATATTGGGGCAGGCGCAACGCGTTCGCTTCCTTGATGACCAGGCCGCCGCCGCCAGCGACTTTCTCATTCCCGGGAATGAGCGGGATTTCAGTTTAAGGCTAAATAAATTATGCAGTATAGAAGGCCAGGAAGCTATTATCAATGAACTTACCAAATCAATTTTCTATATAGAACGCAATGCTAATGCAAAAATGTTGTTTCATGCCCTGTCAATAAGGCTCTATTATATTATTAAGGATAATTCATTAATTTTGATAAACTGAGGAAAGTGAATTTTTGCAGAAACCGATATAATTTATTATAACAGCTTTTCAGCCTTACGCATTTCTTTTATTATCCGCCTGCCTGCAGGCTTTCTATAATTTTACAAAAAATGATAAGAGTTATTTCTCTTAGCCAATCGTAAAATTCTCTGCAGGATATAATGGTTATATAACTGTAAAGCTTAATCTGCTCAGTATTCTCACTTTTAGTATTTATTTATTGATCATTTTTGAAATCATGATATGAGTTGCACGAGTTGTAGTACAGGAAAACCCGGAGGATGCAAAAGTAATGGCGGATGCAGCACTGGTGGATGTAACCGGATGAATGTCCATGACTGGCTGGCAAACCTGCCCTTTTCTGACCCGGAAAGCAATTGCAGGATAATGGAGGTTTCTTTTAACCAGGGGAGCCGCAAAGATTTTTATCGAAATAACTCCCTCCAGATCTTTGACAAAGGTGATATTATTTCGGTGGAAGGAGTGAGTGGATTTGATGTAGGCACTGTAAGTATAACAGGCGAACTGGTGCGCCTTCAGCTAAAAAAACATAGCTTAAAAGAAGATAGCCAGGATTTCAAGAAGGTATTGAGAAGAGCAACTGATAGTGACATTATTAAATGGAAAGAAACCAAGGCACGTGAACATGAAGTATTGATCAGAAGCCGCGCCATCGCGAGGCAATTAAAAGTAGACCTTAAGATGGCCGAGGTGGAAATACAGGCTGATAGCCGGAAAGCCACCTTTTTTTATATTGCCGATGACCGGGTTGATTTTCGGGAACTCATAAAAATTTATGCCTCGGAGTTTAGGGTGAAAGTTGAAATGAAGCAAATAGGCGCCCGCCAGGAAGCCGGAAAGGTTGGCGGAATTGGTAGTTGCGGGAGGGAATTGTGCTGTAGTACATGGCTTACCGATTTTAAGAGTGTGAATACCAATGCGGCGCGGTACCAGAATTTGAGCATCAATCAAACGAAACTCTCCGGGCAGTGTGGAAGGTTGAAATGTTGCCTCAATTATGAACTGGATACTTACCTGGATGCATTACAGCATTTTCCTGATGATGCTGAAGTAATTGAAGTGGCCAAGGGCAGGGCGTTTTTAATAAAAAAAGATATTTTCCGCAACCTGATGTGGTATTCTCTTCCCGAGAGCAGCAAACATTATCCATTGTCCATTGAAAGTGTGAAAAAGATCCAGGAACAAAACAAGCAGGGAATTAAGCCTGAAGCACTTGAGACCGTCGAGATCATCAGCGGGAAACCCAAAGAGGTTGAGCCCGAATTTGTTGACGTTGTGGGTCACATCACTTTAAAATCACTTGAAAAAAATACCCGCAACCGACGGGATAATAACCGAAACAGAAACAACCAGCAACAGCGCAATCAGCCACAAAATAACCAGCAGCAGCAA
Source organism: Ginsengibacter sp. (assembly GCA_039934515.1). GTDB lineage: Bacteria > Bacteroidota > Bacteroidia > Chitinophagales > Chitinophagaceae > Ginsengibacter. The sequence goes on from JBDTLZ010000184.1 coordinate 12,757, forward strand.
AACCCGCAGCAGCGCAGTCAGCAGCAAAATAACCAGCCACAAAAACAAAATCCTCAGCAAAACAAACCAAACAATAACCGGCCCAATCAAAACAGGAACCGCCCACCCGGAAAAAAAGACCGTTGAGGTTAAATCGTTCAGTTCGCGTGGATTAAAAAAAATCCATACTAAGTAATTTTTATCTCCTTAATCTTAATACATTCGTTTTACTTTTACCGCATGTCAATTACAATTTCTAATCTTACTAAAACCTATGGTATCCAGAAAGCAATTGACAGTATTTCATTCAGCGCGGCAAATAATGAAATAGTTGGGTTTCTTGGGCCAAACGGCGCCGGCAAATCCACCACTATGAAAATTATTACGGGTTACCTCCCTGCCGACTCCGGCAGTGCAAAAGTCAATGGCCTGGATGTACGTACCCATTCGCTGGAAGTAAAAAGCCAGATCGGTTATCTGCCTGAAGGTAATCCGCTGTATTATGATATGTATGTGCGGGAATATCTCGGTTTCATTGCAAGCCTTCATGGTGTTAACCGTGTAAAAAAAAGAATTGAGGATGTTATCGATTTAACGGGGCTGCGGGTTGAAAGCAATAAAAAGACCGGGCAGCTCAGTAGAGGGTACAAGCAAAGAGTAGGACTGGCGGCAGCATTGATCCACGATCCTGAAGTGCTTATCCTTGATGAACCTACCAGTGGATTGGACCCCAACCAGATTGTAGAAATACGGCAGGTAATAAAAGCACTTGGAGGAAATAAAACAGTTCTCTTTTCCTCCCACATTTTGCAGGAAGTAGAAAGTATTTGTGACAGGGTGATCATAATCAACAAAGGAAACATTGTGGCTGATGATACGTTATCGAACCTTAGGGTTACAGGTAACACACACCATACGGTTATTGTGCAATTTGGTGAACGTGTTGAAATCAAACTTCTTGCTGCGATCGACGGTGTGCAAAAGGCAGAGGAAGAAAAATATTTTCTTTATAAACTGCAGACTTTAAACCCGGAAAACGTAAAAAAGCACCTGCTTACGCTCAGTTTACAAAACAATTTAAATATACTTTCATTGCAAACTGAAAGCAAAAGCCTCGAGGACGTATTTAGAAACTTAACCGGCAATATTCAAAACAATTAATAATTATAACATGAGCTACATTGCAAACATACACGCACGGCAGATACTGGACAGCCGTGGAAACCCAACGATTGAAGTTGATATCCTTACAGAAAATGAATTCCTGGGAAGAGCGGCAGTCCCTTCAGGCGCAAGCACCGGGATACATGAGGCGGTTGAGTTGCGGGATGAGGATAAAAAAGTATATGGAGGTAAAGGGGTTCTCCATGCTGTGAAAAATGTAAATGAATTACTTTCTGAAAAATTAACCGGCTGGGATATTGCCGACCAAACGGGCATTGACGGCGCAATGATTGCACTGGATGGCACCGAAAATAAAAGTAAAATCGGAGCCAATGCCATCCTTGCGGTAAGTCTTGCTGTTGCAAAAGCGGCAGCATTAGAAGCCAACCTTCCGCTTTACAGGTATATTGGTGGTACCAACGCTAAAATACTCCCCATACCAATGATGAATATTTTAAATGGCGGGGCGCATGCTGATAATAAGATAGACTTCCAGGAATTTATGGTAATGCCGGTTGGTGCATCGTCTTTTAGTGAAGCGTTGCAATGGGGTGTTGAAATTTTTCATGCTTTAAAATCAGTGCTGAAGAAAAATGGCTACAGCACCAATGTTGGGGATGAAGGAGGCTTTGCACCGAATATACAAAGTAATGAAGAAGCTATTGAGACTGTGCTTACGGCTATTGAAAAAGCAGGCTTTAAGGCCGGATCTCAAATTGGTATAGCGATGGATCCGGCTGTGAGTGAAATGTACGATGCTGATAAAAAAATATATCATTTTCACAAATCCGATGGCAAAAAATTAAGCATTGAAAGCATGGTGGACTTTTGGGAAAGCTGGGTAAAGCAATATCCTATCATTTCTATTGAAGATGGTATGGCGGAAGATGATTGGGATGGATGGAAAATGCTTACCGAAAGGGTTGGCAGCAAAATTCAATTGGTGGGTGATGATCTTTTTGTAACCAATGTTAAAAGGCTTCAAAAAGGAATTGATGAAAAAATCGCCAATGGCCTCCTCGTGAAAGTAAACCAGATTGGGTCTTTGACCGAAACAATCAATGCAGTATCACTGGCACAACAGAATGGATATAATACCATTATGAGCCACAGGAGCGGCGAAACTGAGGATACTACGATTGCAGACCTGGCGGTCGCCTTAAATTGCGGCCAAATTAAAACAGGTTCGGCAAGTCGCACCGACCGCATCGCTAAATACAATCAATTGCTAAGAATTGAAGAAATTTTAGGCGAAAGCGCTGTTTTTCCGCAAGGAAAAATTAAATTTGGAAAGTAAAGAGGTAACTACTTCCATTTAATAAGATAATTGGTTGCTTTTTTATCAAATTAATTTACATAACAAAAACATAGCAAAAAGTTTAGTAAAAACCTAATGAATAGCATAAAGTCCATAATTACTAACAAATATTTAATAACCGGCATAATGTTTGTAGTATGGATGGCGTTCTTTGACAGAAATGATGTAACATCGCAATTAAAGAGAATCCATGAGCTTCATAAACTTCAGGAAAGTGAGAAGGTCATGACCAGGCAGATTTCAGAAAGTAGAGTGGAACTGGGTTTATTAAAAACCAACCCTCAAACACTTGAAAAATATGCCAGGGAGAAGTATGTAATGAAAAAGGATAACGAAGACGTTTTCTTGATTATTTCTGATTCATCCTCAATAAGATAGAACAAAAATTATACAATATTTCTGCAATAAGCGCGTTTTAAAATCGGATTGATTTTTATTACTGAAAAAGCCACAAAATTTTATATGAATAAGTTCACACAACTCGACCTGGTAAAATACCTGTATGGAGAAAGTTCACAAGAAAAACTAGCCGCAATAAATGTGGCACTTGAAACTGATTGGCACCTACGTGATTCATTTGAACAAATAGAGGCAGGTAAGAAAAACCTGGAAGAAGTGCAACTTTCGCCCAGGGAAGAAGTTGTGAACAGAATTTTACAATACATTCCTAAAAAAGTGGGACAGTTATTCCCTCACTGATATAATTTTAAAAAGTATTTTTGATCCCGCCCAATGAGCGGGATTTTTTATGATAAAAAAAGAGCGGTATCAATTTGTAACAGCGTATTTTCTATCACACAACCCTGATGCTGAAACAGAATTAATTTACGATAATCCCTACCATTTACTAGTAGCCGTTATCCTCTCCGCACAATGTACCGATAAAAGGGTGAATGAGACTACCCCGGCAATTTTCAGGAAATATCCTGATATCCCCGCTTTAAGCAAGGCTTCAACGGAAGATCTTTTTAATTTGATCAAAAGTATTTCTTACCCAAATAATAAGGCCAAACACCTTATTGGAATGGCCAACAGGGTCATTGAGCACTATAATGGAAAAATTCCAATGACAGTAGAAGCGTTAATGACCTTACCCGGCGTTGGGCGTAAAACGGCGAATGTAATAACCTCGGTTATTGACAATCAACCGAATATGGCGGTAGATACACACGTTTTTAGGGTTTCGGCACGCATTGGTTTAACCTCGAA
>JBDTLZ010000185.1:0-7305 GCA_039934515.1 Ginsengibacter sp.
ATCTTATTATCAGAAATGTCCTGGCAATAAGTCTGTATATAAAAGCTAATAAGTAGTATCGTTGATATTAAGATCTTTTTCATCGTTTTAAGGTTTTGTGATAATAGGGTTGTAATCGGTAACCAACAATGCTCAGTTTTCGGCAATTAGGAGTGCTCAGATTTTGGTAAATAAGAATGCTCACTTTTCATAAAGATAGGCTCGTTGTTTTTGTTTCATCAAAAATTGTTTTACGGTTTTCCATCCGGTAAGATTTACCACTAAGGTTTTAAGATCACTTTTTATAATTAAAGATTTTATTTATATAGGATTCAACTAAAGGCTTATAAAATCTCCCATAGTTAAACACTAAATAATAATAACAGTCCTCCCTGGCTTCGCTGATACTTTCATAATTAGCCTTCCATCCTGTTTTGAAAAACCCGAGGATCTTTATCAATTCTTTAATCGTAAAAAAATTGCCTTCGATAGGGCCGTTCGTTATATCAGTAAGTCTATCATTTTCCAGCCTGTCTGAATTTTGTATTTTAAGTTTCCAAATAAAATTCCTGTGAACGGGGAATGATGATCTTTTAAATACTATTGATCTTTTAATAACAGGCAATTTCCTGATAAGGCTATCGCCCTTACCCGTATAGGTACACGCATACAATCTAAAAGCCCCTTCTATCTTAAAAGTTTTACCTGACAAGGGGATTTTTTGATCTTCAATAATTAATATCATCCTGTTTTTAGCATCGGATGTAAAACCATTAAAAAAAGTGAACCAGTCAAATGGATCATCGCTGCCCCTGGTCTTCATGCTTTTGGAAGAAGTATATTCATTTATATACCGTTGAACAAAAAGTTCATATAATTCCGAATGCCGGGTACCTGCACTTTTTATTATTTTCTGGCCTGAGGCAAAACTAATTGGAATGCTGCCTTTCCGGGGATCCAGCAGGCGTAGCGCTGCATCTTTGCTTTCTGCTACCAGCCTGTCCAAATTATATATGACGTCTCCTTTTTTGAGCAGGGCACCATTATAGTAAATAGCTCCCTGTATTTTAGTCACATAATAATTTTGCGCAAAATCCTTTAATGATGTTAAAGAAGCGATCAGTAGAAATACATGAATTTTCATATGTATTCTTCTTTTATGAACGTTAGAAAATTTTTGCTTTTCAAATAGTTGCCTCTTTTTTCAATGAGTAACTCTAAAAAAGTGAGATACGTAGCTAAAAAAAACAGGCTTATAAATTCTCTGAAAAACAGGTAAGAGATAATGTTTATTACGCTGAAAATGCCGAGGTAAGAGACGTATTTTTTCAAATAGCTTTCCAGCACAGGAAGTTTTGTTTTTATATGTAGTTTTTCGAATTTTTGCTCAGGATGAATAAATATGAAGTAACTGATTGTAAAAAAGATAAGGAACAACAGGGTTAGCCATACCCATGAGATGACAATTGGTTTCCCTTTTAAAGTAAGATAAGTATCGAATAAAATTAAAGCTCCAGGCATTGGCCCCAGGAAAGTGGCATGATTATCCGTTGAAAAATCACCCATAATAATAAACTTATTCTTTAAAAATTTATTGAAATAATCCGGAATTGTAAGCAATTCACCCAGGTAATAGAGATTTTGGATTTTGGATTTACTTGTTCCTATAGTTATGAGGTCCGCGCGCCTGTAATAGAATTCCGGGACTACCGTATTGAACGAAAGTCTGTTATTCATAAATGTTAAGCCATGACGGTGTGTGTATCTATTTATAGTGGTGTATTCAGCAAGTTTCACAGGCAAGCTTTTGGTGCTGTCATCATAAAACAGGGGCATTTTAATAAAGGAGCCTTTGTTTAAAGTATAATCAACGCAACCGTAAGGAACATTAAAAATTGGTTTTACAACTTTGTTATCTTTAAACGAAGCAGATATAATCAGGTTCTCATTTTTCTCGATTTGAAGCTTTAAGGCAGGATCATTTGGAGAATTGTAATCAAAAGAGATATCACAAAAAACGTATTTGTATTCATTGGGATGCTGATTTAAGGTTGAAAAAAAATCTGCCAATACATGCCTGTCAGTTATCACGACCTTTCCATAATTGAAAGAACTGTCATCTACAATTTCCGGATCTTTTGAAACATCAATAAATATTGTACTATCAAAAGCAGATTTATTATCAATTTTTAAAATGTCGTGAGTAGCAATAGCAAATAATTTATAAAATTCAGTTTCATCAAACCTGATAATGCTGGTATATTGGAGTAGGATCGTAAAAACGAGCATAAAAGAAGTATTGCCCAAAACAAAGGCCAATTTGAGTTTATAATTTCTAATACTGTTAATATATAACTTAAAAGATTTGGGCATGCGAAAAGTTCAGTAAATAAGTAATTGAAACTTTAATTAACTGCCTTAAATTTAGAGATATAAATTTACTTATAGTTGGAAATTTAAGTTACGCACTGACTGTTTAAATCGGTTATTTGCAGCACATATTGAGATTCTCAACTTGTTATTTCAAATACATCCTAAAACAAAAGAAATGTAAAAATTATCAATATCCCTGATGATAATTTCCTGCGAATGATATTAATAAAAGACGAACAGCCCAAAACTGCCCATTCATCGTCAGGCTTTAATATCCTGTTATAAATCCTTAAGATTTTTGTTATCTTACTAATAGAATCTATGATTATGAAATTGAAGGTTTCTTTTTTATGCTTTGCGCTTTTATGCTGTGTTCTTTTTTTGCGGGCACAGCAGCAAAGGGCATTGGTAATAGGAATTGATAAGTACAAGCCGTCAGAGCGATCGCCATTTCCTGAACTGGATGGATGCAAAAATGATGCTCAGGCAATAAAGATATTAATTAACGCCAGGTACAAATTTTCCAATAATAATATCCGGGATATATATAATGAACAGGCAACCAGGGCTAATATTATTAAAGCGTTCAATGAACTCTTGAATAAAAGCGAAAAAGGGGATGTGGCCTTTATTTTTTATGCGGGCCACGGAAGTGAAGTTAAGAATTCGCTTTCTCATGAGGAACGCCATATGGATCAAAGTATCGTGCCCGTGGATACCTATCTGAAAGGGATAGAGGATATCAGGGATAAAGAACTCGCCAGGATATTTAACCAGTTTGTGGATAAGGGGGTAATACTTACCTGCATTTTTGACTGTTGCCATAGCGGTTCCATTGGAAGGGGCATCCGTAATTCCCCACCCAGGTTACGGTATATGAAAGATGCTGATTACGATGCAAAAGATGGGTCAAACCCGGTTGCACCTGAAAACAGGCAAGGCAGTAACTATTTGATTATGTCGGCTGTTCAGTCAAATCAATTTGCAGAAGAGCAAAAAGACGAAAATGGAGTTACTCACGGCGCCTTCACTATTGCTTTGCTCCGCGCGCTTAATCAACAAAGCGTTTATGCTTCTGCCATTGATCTTTTTAATGCAACCAGCGCCATTTTACGAAGTAATAGCATTAGCGGGGAGCCTGTATTGGCCGGAGACAAGCAGAGATTTGTAAGTAATTTGTTTGGTATCCGGAAAGATTCTTTATCGAATACTTTTTTAATACCAGTGCGGGGTATTTCAAACAATGTAATTCAGCTACAGGGAGGTTTGGTTATTGGATTGCATCCTGAAAATGAGCTAACCACCGTGGATAGCTTAACAAAGATCAGGATAACTAAAGTTACAGGCCCGGATGTTTCGGAAGCTGAGGTTATTAAAGGCGACATAAAAGATGTCAAGGCCGGAGAAATGTTTAAGGTTACTAACTGGGCTTCTTCTTCAGCTCCATTCCTTAAAATATATATCCCCGCTACCGGCCTTTCTTTCCAGAAGGTAAAAGAATACGGCGAAGTGGTAAGAGAAGCAAAAAATAAGGCAGACCTGGTGAATGATTTTGAAAAGGGCGATCCGGACCTCTCTCTTTATTTCTCGCAAAATAGTTGGTGGTATAATGATACCCGGGAAGGCATGGTCAGGATAGGCGCTTTTAACGCCAGAGGAATTGTTGACCTTGCCGCTGCTCAAAAAATAAGTATCAATTTACCGCCACCACAATTGTTAACGGATCATTTAAAAGAAGTTTTTGCCTTATATAAAAATATTGAAGTTACTGGTGATCCCAATGATGCACAATATATTTTGAATGGGACTATCACGGAGTCCGGGACTCTTACTTATGGCCTTACGAAGACACAATTGCATGCAAAGGACAGCCTTGAGATGATGCCGCTTCAAACTAAAACCTTTGATCTTGACGATGACAAGAAAGAGAATTTTGATTTTGTTGCTGACAGTATCGTCGAGTATGGCCTGCGACTTTCAAAAATCAGGGGATGGCTGGCAATTCAACCACCGGTAAACGAAAAATTTCCGTTTCATATGGAGGTAAGAAAAGCATCTACCGGCAAACCCGTTACAACAGATGGGGTTAGAATAAAGGAAATAGTTAAATTGTTCATCGTTCGTGATGATGATTTTGTCCACAAATGGAACTATAAACAAAAATTCATTTATATTTTCGATATAGACAGGATGGGAAATATAACGCTTCTCTATCCCGATCCCAGTGAAGGCAATAATTCTAATAAATTCCCCAAGCTGGATGAAAATAAAATTCCAGTTCATGAAAAAGAATTGGATGTCAGCCTCGAAGTAGCTGAACCTGTAGGCACGGATAATTATTATTTCATAGCAACAGACGAAGCCATAGGAAGTTATGCTATTATTTTTAACCAGGTAGGCGTTAGAGGTGCTGTTATCCAGGGGGCATTTGATCAACTGCTGAATCTCGGTAATGCAGCTACACGGGGTTCGCATCCGACTGTTACCCCTGCGGGTTGGGTTTTACAACGGGTACCAGTGAAGACAACGCATTAAATACCTATTTGAGTTTGTAAAATCACTGGATCGTAAAAAGACTTAATGATTGTTTGAAAATGTGCACATAGTTTGAATTGTATCGGCTTGAATATAGGTATTGCTCAATTTTAAAACAGGATGTATTTCTTCACCCGGCTGAAATATTAAAATATAAAAACGCATAATGGTGGACCGCTTAAATAAAAAAAGGCTTTTTAAGGAGACTTTCCTGATTACATTTTTAATAATGATGGTCACATTGGGGCTTCAATATTTTCCTTTAAATTTTGAAATCGCCAAGCCTATTAAAGAAGAGTTTAGTGATTTCGATGTGTACGATATAATTTATACGGGCAGAGCCAAAGACAATCATGTACGGGATACTGATATAATAATTTTACAAGCTGCTGAAACAAGGCGGCAAATCGCCGGCCAGTTAGAATTATTACAAAAATATAAGCCAAAAGTTATTGGTGTGGATCTTACTTTTATAGGCCATAAAGACAGTCTGCAGGTTGATTCTTTATTGGAATACCAATTATCCATGTCTAATGTTGTGACCGGCTACAGGATCGATACAAATAAAATCACCGTAATAAAACCTAATTTTTTTGATACCGTTACTTCAGGAAAATCAGGCTATATTAATTTTGTGGGAGATTCAATTGCCGTTGTCCGGTACTACCCGCCATTTAGAAAAATAGATGGACGTTTACATTATGCATTTACCTCCCGGATCGCTGAGAAATATGACCAGAAGGCTTTTTCAATTTTGGAAAAAAATGCTCAATACCTGCAGGTCGTTAATTACAGGGGTAATATCGAAAGTTATACCTCATTTTTAATCGGGCAATTTGATACCGCTCAATTCGGTGAAAAAATTCGTGACAAAATAGTGTTGTTGGGGGTCTTATATAAAAAAGACCCGCTGGTTATTGAAGACCTTCATTTTACGCCTGTCAATGACAGGATAAATGGAAAAAGCTTCCCGGATATGTACGGAGTGGCCATTCACGCAAATATTTTATCCATGATATTCTCACACGCTTATATCAAATCTGTCGCAAGAATATGGTCATATTTGATTGGTGTGATACTGACTTTTTTATTAGTTCATTATCAATTAAGGTCTCATTATAAAGGACGGCATCCTGCTGAGTTATGGTTTTTCCTGTTACAATTTATCATTATCATTATACTGGTTTATATATTCCTGCTGGTATATGAATTCCTGTATCATAAAGTACCCTTATTCCCAATAGTTATTCCTATAGTTTTATGCATTGAGATAATAGAAGTCTACAAGTTTTTATTAACGAGATTGTTTAAAAAAACAAGATATACATCAGTTTTCCTGGATAAAAAAAATAGAAAATGAAAAATTTATTTTTGTTCATAATTGCTACACTGGCTTGTCAGTTTGTTAAAGGCCAGTTGCCGGATTATTATGTTTTCTTAACCCACGGAGATGTGTGGATACAGCATGGCAATAAAAATGATGCTATTAAACCGAAGCAGTTGGTATATGAATCGGATGTTATTACGATAAGGGATGAGCATTCAGAAATTGAATTGGTTAATAAAGAAGGTGATTTTGTAGTTTTAAATGGTAAAGGCCCTTATAAAGTAAACAGTCTTAAGGGAAAGTTCAGCCAGAAAACCGAAGGCCTTACCAACAAATATATGAGACTTGTGTGGGAAGCACTTACACATTCTTCTTCTGATTTCGAGGTATATAAAAACGAGTCTGTTGCGTCCTCCTGGGGGGGAGGTGCAAGAGGAGTTGATTGTAATGTGGAAAAATTTCCCAAGGGCTCCTGCTTTTTTTCAAAAGATACCATTACGTTTAAATGGAACCCTAAAGATCCTCATAATTCTTATCGCTTTCAATTATATGACAACAGTCAAAGTAGCCTTATAGAACTGATAGTAAGGGATACGCAATTGGTCTTAATCACCCGTTCGCTGCAATTGGGTGAATATTACTGGAGTATCGATCCGGTTAGCCAATCCTGCAGGGATATCAAAAGAAATAAAATAACCCTCTTGAGCAAACCAGAAGAAGACAGTATGGTAACTTCAATAATAAAAAAAGTTCCTCAAAATAAGAATGAGATTCATTATAATTTACAAATAAGTGAATTATTGGGCGATAATGGGTTTGTGGAAGAAGCACTTGAGTATTTCAATAAAAGCTGGTATTTGTATAAAGAAAAATAAATGCACGGGATCAACTAAAGCAATAATTGCTCACGATTAACGAGTTTTACTACCAAGGGCTTTGTAAAAAATGTTACTGGATGTTCAAATCGATATGGCCGGAAGCATTTATTTTCTTGTAATAACTGCCTGGTATTGTAGTTTACTAAAACAAAAAGTAACTAAAGGACATGTGAGAATTTGCGTCAGAAGCTGTCAGTGTAAATTTTGCACAAA
>JBDTLZ010000186.1:0-7777 GCA_039934515.1 Ginsengibacter sp.
TTTCTTTTATCCATTTTCCAGCGCCATCAATACCGCCGCCGCTTACAATATTATGCGTGTGTGGATGAAAGCTGAGGTCTTGCCCATGAGTATGCAGTATGCTTACGATGCCCGGTGTACCACCTATATATTTCTTATCTTTTGCGAGTGTGATAATGGTATGCCGCGCGGCTTCAAAGAGTAAACCAAACAGCAGCTTCCTGTTGCCCATGCATAAACTACGTAGTTCCTGTGGCAGGGTAAATACCAGGTGAAAATAGGTGGTGGGCAAGAGCTCGCCCATCCGGTCTTCTACCCACTGGTCGCGACTTGCACCGCCACAACCGGGACAATGAATGTTACCACAGCTATGGTATTGGTGGATATTACGCACCATAGTTTACCAATGATTTCAGGGCATAGTTTACCAGCTTCAGAAAAACAGGGAGCGACATTACGGCGCAAAGTTTACCGCTTTCTTAATGATTTGATGTTAGCATTTTTCACGGTATTGCTTTGTAAAAAAAGTATGGCCAATAAAGTGATTCCAATGCAACAAATCCGCAGTCTTATTTACCTCCTTGAGAAAGGATTTATCAAAAATACAGCAACCATAACGTTTTCGACTGCTAAAATGTAGTGATTCACTTATTACATTTTTATAAATTGTCCCCTGGAGAATAAGTTTGTTGATATCTGGAGCCGGCATAATTATATAGTTTATGTAACAGAAGGGCGAAAGGTTTGGCATACAGCACATGGCTCTTACAATTTGCAGGAGGGAGACTGTATATTTGTAAGAAAAGCTGCCTGCATTGTAGCGCAATTTTTTGATGCTTCCTTTTGCCAGGTTTTTTTTATACCTGATGAATTTACCTGTGGTACTTTAAAAACCAAATCGACCCCGATCATAAAGACGGGAAAAAAATATGACCCGGTTATAACCATTTCCAAAAACGAGCGGTTGGAATCTTTTTTTCATTCCATGTCTTCATATTTTGGGGCATCGATACACCCCGACCAGTCATTACTTGAATTAAAATTCAGGGAACTGATCTTAACTATCGCAGATAATCCGCATAACGATGAATTGCTTTCTTATATCTGCTCCCTGTTGCAGGAGCCGCAGTCCGTACCTTTGCAAAGGGTAATGGATGATAATTATTGCTTTAATTTGAAACTGGAAAAATATGCTGAAATCAGCAATCGCAGTCTCTCTGCTTTTAAGCGGGATTTTCAAAAATATTTCGGGAATACACCTGGTAAATGGTTACCGGAGAAAAGACTCAACCACGCCATGCACCTGTTGAGCAACAGAGATAAAATGGTAAGTGAAGCGACATTTGATCGCGGTTTTGAAAACACATCACACTTTAGCCGTTCATTTAAAGAGCGTTTTAGATTGTCATCCGTCGCTATCAAACAACACCATACGGTGCCAACTTTCATGTAAGATCACCTGCACCGGGCTGCCTGAAAATTAAAGGATCAATTCAAAGAAGTTTAATGTAAAAGTAAAATAATGGGTTGATATAGTAAAGACAGCCGGCAGGAAGTGCATTACAATGCCTCGCGCAATCACGATGGCTTCAGGATGTTTTTCAATCTACAGGTTTCCATGTATGGGTAAGCTAACTTCCGGGACGATATTTAGTAATTGAATTGTCATAATCATCTTCCAATATTTTTTACCGAAGTAACAATTCATAATCAGCTCTTGTATCAATATCAATGATTCCTTCGGGAAATGACACAGTTGCCACAAGTTCTTCATGCTTTTTGATCAACTTCCTTGCCCCGATATCTCCTTTTAGCTCCAGTAATTTTGTAAAAAAGCTTTGATGAAACAAGGCGGGCGTACCCAAACTATTCTGATAATGGCTGGCTACGACAGGCAGGCCGGTTTCATGCTGTGCTTGTAATAAACGATCAAGCAATGTGCTGGTTACATAAGGCTGGTCGCAAACCATGAAAATGATTCCATCGGCACCCGGTTTCTTTTTCTGCACGGTAACTAAACCACAAAGCAACGAAGATGCCATTCCCTCCTGCCATCCTTCGTTTTTTACAAGTTCAATTTCCATTCCTTCCATTTGTTTTTTTATTGCATCACTATCTTCGCCTGTTATTATGACGACCGGGCGCATGCCTGTTTGCAATGCGACATCTGTGACGTACTGAAGCAGTAACCTGCCTTTATAGGGCAGCAATTGTTTGGGACTTCCCAGACGACTGCTTGCCCCCGCGGCCAGCACTACAATTGCACAATGTTCAACGGAATAGGGCATGCTGTTCAATGCAATTTTTTTTCTTTTATGATGGTATTTGTTCTTGAATGAATCACATCCTGTTTATTACGTAATGATCCGCCTGGCGAACCGGAAAGTATAGCTTTAATTTCTGCAATAATACTGAGAGCAATTTCTTCAGCAGTTTCAGCGCCAATTTCCAAACCTGCCGGGCCATATATTGTATTCAATTGCCCGTCAGTTAACTCAATACCGCAATCACATAATTCATGGAGCATCCTATCGAGTTTTTTTTTGGGACCCAGCAATCCAATATACCTCACCTTGCGCATCAACAACTCTTTCAACATAGCCAGGTCGTAATTGTAATTGTGCGTCATCATCACAAATACCGTTTGATCATCGACAGGTATCTGTTCAAATACTTTTTCGGGCCTGGTTACCAGCACCTGGCAGGCACTCGTGAAACGTTGCGTTTTTGCATGCGTACTTCGGCCATCAGCCACCCTTATATCCCAGCCAAGAGTATCGGCAATTTGCATCATGGGTATTGCATCATTACCCGCCCCTATCACCACCAGCGAAATTGCCGGCAGCAAAAATTCAAAAAAAGCGGTCACCGAAAAATTTTTTAGTTCATACTTTTTAAATAAGGATTTTTGCTGTTGCATAGCATAGTGAACATCTTCCATACCAATCACCTGTATTTCCGGGTACGGAATGATTCCTGAAATAATGCCATTTTCTTCCAACAGCAGGCAGGTGCCGGGTTGTTCATTTCTTTTATCTTCCAATAAATATAATGTTACCAGCACCGATTTTTGTCTCAGCAAAACCGCCTTTCGCAGTAACTCAACAGGATTATAGAAGTTGTTGGGATTGAGCGGTTCAAACAACACCTGTATGATTCCTTCACAACCGAGTTGCATACCGATGATCGCATCTTCTTCATTGCTGCTATCATAGGTAACCAGTTTTGATTGCTGTTGGGATAAAACCAACATTGCCTTTCGCAAAGCATCCCCTTCAAGGCAGCCACCACTTATTATACCAGTCATTTCCCCGTCGTCTGTCACCAACATCCTTGCGCCTGGACGGCGGTAGGATGATCCATCCAAATGCACTACTGTAGCGAGCGCCGATCTTTTTCCCGCTTTCACAGAGGCATCATATGCTTTTATTATTTCCCGAAGTTCTTTCATACTTATAAAATCTGCTGAGGAGGCCATTAATGCTTTTAATTTGCCCTGGGCTTGTACTATTTTAATGATCGGGTTAAACTTTACTTCGCAACCCCCGCAATAAGATCTTTGGTTTCCCTTTATCTTCTCCCGCCCGCAATGACCGGATAATAAAGATCATTTAGTTTTTGTGCGCATACAAATTCTAGAAAGACTTGATGATCATTAATAAAGGGTTGCCTATATTTCAATCAGGCTAAAAGGAAGTTTCCTGATCCGCTTATTTGTCAGGTCGTAAATCGCATTAGTAAGAGCCGGGGCAAAAGCTGGTAAACCGGGTTCTCCCACGCCGCCGGCTTCGGCATCATTTTCCATAATGAACACTTCGATCGGCGGGACGTCTGTTATCCGCGGCATTTTATAATTATAAAAATTTTGTTGTTCTGTTAAGCCATCTTTAAAAGTAATTTCATGTGTGGTAGCCGCACCCAATGCCATAACAACAGAACCCTCCACCTGTGCTTTAATGATGTCGGGGTTCACGTACCAGCCACAATCCATCACTGCCCATACATGGTCAATCTTTACGCCTCCATTGGCTGCTTTTGACACTTTCACAACTTGCCCGACAGTACTGTCAAAACACTCTGTAATAGCCACCCCATAGCCTTCATTTTTCTTCCTGCTTTTCCACCGGGATACTTCTTCCAATTTATCTATCAGTTTTTGGCATCGCACATTTTGCAGGTATTGTCTTCTGAATGCAAGGGGATCTTTGCCTGCACCAACCGCTAACTCATCCATAAAACTTTCATAGGCAAAACCATTGGTGGAGGCATACACTGAGCGCCACCACATTATTGGCACGGGAGTTTCAAATGGGACATCCTGGATACTCAGGTTTTTAATTGAATCGAAGTATGGTTTTAAAAAGCCTTCAGATGAACTTCCATTAGGTTTTGATCTGTCATTGTCTTGCCAATGATCCATATTCTGACCGCAAAGTTTTACTTTGAACGCATTGATATCTCCATTGACTAATACGCCTTCACACCGGTAAGACATCCCGGGCCTGTACGGTCCCTGCGTCATATCATCTTCACGCGTCCACACTATCTGTACCGGAGCTTTTATTTCTTTTGAGATTACAACCGCTTCATGCGGGTAATCCAGGAAAGCCTTTCTGCCAAAACCTCCCCCGAGGAAAGTCATGTTTACGATTACCTTATCAACTGGCACATTAAATTCTTTACTGATAAATTCCTGAACCCAGTCGGGAGCCTGTATAGGTCCCCATATTTCAATCTTACCGTCCTGGTAATGCGCCACACAATTCAAGGGCTCCATGGAGCTATGAGATTGATAAGGTGTTTGATAAATAACATCGACTTTTTCAACTGCCCTGGAGATAATATTATTGGGATCGCCCTGGGTTTTAAAACTTAAACCTTCTTTAGTTTTTAAGTTTGCTTCCTGGCGCTCGAAAATATCGATACTGTTTATGTGTTCAAAACCGCTGTCATCCCATTCCACGTTCAGTGCTCTTTTTCCCTCCAGCGCTGCCCATGTAGAATCGGCTATTACAGCAATGCCTTCCCTGTTCGTGTTGAACACTTTCATCACCACCTTAAAAACTTTCTTCACACCCGGAACTTTCAACGCAGCCGAATCATCAAAACTTTTTACTACACCACGCAACCTTGGGTTACGCTCAACGGCGGCATACATCATGCCGTTTAATTTCTTGTCTATCCCAAACACGGCGGTACCATTGGTTTTCATGGGTGTATCCTTGCGTTGAAGCGGCTTGCCGATCAACTCATATCCGGAACGCTTTTTCAATGGGACATCTTTGGGAGGCTGCAATTGCGATGCATCAAAAACAAGTTCGCCGTAATTGAATTTCTTACCAGACGGCTTATGAATTACATGCCCAGCTACTGCATGGCAGTCAGAAGTTGGAACAGCCCATTTATTGGCGGCAGCCTGTATCAATATTACACGTGCAGTGGCGCTTAGCTTCAATAAATTTTTATAAGAACCACGAATGGTGGAACTGCCACCGGTTATTTGACTGCCGTATTTTTTCTGATTTCCTTGCGCAAATTTAATGTCAATGTCTGCGAGGTTTACTTCCAGTTCTTCTGCGATAATTTGAGCAATGGATTGATAAACCCCCTGGCCCATTTCTGCCCTGTGGCTGATAAGCGTGACCTGGCCGGAAGTGTTGATGAGTATCCAGGCATTCATTTCAATTTCGCCGCTTTCCTTATCGTCAGCAGTTACAATCTTTCCATCTTTTGCACCTGCCGGGAAATATAATCCCAGCAGCAGGGCAGTTCCGGTCAGGCTGGATGCTTTCAGGAAATTCCTGCGCGATATTGTTGTATCCTTTGAAGTTTGTACCATACGACGTTGATTTTTAATTCAACATGATTGCTGCACCCGATTTTAGAAAATTACTTTAATGCAGTTTATGCTATTGCTTAGGCGCATAACCGCCCGTGTTAATCCAGGTATCCCACGCAGCAACAAAATCCTGGTAGCTTAACGGGGGCGGTTGGTGGCTTTTGCCCATATTCCATCCTGCCTTTACCAGGGTATCTCTTGCGTGCTCAAGTAATTGTTGTATGTTTTTATGACCGTTTTTACTATAATCCATTATTTGCAAAGCCAAATCATGGGCTGATTTATCCTGGAATACCATTTTCATATTTGCAGGCGGCAATTGCCATTTTGGATTTCCGGGAGGTGCATGATTGGCTTCGGCATTTTCAGGCTGATGGCAGTTTGAACATTTTAAAGCATAAAGGCCTTTTCCATCTTTGCCCCGCTGAACATTCATGGTATGAATATGACCGCTGTCTCCCTGCAATGGCCTGTCTCCCGCGGGATGGCAATTCATACAACGGGGGCTCATCAATACTTTATATACATCCAAAAATGCTTTCACTGATGCTACACTATCACTATTTATTTCCCCCGGTAACAGGTTGCGGGGGATACCATTCTTTACGCTAAACCCGGATATAGCAATGCCAATGATTGACAAAATCACCACCAGGACATTGATGGTTTTAGTGTGCAAAAAATAAAGTGCTTTAATGTTAAAATGCTGTTTCATATCCAAATTAAGTTAATGCCAGTATCTTATTTTTCTTTTGTGTCGGGCAAAAATCTATTGCTCTTTTAGCTAATACTTATCAGGCTTTCTTTCTTCCTTTTGCCTGCATTTCAGCTGCCAGGTGAATCGCTTTCCTGATCCGTTGGTACGTGCCGCAGCGGCAGATATTACCGGCCATCGCTTCGTCAATATCAGTATCATTTGGAGAAGAATTTTCCCTTAGCAACACGACGGCAGACATTATCTGGCCTGAATGACAATAGCCGCACTGGGGAACACTGACTTCATTCCAGGCTATCTGTAACGGGTGGTCGTTGTTCTTTGAAAGCCCTTCGATGGTAACCAGTTTCCTGCCTTCAGCCCGCTTAACCTTTGTGACACAGGAACGCACTGCTTCACCATCAAGGTGAACTACGCAAGCCCCGCATTGTGCAACACCACATCCATATTTTGTTCCGGTAAGCCCGATAGTATCCCGTATTACCCAAAGCAACGGCGTTTCCGGGCTTACGTCAACGTGATAGTTTTTCTGGTTGATATTTAGTGAGATCATATACGAGAAGATTATGAAAGATTATTGATTCTATATTACCACAACTCTTTCCAGGTAATTCAGTATATCGAATTTTTTTTAAAAATAGGTTACCTGTTATGGTATTAATTATAAATTTAAAACAATTCACTATGAATTTCAAATATTGCCGGATCCATCGAGAAATTATTGGTTGGAAATCAATTAATCATGGCCAAATTAAAATGCGATCTTACGAATAGGGCCGGTAATTGTAAAGTAGCACTGGCTAATAAAGCTGCAAAACGTGGCAAGCCAGGTTCCCGAACGCCTTAAATTTTGAAAAATAGAATAGATAGCGTTACCTGTTGTTCATTTTAATAATTTTATTCCAACGCTTACCCTGAAATTCAATGGCTCACCCGGGATGTACCTCCAGTCGTTCGATGCAGGACTAAAATAGCCCAATATCGCATAACTTGCATCGGTGATATTATATACGTTTAGGCTAATACAACATTTTTGGTTATCGTAACCCAGGGCCGCATCCAGTAAATTGTAACAGGGTAAGAACTTGCTTTTATCTGAATCCTGGGATCCATTGCGTTTTCCCATATATTGATATCCTGCACCAAATGAAAAGCCTTTATATCTCTTTGCGATCATTTTATATTTTAGCCAGATATTTCCTGAGTGAGCAGGTGCTCCGAAATTCCTAACACCAATAAATGAC
>JBDTLZ010000187.1:0-10176 GCA_039934515.1 Ginsengibacter sp.
AAACATTCTTCCGGCAGCTACCTGCATGCTTATCACCCTATTGGTGGTAATGATATCCCGTAGCCTTAAATCCATATTTGGACATTTCAATTATTTTGCACCATTGTTGTTTTTTGTTTACAACCCTCAGATTTGAGGATATTCTGTGCTCCACATTTACTCCATCTCTGACCGGATAATTTCATCCTTTTTTGTATTACTGTTCTGTGGGCAGATTCAATAGCTCCCGAACCTATAATACCACAACGTTGGCCACAAGTAATCCTGTCCGCATATAAAGACACAGTTGCGCCTTCTACAAATACCACTTCTTTGCTTACTTCTTCCGGTGCATTATTCACAACTTTTATTCTTACAATATTTTCCTTGTAGCTCATAGGATGATTTTTTGTAATTGTTGAAGAGCTTCTTTAAATTCCCTAACTCTTCCTACCCGGATAATATCAATACTGGCCAGTACCAGGTATAATTTTTCATCTGTCCTAACAGCTTTTGTAACGCCACCGTGTAAAGACAAAATAGAAAGACCTCTTAACTTACAACCACTGTCGCGAAACATCATTTTCAATAATTCTATTTAGAAGTGTTGCTTCGCTGACCTTTGCAAATAAGAGCTTTGGCCATACAAGTGTTTCAAGCTGTAACAACACAAATTACAATTAAGAATTTTTTATTTTTCGGTTCAACTTATTGATTCTATTTATGGTATTGTTGACAATTTCCCTCGCTGTTTCTTCATCTACTCCTACTTCTTTTGACAATGCGCGAAAGTCTGGTTTCCGGCCAGCATTGATCACAGAAAGCGCGAGCGCAAGTAGCCGGTTAAGCTTGTCCGTTTCAACCTGACCTTCGGGAGTAGTTTCGATCTTGAATACTTCTTCATAAGGGTTTAACCGGATGTCTTTTCCGAGAACATGCTTAATACTAACCAGCATCGACAAATGTACACGGATGTCCGGTTCCGTCGGCAGTCCGAAACCATGCTGGTTTAACTTTTTGACTAAGTTCTGAAAACCACGTTCTGTGAGAGAATTAACTAGCAGCAGCTCCCTTTCTTCTACATAATATGCCTGTGCAAAGTGAGGTGGACCGCCCCACGCGCCAAGACTAAGCCTGTAAATTCCCCGGGCGTATTCTATTTTGAAATCCTTTTCAAGTCCCGTGCTATCGAAAGATTCCAAATAGTGTTCGGCAAATACCTGCAAGATCTCGTCCTTACCGTTAATGATAAGCGGATACGTTGAACCACTGATCAGCATCAGGTAAGGAATTGGATTGTTTTCAACATCCGCCATTAGTGCTTCTTCCGTTTCAATTGCTGGATTCAATTCTGTGGCAAAAAAGAAAATATCATCAGGCCCAAAAGAAGAAAAACTGGTGACGGGACCATAAGATTGCCAGCAGGAGCCATTAAATCCTATCAGGTTAAACCAGAGGGAAACTGGCCCTTTCGAAAGGATTTGCGAAACCGAAGGTGAATAAATCAGGTAGGTTTCCCCCGTGAAGGCATCCTCCATTTCATAAAAATCGGACTCCGGCTTGCCAATAATAGTGCTAAAAGAATATTTCCAGGGAATTACAGACTGCTGTTCGAGAAAGTTCCGCTGATCAGTGGGCAACTCTTTGATGGCAGTATGCTGAAGATATCTTTTTATAAAGCCATTTTCTTTAAAAATACGATGGCCAATATACTGCGCCTTGAAGATATTGATCCAACTTTTTTCGAATTCCTTTGTCACTAACCGGAACCGCAAGAGACGTTGATCCATTTCCTTGTTCAGGCCCTCCCGTTGTGCCGAGTAATACAGAAGAAATCTATCTACAACCTTGCCTGAGAGAGCTGAGGATTCTTTACAAAGCCTCCTTAATTCATTAAAATTTTCCATAGAATTTGTACTTATATATATAGCAATTTAACGTTAAAATTATAGGTTTTCTGCTTTCTGTAAGATAACCGAAATGCAAATAAGAACACAGTAGGCAACGGTTCATTTCCGGTAAAACTTGGATGGTTACAGCAACCTTAGCCCACATTGCAGCTATATCGGTGGAGAAGCCAGTAAATACTGGGTTTTGTTTTTTTTGAGTTCCGGTTTGTGTACTACAGATTTTCTTTTTGTAAAAGGTTTTGGTTTTATTAATAGTATGGATTGAATATTTTTTAACTGCTCACTTGGTTCGGAACATTTTCTTACCCCAATCACTACTCCTGCCGTGTTTGTGCCATGGGGGTGATTATTTTTTGGGTGTTGCCTATTCGTACTATTTCTTAGCATTGGCTGTTTATGCCATAAGCTTTTAGTTTGCACCTTACGGGATTTACTATCCAGTAAGCCAGTATACCCTGGTGCAGGTGTGCCATCGTGCCTGCGTCAGACTTGTGATAAATGGGCCTTAAATCGAGATCAGTTTTGAGTATTCGGAAGGTGTTATGTAAAACTTTACTTAATTCATTCAGGATATCTAAAACTGATTTAAGAATACGGCCCATTTTTCATAGATTAAGAAATAGGATAGAAGCTCATATTTGTATAGCTTTTTGTGCTTATAAAATTTACAAGGAGTTAGATAGGCAGCTTAACATTAAAAAAGCTAACCTAAGTCCGGAAAAAGCTATAGATATAGCCAAAACGATTTACCGAATTACCATAGAAACAAATCTTTCAAAAACCAGGCATTAGAGGCTATTTCTGGATAATGAAGAACAAAAATATTTGCTCAAAATATTTGATCCCTAATTTTGGGTGACCCAGTGGGGAAAACAGGAAATCAGCTTGCACAATTGAAGCATCGAGTTGCTTCGTCGGGATGGTACGATTAATGGTGCCTGAAAAAATAAAACGCGTAGAAATAAAACATGCAAGTTGGCAGGATTTGGCTTCAACATAGAATGTAGTTTCCACCAAAATATCCTTTTGCTTTCTCAAAAAGAATTTATTTCTTGCTACGGTGAATGATTCCCATCATCTATTCTAAAATAATATCAAATAAATTTGAAATAAAAAATTATACCCCTTGAAATGGTATTTTTTTTGTTATCCTTTTAAGCACGGGGGAACACTTTTTAGAAATAATGATGTGTTAAAAATCTTTCTGCAGTTAATCAATTTTTTTTCTTATCACACCTTGTTGTTTATAGTGTTCTTGCCTGAGTTCGTCCTCATCGTCCATCTCCGGCCCCTTCATAATTTTTCGCAAGTCAATATTCTTGTCGTAGCGCTTCATTGCCACCTGCGGGTCAAACACCTCTTTCGATGGGAATACCAAACTATAGGGGCTGTAATCAGGCATGTTAGTAAAGAAATTCTGCAACGAGGTTGCCGTTGCATCGTACTGATTAACGTAAGGAACATTTAGGAGTGTATAAATGGTTTTTAAAATTGAGCCAAAGTTGGCATGCGTATGCGAAACAGATCCGTGTTTCACATAAGGGCCGGCCATCATCAATATGCTTCGATGAGCATCAATATGGTCAACGCCTCCCTGCGGATCGTCTTCCGTAATGATCACCAGCATATTTTTCCAATAAGGGGTCCTCGAAAGAAAATGCATTATCCTTCCAATAGCAAGGTCGTTATCGGCAACATAAGAATGATAATATGGATATCCATACTTCGGGCGGGGTGATGCAGTATGATCATTGGGAACCTGCATCGTAATTAATTGGGGCATTTTGTTTTTTCCCTTCAGCCACATTTTAGTAAATTCTGACTCAAATTGCTGCATCCTGAACTGATCAGGTATATTGGTGTTGAAACCAGCATAGTTGTGACTCGTTCGGGGATACAACGCTTTTTGCATTGGAACCATTACCGCGTGGCCTGCACCGGTTGCCGTATCGGACCACTCTTCCCTGTTATGTGCCGTTTCATTAGCCTCGCCAAAATTGTAAAAAGAAACGTTACTTCTTTCCATTGCTTCCCATAGCCCACCATGCTCCGCATAATCTTCCGGATCCATGCTACCTGTTGAGCCGGGGAAGCGCCTGCCGGAGGCCTTTGAAAACAGTTTTGCTGTTTTGTCGACACTGGAGTTTGTTTCAACCCATTCATTAGGTATCACACCCAACATCCAATGATGGCCATGTATTGATGCATCACTGTCACAGTAATAATTATCGCTGAATGCAAATTGCTTCGCAATCTTTAAATGATTGGGTGCAATATCCACATGATACAACGTCTTGTCCTTAGGTTCTTTGGGAATAATAGTTACATTGATACCAAAACGCGCCAGTGTTGAGTCGCCAAGGCCTGTGTTTAACTGACCCAGCACTTCATCGTAGGTTCTGTTCTCTTTTGTTATGTAGACAATATATTTGATCGGGCTTTTCCTGGTATTCAATAAAGGCGGCAAAGGATTTTTTCCATCATCTCTCAAATTCATCTTTATAAAAGTATTCTCTATAGCCTGTTTGGTATAGATGGCTAATTGTTGCCCGTCTGGCATTTTTATTTTTTGGAATGTTGCCAGTTCTATATCACCTATATAAGTTCCCTGCACCGGGGCAACGAAATTTTTTCCGCCATTTGGCCCCGCACCGTAGCCCCGGCAACTGATCACATACAATTCTTTTTCATCATTGGAAGGGATCACGCGTGCCGGTCCCCAACCTGTTGGTATAAGGCCTTGGGTCGTTTTGCTTTCAACATCAATGACTGCTATCGCATTAAAACCAAGTAATGCAACATACAAGGTTTTTTCATTTTTACTTAATGAAATACCAAAGGGCAGAAGCCCCCGATAGCGATCTATTAATTTATCCACTTTAATGTCAATCTGGCCGGCAATTGTATGAGCCCGATAATCTATAACCGAGATGTTATCATTGGTGGCATTGGTTACATAAGCATATTTACTGCCAACAGCAATCGAGTTGGGGCTTGCCCCGCCCACCACTTCTGCCCCTTCAACCATTTGCCCGACCTGGTAGCCTGGTTTGAATTTATCAATCACTTTATTCGTTCCGAGATCAATCGTATAAACACTCATGGCTTCAGGTGCTAAAGGGCTTCCCACACCGGGAATTTTTCTGCCGTTCAATGTATAGCCTTCAATAGATTCTTTTGTGTTATTGCCATAAGGATGCACGGGTAATAAAAGGCTGTCAAAATTTTTCTCTGTAAGATCCGGGAGCATTGGATAATCATACATGCCAACATTTGCGACAAACGCGATTTTTTTATCCGGGCTCAATGAAAGACCAAAAGGCTGCCTCCCGGTCTTTATGGAAGCCGTTATTTTTTTTGCTGCAAGATCAATGCGCACGAGCCTGAAATTTCCCCTGTCTAAAACGAGTAGTTCGTTTTTGTTTTCATTTAATAAAAGATCAGCGGTAAAGCTATCTTCATAATCAACTGAATCAATCTTTCCATTCATGGAAATAGAGTCCAGCCTTTGCAGATTCTCAATGTCATATACAATTACAGCCCCATTATCACCCCCGCTTAAATATACTGTCTTTGAATCGGGAGAAAAAGCAACTCCCAGGAAAGAGCCCTTTGAAAAAGGCGAAACAATGCGGCCGTCATAAGCCGGCACACGGGTATTAGCAAGTGTTTTATTATCTATAATCGTAAACACTCCATTGTGAATGGTAACCGTTTTTTTACCATCAGGAGAAATGGCCATCCCAAAAGGGTCATGCGTTATTTGGATCGTTTCACCGGCCGGGGTAATATATCGCCCGCTTGCAAGCACACTTTTACCTTCCCTGTCAATATGCGTATATTCTTTTACTGCCGGCACTGTTAATACCTCGTAATTCTTTTGTGCCCGGGATTGAATCGCCATAATAACCGAAAGTAAAAACAGTAATTTCCACGAATTATTTTTCATCAATATAAAAATTTAATATTGGTACAAAATACCCATCATTTTTTTGCCGGGAAGCTTTCATTTCCTTTAGCTGCGAACCACAATATTTTATTCATCAGATCATCGTTCCCGCTATCCAATTCCTTAAAAGCTTCATTAGCAGAAAGCCTTGCATAATATTTCGCCCTTCCTTTTAGCTCTGCAAGCGGCTTATTCATTTCATTCAACGGGATATAATTTGGAATGGCCTGGTAACTATATATTTGTTTTGCATCGCCGAAACAATCAAACATCGGAAGCGCCGTAGCATCAATTATATTCATGGGTGGTATTCCTAATATCTGCTCTATCGTTCTTACCATGGAGGTTTGATTATAATTTGTATGAATGGTTTTATTCAACAGAGAATATGGGCTTATCACCAGGCCTGCGGTTCTGTAAGAAGATATGTGGTCCCACCCTGATTGGGAATCGTCTTCCGTTACAAAAACAACCGTAGAATCCCAAAAGCGGCTATGGGTAATAGTTTCAATGATTCGGCCCAGCGCAAGATCATTGTCTGCAACCATTGCTTTAGGCACAGGGAAATTTTCCGAGGTACCTGCAGTATGATCATCGGGTAATGAGAGTATCAGGAGATCCGGAAGACTGTCGCCAGGCAATTTTTCAAATTTTTTCCATTCATCAATAAATACATCCGCACGCAACTGATCAGTAAAATATAAATTATCGCAATCGGGATAATTGGATGAGGTCACCGGCCGTATCCGTGCGATAGTTGTTGTATTATAAATATTAATTGTTTCGTGGTTAATGTATTTCTTATAGATATCATTCCATTGCATTCTTGTATCGTAATGTGTAAGGCATGCCTCACCGTAAATCCTGACTTTCTTTCCGTGATCCATTGCGTTGTTCCATATAAAACCATTCTTATTGTATACCAATGCGTCTTCCTGGCGGTGAGGATAGCTCCTGAACCATGCACGGACATTTTTTTCAACATAGTCGGAAGCCAGTGCAGCATCTGTCCATTGATGGCCTTCCGCAGAGGATTTGCCTGAAGCATAGTAATTATCAAGTAATGAAAAATCATTTGCAAGACTGTGCTGGTTGGGTGTTACCCTTTCTCCGTAAATGCAAAAATTTGTATCACCTCTTCCACTGGGAATGTCTCCAAAAACCTCATCGTATGTTTTATTTTCCTTTATGATATACACCACATGTTTAAACAAAGAAGCTTCGCCGATTCTTTCAGGCAGTGGCCTGGGGGCAATATTTTTTCTGGGATTCCCGGTTACAAAAGAAGTCCTGCTAAAAAGGTTCATCATTTTAACTTTTGTGGTATAAGTGTTCAGGATTTTTTGCGTAGGTACGGGTATAATGCTTATTGATGCCATTTCTTCATGAACAGTATACCCAGTTGCTTTTTTAAATCCTGCACTTCCGGATAAGACCCTTGAACCCTTAGCTTCGAGATTACTAATGTATAACCGATGATTAAGCATTGCGATGCCGGACGGGTAGGCTTCCGTAGGAATATATCCTTTTATCAACGTCTTTCCTTTCGATGCAGGCCATACATTACTCCCCAATTTAATTACGGCAACTGCATTATCCATTCCGTTGGCTACATATAAAGTACCTGTATTTGAATCCAGCAATAGCGCATCCGGGCTGCTGCCATAATAATGATATTGTTTTGAGAATAGGCCGGTTTGAATAGAATCAACAACTTTTTCTTTTTTTACATCTACTACGCTTACATAATCGCTGTTACCATTTGTGATGAATAAGAAATGATTCTCATCACTCTTAACAATCGCATCAGGATGAAGGCCAAGCGCTAATTCATTCAACAACATGCCGTTTGCAGTATTAATTATTGATAAACTGCCCTGTTTAGTAGCCCCGGTACGTGGATCGGTATAAGCCCTGCCCCATGGTGTGCCTGCATTTTCAAGGCTTGTATCGGTTACCAGTGGCCCTGCCCAGTTGGTGACATACGCTTTGTTATTAATTATACAAATACCGTAAGGAGCAACGCCCGTTGGCATAGAATAAAGAATTCTTTTTGTGTCAAAATTTATCTTTACTAACTGGTTATTGCCGTTTAACACGGTATACAAATAGAGAATCCCATCTTCTACATTAGATATAACCTGGTTAGGCAAAGCGCTATGCCCCGTTTCAGCGCTTTTAATATAAATACCCGTTACAGCTTTCACCTTTTTACCATCCCATTCTGCAATTATAACTGCCGATGTATCATTGTTCGTCTGCGATGCACCCCAAGCGATGAAGGTTTTATTTTTAAAGTTAAATGATGTTATTCCGGAATAAGTGCTTACCAGCTTTTCCCATTGCTTCTCTTTGGCAAAGGCCCATCTTGCGACAATTAAATTTGTTTTGATATCCACCACAGCAATACCATACCTGTCTTCAATAACAATGTTTTTTTTCCCCGGAAGAACACACACGTCTAACGCATGATTTTCCAGAAGAGCATCCCCGTAAGTAAGGACGTTGCCTGCAGATTTAATCAACCGGTTGTAAGGCATTATGGTGAAGTCTTTTGCATTTTGTAAGGTGCTGTTTTCAAAGGGCAATTTGGCTGTGATTACTTTTTGGGAAAATACAAGGGCTGGTAGTGAAAGAATAACGGCTGTAATATTTATTTTCATATTAATATAAAGGATTAAAAATTGTAGCCCGCGGATACCATTAAGTTCAGCGGAGCCCCGGGCCATTTGTTCACATTGTTGTAAGCGCCAATCCAGTACGCCTTATTAAAGACGTTGTTTAGATTAACAGCACCGTTAAAACGTTTCAATTCATAGCGCAGGCCTCCATTAAGCACAAAATATCCCGGGAGTTTCAAGCTTTGTTCCAAAGTATTTCTAACACTTGCGTGTGAATGCCCAACGGCAATACCGAACCCTTTTAAAGTGCCATTTTTGAAAGAATATTTTATCCAGCTATTGCTTTGATTTCTTGGTGCATTTTCAACCATGGTTCCTTCTTCTGCAGCTATCTTGCTTTTGATAACTTTTGCAACACAATAAGAATAAGAAGCCGAAATGCTAAGATTGTTAAGGATATTGCCATTCACCTCGGTTTCTATTCCCCGCGACCTGTCCTCCCCTTGCTGTATATAAAGGTTTGGATTTGAAATGTCGTTAGCATTTACCGCAACGTTTTGCAACGTCAACTGGTATATTGAAATTGAAGCACCCAATTTATTATGGAAAAGATTTGCTTTCATCCCAACCTCCAGCAATTCACTGGTAACCGGTTTAAACGGCTCATTAAATAACTGCGTGCTGGTGGTGGCTTCAAAAGGATCAAATCCTTTGTTATAAGTTGCATATAAATTTATATTGGGTTTCCATTCATAAACCAACCCAATTCTCGGTAGAAAAACATTTGCCTCATCCTCATCTGTACTATCAACATCGTCATCGTCACCGGCCTCATATATTTCCTGCCTGAGGCCTATAAGGAACTTAAATTTGTTCAGGCTGATTTGTTCCTGCAGGTATATTCCCTGCGTATGATAAACAGATGCTTCCACATCACTTGCCTGTGATCCGTAAACCGACAGGCTATATTTATTGGTAGGCCTTGTGAAGTATTTAGGATTTTTTAAACTAAATGTACCCGCAATTCCGCTGCCTTCGCCAAACTCATCTTTCTCTTCATAATACTTTTGCCTAAGGTCAACTTCGCTTTTGATATAATCGTAGCCGGCTAAAAGCTGGTGAGTCACCTTTCCCGTATTAAAATGAAAAGTAAAATAATTAGTAAAGGTGTTGGTGGATGTATGATAGTCCCATTTGGTATAATAGAGGTTAACGGAATCGGGTGTAATATAACTTTGAATACCATGCTCAGCAGTATTTTGCTGCGTCATATAGTGTAAATAACCACTATTAAAATTTATATGCTTATTTAATTTATAAGAGAATAAAATATTCGTTGCTACATCCGTTTCATGAAGATAATCGCCGGGTTGCGATGCTATAAGGCCGGAAGGGGTTGACTGTAAGGTAAAATCGCCCAGGAAACCTGGCTGACCCCTGTCTAGAATGGTATTGACATGAGATAAAGAAAAATCCACATTCAACTGGATTTTTTCATTTGGTATAAATGACACCGAGGGTGCAAGTTCATAAGATTTGGCAAAATATTGATGGCGAAATGAATTGGTTTTATCATACCCGGCGTTGAAACGGTATAATAACGTTTTTTTGGTATTAAGCGGGCCGGTAACATCACCCTGGGCGCGGTAATGATCCCAGCTGCCCCCGCCAATGTTTACCGACCCTTCCTTTTGCGCCAAAGGTTTTTTTGTAACCA
>JBDTLZ010000188.1:0-7699 GCA_039934515.1 Ginsengibacter sp.
ATTTTTTATACATACTTTTTATTTATTCCGTTAAATTATAATTGTTACGATGTTCTAAGATCTGCGTTGTGAATTGAAACCCGGGTTGGTGATATATTTCATCTACTGCAAATATCCAAACACCATGCAATTTAAAGAGGACAGGATGGGCTAAAAAATTTATTATTTTCCGAGGGCTGATCCAATAGCTTTTTCCGCCAGCATAGCCATTACTGCATACCCGGTTGCATTTGGGTGCACACCGTCCATTGAATACCTGGCCAGCATACCCCCCTGGCGATCGGTCATTGATGAATAATAATCAAGGAATACGCAGTCATTATTGGCGGAATAGCTTTTAATCCAGTCATTCAGCGTTGCAATTTTTTCGGCTGGGTTCATTCCGGGTGCCCATGGAAAATCATTGGCGGGGAGCACCGACGAAAGAATGACTGATATGTTTGCTGCTTTTGCAAGAATTGCCATTGACATAAGATTGTCTTCGATCATTTGCAGTGATGAAGGGCCTGTGTTTCCGGCAATGTCATTAGTGCCTCCCAATATCACTGCCGCCTTTGGCTGGAGCGCCACCACATCAGGCCTGAACCTGATGAGCATTTGCGGTGTTGTTTGCCCGCTAATGCCCCGATTGATATATGGGTTGGCTGAAAAAAAATCCGGATCCACCTGGCTCCAGGCCTCAGTAATAGAGTCACCCATTAATACAATACGGGTTTCGCCGGGAGTTGGAAGGCCAGCTTTTTTATTTGCCTCCCTGTAGCGGTCAAGGTTGGGCCAATCCTGCACCTGTTGTAATGTCGGATAGATCATCAGTTATAAAATTAAATTAACAAGAAGATATAGGGAAAATCTCATTTTAACAGATTACAATTTAATTTTTTTTACAAATACCTGGTACCGGGGATCATCTTATCACTTCATTTAACATCAAAATCCCTCGCGACCAACGCAACGAGGGATTTAATTCTCTTCAAAAGCGCCTGCTAATTGTTCTGTTCAAGAACGGATAAAATATTTCCTGCGGGATCTTTGAACCAGGCTATTGTTGGGCCTTCACTCTTATGCCTGCTCCGGTGGATACCTTTTTCATCGGTTTTGATTTGTCCCTCATACTTTTCAAAAACAACACCCTTCTTTAGAAGTTCATCCACTGCTTCATCAATATCATTTACTATGAAATTAAGTATGGTAAAAGTTGCGGGAGTATGATTTGGTTTGGGATATACGAAGATGTTATTGCCTCCTTCAATATGCAGTTCCAATCCCATATTCTCTGAAATTTCCAGGCCGAGCGTTTCGGCATAAAACTGTTTGGCTTTCTGCAGGTCATTTACAGAAAAACCACTAAATGCTTTTGTGTTTTTAAACATAGATTACTTTTTAATTTGTGAGCATTCTTCATTACAATAGTTATTCAAGGCGCTCTTTGCAGCAATGTTTACATATCCTGCATCGTGCTAAAGAAGTGAGATTACTTCATCTTCTAAAATTTCGGCATTACAACCGAGTTTTTTCAACAGGTAAATGATGTGTGTTGATTCTACAGATCCTGTAACCGATTTTATTCGCAGTATATTATCGCAATCCTGAAGGTCAAAATTGGCCTTATAACCAATAAAAGTCCTGTGAATCTGATCAATAAGCCTGTCAGCTACATCGTGGTGTATAACATCGGTTTTAAAAACTTCTACCATTAGCTGCTTATTAAAATTAGTTACAAGATTTTTACACCGTGATTTTATTCGGTAATCGTGTGATTGATCATCCATTGAACGCCGTATTTATCGGTAAAAAAACCGAAATATGCACCCCAAAACATTTTCTGGAGTGGCATTCCTACCTTTCCGCCTGTAGAAAGGCCATCGAAGAGTTTATTGGCTTCGTCGAAGCTTGTGGCTTCAATGGAAATCGATGAATTGGTACCAAAAGTTACGTCAGGCATTCCACCGCCGACGTCAGTACCCATAAGGACATTGTCACCTATTGGTAAAGCAACATGCATTACTTTTTCCTGCTCGTTTGCCGAAATCTTATCTGCGTCCGGGGTATCTTTAAAGCGCTGCAGGGTCCGGAATTCTCCGCCAAATATTGATTTGTAGAAATTAAATGCTTCTTCAGTGTTCCCGTTAAAGTTTAAATACGTGTTAATGGTTGCCATACTATTATTTATTTAGAGTGTTATAATTATAATATTGATTTCATTTCTGAACAAAAGGGGGTCGATGTGTGTGTCTTCACCAATAATCATGCAGGCCACTTCCTCATCATTAAATTGATTGTTAAATTTATTATACAAATTGGCAACAAATGCTACAGCATTGTTAAGGTATTTAACCGGTAAATTCTCCATGATTTTTGTCGCCATAAATGTTTATTATGACATAGACTTACCTGCATAACGCAAAGATTAATGATACATGATTTTTTGATAACAGGTATCATTAAGCCCCGCTAAAAATCAATTTAATTATTGTTTATTGTTGCTGATTCTTATCATAGTTAAACATCCACCTCGTACCAAATTTATCTATAAGAACCCCAAATGTGGCACCCCAGAATTGAACCTTAAGCGGATCAAGGATTTGCCCTCCCTCTGCGAGCCTGGAAAAAAAAATATTAATTTCTTCGTCGCTGCTACAATTTACTAAAAGTGCCATGTCATTTCCCTTAATAAATCCACCGGGACCGACCATATCGGAGCCCATGGCCAGTACCTGCCCCCTGGATAGGATGGCGTGCATTATTTGATCCTGCATTCCTGTTGGGCATTGGGCAGCAATGGGAGATTCACCCACAGTCTGCATCGTTAATTCAGCCTCAAGGGACTCTTTGTAAAATGTCATTGCCTCCCGGCAATTGCCGCTAAAATTGATATAAGCATTAATCTTTGTCATGATCTTTTAGTTTAAATTTTATGATAATTACCACTTAATTTTTTATGTGCCGGAGACCCGCTTTTGCTGCCCCATGAAATCAAAATATTAACCAGGAGGATTTCCCATATTGATATAAAGCGTTTCTTTTAATTGCTTAAGAATGTTTTTCAACTGGTGAACATGCCGGCATGTATGATACAACACAAAATGAAGCAACTCGAGTTTTGTTATCTCACCAAATGCTGGCAGGCTTATGATGTCTGATAAATTTGATGAGCTGCGCAATTCTTTTAACTCATTGCTTGATTTCCTAAGTTCAGTGATCAGCCTGTCTTTCTCATATATGTCCTTTTTGGGACGGATAAATTCAGGGGAATTAAATTTTGAAGAAAAGTCTAAAAACATAGCTTTTAGTTCGGGAACTCTTGCTTCTGGATTTCTAAGGGCATTATTCCCGTTCATTTCCAATGCCTGCGATATCGCCTTATTCGATTTTGTAACATGCTCCACTAACTGGGCTACAGTCCAACTCCCTTTAAATGGTATCCTATTAATTGTTGATGCCTCTGCAGAAGAAATTATTTGCAATAATTCATTTGTGGTAACATCCAGTGATGTAAAAAAGTCTTTTATATAATGTGAACCTGTTTCCATAAAATATACTTTTCGAAAATTTATCCAACGGCTTTACGTTGTTGTCAGCGTTTGGACCATACACACCATCTCCTGGTCATTTTTATAGCATTCGATGCACGGCTTCGTTTTGTCAACCCGGTTATCCTTCATTATTTCCTGGAACACGTCTTTAATTGAACCGGTTTTATTGCGCCAATCGTAAACAGTAACAGCGAGGTATGCTCCCTTTTCAATTGTGTATCTTTCATAGGAATATTTTTGAGCCTCACCTTCATACTTTTCCTGTGCTGTTGCCTTGTAAACCCGGGTACCATCTTTGGCGGTATATGCGATTCCGAAATATGGGCGGTCGAATCCACCGGCAACATTTTGTACCAACAGATCGTAAGCTGCTCCGATTCCCGCCGGAAAATCTTTTACCCTGAATCCAAAAACCGTAACATCGCGGCGGAGGCTGTATATTTCCATAAGAGCTTTTTTTATCACAAACCTACGATCATGATTTAAAAAATGAGGGTGCAAATGCGGCATTTTAGGGGGTTGATTGCGACAAAAATGTTCTTTATTTTTGCTACATAAAAAATACTCTTTCAAAATAAAAGTCTATGATGAAACACATTTCAATTCTAATTCCGCAGGGCCATACCAGTGTTGTGAATATTGAGGGATCACATCATATATTCAATGAAGTGAATACGATAAGAAAAAGCCAGGGAAAGCCACCGGTATTTACAGTGCAACTGGTGGGTATTTGCAAAGAAACCAGCCAGAGAAATGGTTTATTCACGGTGAATCCCGACGTGATGGTCAGCGAAGTGAAAAAAACTGACCTTATTATTATTCCCGCCATACACGGGGATCTAAAGGTAGTTATGGAACGCAACCAGGAATTTGTACCATGGATTGTTCAACAATACCACAATGGTGCAGAAGTAGCCAGTCTTTGCATCGGTTCTTTTTTTCTTGCAGCCACAGGACTATTGGATGGAAAGCAATGCGCGACACATTGGACCGCCGCCAATACTTTCAGGGCATTATTCCCGGCCGTGAACCTGGTAGACGATAAAATCATGACGGAAGACGATGGTATTTACACTAGTGGGGGCGCCTATTCCTTCCTGAACCTGTTAATATACATTATTGAAAAATATGCCGGTCGGGAGATTGCAGTAATTATATCTAAGATGTTTTTGATAGATATCGATCGTATCAGCCAATCGCCCTTCATAATTTTCACAGGGCAAAAAACGCATGATGATGAACCTATAAAAAAAGCGCAGGAGTATATTGAAAATAATTTTGACGAAAAAATCACCATTGATCAGCTTGCATCGATGTTTGCAGTGGGAAGAAGGAATATGGAGCGCAGGTTTAAAAAAGCGACTGCCAATACGGTCACCGAATACATACAAAGGGTTAAAATCGAGGCGGCAAAGAAAAATCTTGAAACGGGCAGAAAAAATATCAATGAAGTAATGTATGAGGTTGGTTATTCAGACACCAAAGCTTTCAGAACCATTTTCAAAAGGATAACAGGCCTTTCACCAATCAACTACCGCAATAAATATAATAAGGAAGGGGGAGATGTGGGACAGTTTTCCAGGAATTGAAAACTAAAATAGCCGTAATTGGAAACCTGCAGAGGATAGTCAAATGCCGAAAAAGGATAAAAGAACAAAACCTGCGCGTGAGTTTAGCGATTCTGTATATGATATAGTCCGAAACTTAAATTAAGGCATGCTTATTGAAATAAACAGGGCTGTAAGGCGGATATAAACGGTTTGTTGCGATGCAAATTTCCTCCCCTTACTTAAATTACAAAATAACAGCATGGAAGGTCATAATGTTTTGCCAATCATCCCGAAACAGAATTTCATTTGTGGGATTTTTCTATATTTGAAACCTATTCTAAATATTTTTTAATTACGTAAACAAATTATTCAATGAAAAAGTTATTCACGATTGCCATGTTTGCTACTGCAATAATGACCGGTATACAGGCATGTGCGCAGGAAGACAAAAGCAAAAGGCCAAGTCCGCCTGCAAAAGTTACTCAAAAAATAAAAAGCGGAGCAACCATTACTATTGACTATAGCCAGCCCTCAGTAAAAGGCAGGAAAATAGGGTCGGCAGTGGAACCCAACGACGGCAAAGTATGGCGCACGGGGGCGAACGAAGCAACTGTATTTGAGACAGATAAGGATGTCACAGTCCAGGGCAAAAAACTAGCCGCTGGAAAATATGGCTTGTTCACTTTATTCAATGGCAATGATGTATCCGTGATTTTCAGCAAGACCTGGAAACAATGGGGTACCGACTACAATGAAAAAGATGACGCGCTGCGGGTTGATACAAAGTATATGACGGCAGCAGCTCCTAGCGAAAAAATGACATTTAAAATAAGCCCGGCAGGTGACGTTAGCTTATTATGGGGTGACAGAAAAGTTGACTTTACAGTTAATTAAAAATATTTTCCCGGCGAAGTAAGAAGAGGTTGCACACGCGACCTTTTTTTATTGCAGTTTATGGTAGTTTATTGTAGTTTGGAATAAATTATGGTATCCCGAAAGGTACCGTCGAAAAAGAAATCTTCTTTAAAATGCGCCTCTTTTACAAATCCCGTTGCTTCCAGGATAGCTGCAGACGCTTCATTTTCAACATTTATATTGGCTTCTACGCTGTGTAAATGCATTGCGGTAAACCCAAAATCAAGCACTGCAAGTATGGCTTCTTTCATGATCTTTTTATTCCAGAAACCGGGATGCAACATATATCCAATTTCTGCACGGTAGTGCTCTTTTTTTATCCTCCAGAAACCGATAGTTCCAATTAATCTTGATGGCTCATCTTTCAACGTAATTGCCCAGGTGATTCCATCATTATTATCCAGTGATTTATTCATTGTATCAAGGAACGCTTCAGCGTCCTGTATGGTCGAAGCCCTTGGCCTGTCGATATATTTCATTACATCTTCACTTGATCGCAGGTAGAAAATCCTGGCGGTATCGGGCGCTGAAGCCCTGCGCAATAATAGCCTTTCTGTTGTTATCTCAGGAAAGGGAGAAAAATTAAGCTCGAGCATTTGACTTATTATAGAAGTAAAATAAAGAATATTTACCAAATGATTTGCCCTATTTGTGAATGATAATCCACCAAATGATAGGTATCCAACCGGATGCTTTATTCATAAGCCCTAAACCTGATCAGGGTACCAAAATTTAGTTTCATTTTTTTCGGCACCGGCGGGCGGACCTGAAATATATTGTTCTCAGTCAAATTTGCCTGCCTATATTTGAACTCCCACATAATAAAAAATTACATATGAAAAAGATAATTGCGCTTTTTTTTATTTGTTGCGTTTATAAAAGTACTGTTGCACAAACAGACAGCATCGCCGCTTATAAAAAAATCTCTGCGATGATTCCTATGAGAGATGGGGTAAAATTATTCAGCGTTATCCTCACTCCTGTTGGCGCAAAAAATACAGTGCCGGTTTTAATTCAGCGAACACCTTACAGCGCGGATATTCCCATACCGGATGACACCATATTCAAGACAGCAAATCTTGGATCAAATGATATCTTAGGTAAAGAGGGGTACATATTTGTTTTCCAGGACATCCGGGGAAAGTTTAAAAGTGAAGGGGCGATGCAAATTCACCAGCCACTCATACATGCTACTAAAAAAGGCGCCGTCGATGAGAGCACTGATACGTGGGACACAATTGACTGGCTTATAAAAAATGTTCCGGGCAATAATGGTAAAGCAGGCATATTCGGCATTTCTTACCCGGGCTGGCTCGCACTCGTGGGTGCAGTAGATCCCCATCCCGCCCTGAAAGCAGCATCAGAACAAGCCTGCATGAGCGACTTGTTCCTGGGTGACGATTTTCACCACAATGGCGCTTTCCGGTTGAGTTATGGAATGGAATATTCTTATGGGGTTGAATTTGACAAAATGGCCTTCAGCTCTTTCCCGTTTCCGCAATATGATCTCTACGACTGGTACCTGAAACTGGGCTCGTTGAAAAATGTAAATGATACCTATTTTCATAATAAAATCCCCACCTGGAATAGCTTTGTTGAGCATCCTGATTATGATGCTTACTGGCAGGAGAATTCGCCATTGAATTATATTCAATACCCGCAAATACCCCAATTACATGTAGGAGGATATTATGACCAGGA
>JBDTLZ010000189.1:0-8200 GCA_039934515.1 Ginsengibacter sp.
CCCAACGCTTACGCCAAAAACATACAGCCACTTGTTTTTTTCCGTTTGAATGAAGCGGATAAAACTATAAGCGATCATCGTCCAGAAAAATACTTCTGGCGGATTTGGCTGAAATAAAAAGAATAGGCGCAGGTAAACCCCGGTAATAAATGACAGGAACAACAGGAATATCGCGAAACTTTTGCCACCGAGTGATTGAATTATTTTTCCTGAAGCTATGAAAGTTGCGGCGCCGAATAACGATGGCCATAATTTTATCCAGAACATTCCGCCACCGAAGAAATTGGTGAACCATGCAAAAACCGATAACATTGGCGGCACTTCCATAAAACCAAAAGCGAGATGATAGCCTTCTGCGAGGTATAAGAATTCATCTCGTTGCGGTTGATAAACCGGGCTTTGCAATAAGTACGGTATAGCGATTTTTGCCAGGGCAAGGAGATATAAAAGCCTGTTTGTTTTATTCATGAAAATTTTTGTTTGGAACTACAGCACGATGGTCTTTCTGAGGGGTTCTGAAAACATTACCATGCGGTATCATTTCTCTGAAACTTTATTAACCATAGATACGCTGTGTCATGAGCGATGCGGGAACAGGTATATTCCGGTCGAATTATGTAACCAGCTACAGCGAAGACTTGCTATGGCAATATGTCATCTCTCTCACCCAATATCATCTTTCCATTGTCAATGGAATTCAACCGGGAGTGGATTCTGCATCAACAGGAGCTTGCGCCAATAACGCATTTAACCGCGTAATTTCTACATCGATAAGGGGCTTTAACGACTTTGAAACCGGGTGTTCAGGGTATTCGATAGCCAATTGATTGGCATTATTAAGGCAATTAATTGCAAGGTCATATTTTTCCTGGGCGAGAACTTTATCAGTTTTGAAATAAGCGTCTCCTAAATGTAAGTAATTCAGGTATGCATTGTAATAAAGTTGCAAAGTTTCAGGCGCGTATTTCCCAGCATTCTCCTGTAAAAGCACCTCAAAAATTTCATATTCTTCATTAAAGAGTTTTTCAGCAGACAGATGATCCTTTTTTTGGAAATACATCACTCCCAAACTTCTTTTACTTATAGCAAGACCCCATAAATAACTTTTCTTAATTTCAGGAAATAAATCCAGGATTTCTTCTACTCTTTTTAAAACCTTTTGTGCTGCATCGCATCTTTCCCCAAGGCTATCTATATCGGTACTTTCAGAATAAGATAGAAATAAGTTGCCATAGGCTTCTATAACCACATTCACATCACTTTCAGGATAAACTATTTTTTTATCAATATCCAGTGCAAAAACCTTTTTGTATAAATCAATGGCTTTATCATTATCCTTGATAAGAGCAGCATAATTTTTACCCACGGAAATTATGGATTCGGCCATCGCCACGTTAGCCAATGCATTCCCTGTTACCAATAATTTTTCATTAGCAGCCATACTTTTTTGCCAATAGATACAGGCATCTTCAGCCTGGTTTTTTTCAAACAGGAAATTTCCATAATAATAATATGCATTGTTTTGAAATATTACGTATACTCCCAACAAATCATCAGGCTTGTTATCCGCTATACGAAGGCACTCTTTAAAATAGCCTTCGGCTTTGGTTAAATCTTTTTCCATTAAATAAATTCTTGCCAGGTACAACATCGAAAAAGAGGTATCGAATTTGATTGTTTCGTACTCATTTCTAAGTGTCTTATTGCGGTATTCAAGAGACTTTTCAAAAAAGTTCTTTGCTGCCGGTATATCATTATGAGAATCGGCATACAAACGCCCCAAATTACAATACAGTAATGCGATAATTTTTGAAACAACTAACGGGAACCCTTCAAAGGGTTCGGAGACGCTTATTCCCTTTTTAAAATTCTCCTCTGCGAGTTCGAAATTTTTAAGTGCCTGGTGATACCTGCCCAGGTTATTATAGGAAGTAATTACTCCCACCATCACGGCAGGTGACTTCGGATTTTTAGCAAATAACTTTTCGCTTAGTTCCAGGAAAATCGTTGTATACCTGATTGCTTCTTCATATTGAAGATTAAGTGAGTTAAATAATCCAAGATTTGCCAGGCATATCGCTTTCCAGGCATCTTTTATATCTTCCTCATCGGGAAGCTTATCAAGGATGTCCAACGCAGTGGTGGTATATTCAATGGCCTGATCAATTTGAAATCTTTCGAAAGAGATCCTGCCCAGGGCGATATAAATGTTTGCGTCGGTTAAGGTTAAAGGCTCCTCTTTTTCGGTATGCAATCGGGTAATGATCTCATTGGCCTTTGTGATATTTTCTTCACCTTTTTTTAGCTCATTCATGTCGAGTAACGTAAGTCCGAGCATGGCGAGGCTTTTAGCCCTGGCTGATTCGGTTTCAGCCAACGCTATCGCTTTCTCAAAATAGTACAGTGAGTCCTCAAGCCTGTTTTGCGATATGAGGAAGGATGCATAATAATGGTTGGTAAGATTATCTGATAAGATATCAACTCCTTTTTTGTAACAAACCTCGGCATTTTTGAAATCACCTTTGAGGGCGAAAAAATTAGCCTTCAAAAATCTTTCATAAGCTATTTTCCTTTTTGATTCAAGTGCTTCTTCTTTAGCCTCTTTTAATTTTTTCTCAATTTCCTGGCTTTTGCTTTCAAGCTCCTCAGTTTTTCTTAATTCTTCTTCAGCTTTTTCGTCGTCCAGTAAATTTAGCGCTTCGTCTTCTTTGCCCGCAACGAATAAATCAAGTGCATCTTTAAAATTTTCGGAGGTGTTATTGGTATCAACATGTGTGATCAGTTCAAGGAAATTATTGAACTGGCTCTCTTTGTACTTATACTCATTAATATGTTGATCATACTCGGCCTTTAATTTTGCAATCTCGGTTTCATATTTCAACCGCTGGCCTGATTCTTTTTCAGCCAGCAATACAATTTTGTCCTGCTTGTCTTTTATTAGCTCCGAGAGTAACGTGATCTTTTCTTCATAATCGCGTGTAATATCGTTTTTGATTTCCTGGTAATTTTTGCTGATATCAATCGCAATTCCACTTCCATTTTTGATATTAACAGTCATCATCCCCGCTTGTATCGCCAGTGTTCCGTTAGTGAAATCCTTTATATTGGTCTCATCCCCCTGGCGAAACTGGCCACCACCTGTTTCGATCTTTACACCTTCCTGGATAATATTTTTTAGAGCAGCTTCGGTTGGTAACATGGCAATTCAAATTATAATGTCAGTTAGTAACGCAACAGGTTATTTATTATAAACGTCTCCCTGGTTAAAGCTTCCTCCACCGGTGATGCTTATCTGGGCATTCCCTGCAATAACGTTTTTCGAATTGATTATACTGGTGATAGACTCATGCGCCGCAGGCATTTTATCCTTAACTAATTTTTCAAAGCCTGCAATTTTCCCGTTAAGCTCATTAATTTTATCCTGGTCATCATTTTGCGCGTCTTTTAGCATTTCGCTCAACTGCCTGATTGCGTCCTCACTGGAAGGATTGGCTTGTACATCGTCTATTTTAGTTTGCTGGCTGGGCCGTGTGAATTTTTCTTTAAGCCAGGAAAAAACCGATTTTGCGCCCTCTTTAACAGCGGAGTCGCCACCGGTTTCTTTTAAGAACTTTCCAGCTGATGTTATCCAGGTAATAATTGCCGCGATTGTAAACATGGTTTCTGTTTTTAGCGTGATGATGTAATTGTCGAAAGCCATTTAAAATTATACAAAAATTTTTTTATATCCCCGCTTCATGCGATAATAAATAATATTTTTCGTGCGAAAGAAAGCCTCCAATTGACAGAAAGTATTTCAAACAGGCGTCAAGCAATTAAAAACAAGCCGGGTATGACAGGATCCATTAGCCTGGAGAAATGAATTTCGAATAAAACCATCCTATACTTCCTGCCTCAATACTTCCAGCGGCGACCTGTTCAAAAAACCCCTGCTGTTCGCCAGGCCCGTTAGCACTGTGAGCACGCACACTAATACAAATAAAATTAAAACGGGCATTAGTTGCGGATTAAAGGGTGTTTCAAAAGTGTAGCGTGCCAATGCCCAACTGGCGCCAAACGCTAAAAGAATTCCTGTAAAAGCAGCGAGTGCTCCAAGGAAAAAATATTCAAGAGCGGTAATGGCAAATACCTGCCGGCGGCTTGCACCAATAGTGCGTAGCAAAACACTTTCCTGTAATCTTTGGTACTTGCTTATCACCACGGAAGCAATTAATACTACAACACCGGTGGCTATGCTAAAACCTGCCATAAAACGGATCACGAAACTTACCTTATCCATAAGATCATCCAGTACACGCAGCACAAGCCCAAGATCTATAATGGATACATTTGGATATTGCTTAACCATTGCCTGTTGAAACTTTGCGGAAACCATTTGTGACGGCACTCTCGTAAGCAATACGTGAAATTGTGGCGCGTCTTCAAGCAAGCCTTTTGGAAATACCACCAAAAAATTTGTCTGAATGCCCTTCCAGTTAACTTCGCGAAAACTACCAACAACAGTGCGTATTAAAGAGCCCTGCACATTAAAGCTCATAGTATCCCCAATTTGCACGTTATTTCTTTTTGCAAAATTTTGCTCTATCGAAATTGCAGGCACATCCGTAGTATCAGCAATGCCCTTCCATATTCCTTCAGTAATTTTTTCGGAAGAGGTGAGTGAATCCCTGTAAGTGACCCGGTATTCACGATTGTACAGGCGCCGGGAAAACCTGATAGAAGAATCTTTTTTTAACTGTGCGGAAGTGATACCATTAATTTCCTCCAGGCGCATGTTTACTACTGGTATCGTTTCTTTTACTGGCAGGCCGTATTGGCGCGCAACGCCTGAAACTCCTTCCTTCTGGCTGCTTTGAATGTCAAATAAAACAATATTTGGCTGGTTAATCCCCGATGATAATGAAACACGGTTTACCAAAATAGATTGAACAAAAAACAATGTGCAAATAAGCGCAGTGCCCAAACCAATTGAAATAATGAGGATAGTCGTTTGATTATTGGGACGGAAAAGATTGGCAAGGCCCTGCCGCCATAAATAGCTCCATGATGATGGAAAGAAACGCCGTACCATCCACATCAATCCGCGGGCTATTAAGGCAAGTATCAATAAAGCCGCGCCAATACTTGCAGTAAAAGAGAACGCTTGTCTTTGGTTACCCAATTGCACATAGGTAAAACCATATACAAAGAGCACAATTATCCCGTACACCAGCCATTTTATGGAATCCGGCTTAAGGCGTTGTGGTTCAAAAGAAGCCCGTAGTGCATAAAGGGGTGAAATTTTCCTGATGGACAGCAGGGGTAGTAGAGCGAAGAGTATGGATATAATAATTCCCAGCGATATTCCCTCGAATATTGCCGTCCACGAAATAGCCGGATCGATTTTCACAGGTAGAAAATCTTTTATCACGAATGGCAAAAATTGTTGAATGACTACACCCAGCACCGCGCCGATAAAAGATCCAATAAAGCCAATACCCGCGATCTGTATAAGATAAATAATAAAAGCCTGTGATGCTTTCACGCCAAGACAGCGCAGTATCGCAATTGAATTTACTTTTTCTTTTATATACACATGCACCGCGCTGGCGACGCCCGTACAGCCAAGTAACAAAGCGATAAAGCCCACCAGCGACAGGAACTTTGTGAGATCACTGAACGTCCTGCCACTATCT
This sequence comes from Ginsengibacter sp., assembly GCA_039934515.1. Taxonomy (GTDB): domain Bacteria; phylum Bacteroidota; class Bacteroidia; order Chitinophagales; family Chitinophagaceae; genus Ginsengibacter. Next base: position 5,676 of record JBDTLZ010000189.1, read on the forward strand.
TCCTTTTGGCTTTCAACCGTTTCATAATTAAGGTCATTGGCTTCAAGGCGAGGCTTAAGATGTTCATACAATTTTTGAAGATCAGCCTTCTGGTCGAATTTGAAAAAATAATGATAACTAATTCGGCTACCCTTTTGGGTTAGTCCCGTTTGTTCAAGATAGGTAAGCGGTATATATACTATCGGCGCAATAGACGCAGAGAAGCCCGTTTGCCCGGGGGCATTTAATAGTTTACCTGCGATTTTAAAAGCTACAGCTCCTATTTTTATTGAGTCCCCGGTCGTTGCTCCATATTGCAACATCAGCGTTTCATCTACCAATGCTTCCTGCGAAGTACGAAAAGAAGTGCTTGCTGACTGGGGTTCTGTTTCTATCGAACCATAATAAGGAAATAGGCCTGCCAGCGCACGAACCTGGATCAATCTCGTGCCACCACTTTTGTTAAAAAGCACCATAGAGGCAAAACTTCGTTCCTCTGATCTGCTGTCGCCTAAAGAATCAACGATACCTTTAATAGCGGGTGTTGCCGCCTGGTTGTTTGAAATTTCAAGATCAGCGCCTAATAAAGAAGCAGCCTGGTTGTTCACTTCATCATGCAGGTTATTTCCCAAAGAATAAATAGCGACTAATGCAGCAATGCCCAAAACAATGGAAGCTACAAACAGGAACAGCCGCGAGCGGTTCCTCCGGCTGTCGCGCCAGGCCATTTTTATCAGCCAGGAATAATTTAAATTCCTGTTGTAATTATTGAGTTCTTTCTTTGAAATTATTTTGCGATCCATTAAATTAATTGTTGCGATGAAGGATTGTCAACTAAGTATTGAAAGCGTCTATAATTTTCAACATATACCTGAACCGGATTATTTTGTTCTTTTTTCAAAATGTAAACTTCCCAAAGTCAGTACTTGTTATACCGCTCCTTGTGTGCGCTGTTGTAGTATCTGAAATTATTTTCCCGCCTTTCAAAGAAATAATACGCTGTGTGCGGGCGGCAAGATCTGCGTTGTGAGTTACCAGCACCAGGGTTGTGCCGCTTTCCTCATTAAGATCGAAAATAAGGTTCTCAATTTTTATACCCGTTTCCGCATCAAGGTTGCCTGTTGGCTCATCGGCAAACAATATCTGTGGCCTGTTTGAAAAAGCTCTTGCGATAGATACACGCTGTTGCTCTCCTCCGCTTAGCTGTGCCGGGTAATGATGGCTCCGGTCAGCAAGGCCCACTTTATCCAGTAGTTCCATTGATCTTGCACGAACTTTTTTCTCGCCTCGAAGTTCCAAAGGCACCATTACATTTTCCAATGCGGTTAGTGTGGGCATCAATTGAAAATTCTGAAAGATAAAGCCTACATATTTATTTCTCAGCGCTGCCAACTGGTCTTCATTCAAATTTTCCAAACGCGTATTTTGCAACTCAACGCTACCTGAAGTAACGCGATCCAATCCTGCGCAAAGGCCAAGTAACGTGGTCTTGCCGCTACCCGACGGGCCTATGATAGACAATGCCGAGCCTGCTTCAACAGAAAAACTTACGTTGTCCAGGACCGTCAGTACACGGTTGCCGCTCTTATAAGTTTTACTTACCTGGCGAAGATTAAGAATAGTTTCCATGTAGGTTTGATTTAACTTGCCAATTGAATTACAAGGCGTATACTTCTCTATAGATAAAATGATTTCCCGTAGTATATATAAAAATAACAAGGAATCTTATTTTATATGTCAGCAATTGCAAACTTTATCAACTATTTAATGAATCGGGTGTTCGTTCCTGGAATAGCCATTCTAATAATTACAAACAGTAGTTGTAATAACAGGAAGGGAAGTGCAGGGCCTGATGAAAAAAGGAAGGATAGCACGCGACCGCTTTCTACGGGACCAACTTTGAAAACAATCCTTTTTTTTGGAAACAGCCTCACTGCAGGGTATGGCGTTGACCCGTCTGAAGCTTTTCCGGCTCTAATACAAAATAAAATCGACTCATTAAAACTTGGCTATAAAGTCATCAATGGAGGAGTGAGCGGGGAAACTTCTGCCGGAGGCAATGGCCGTATTGACTGGATATTGCGGCAGCCCGTAGATGTATTTGTTCTTGAATTGGGCGGCAACGATGGGCTGCGTGGTATCCCATTGACAGAGACTAAAAAAAATCTGCAGGCTATCCTCGATAAAGTCAAAGAAAAATATCCATCATCAGAGCTGGTGCTGGCAGGCATGCAAATACCTCCAAACATGGGACGGCAATATTCAACCGGGTTTACAAACCTTTACCCCGAACTTGCCGCAAAAAACAAAATGGCCCTGGTACCTTTTTTATTACAGGGCGTTGGAGGTGACCCAAAGCTTAATCAACAGGACGGCATACACCCAACTGCAGAAGGGCATAAAATAGTTGCGGAAAATGTGTGGAATATTCTAAAAGCGTTATTAAAGAAAACTTGAAAATGTTTCTGGCTGGCAGTTCAAAATTAAGTTGACTTATAACTGTCAACATGTAACTTTGACCTTTCCCTGTGAATTCTTCCCTGTGA
>JBDTLZ010000190.1:0-82065 GCA_039934515.1 Ginsengibacter sp.
GCCGAACAACCTATGAATAAATTCCTGGCAATTATTATTAGCTTTAGTTTATACTCCTTCACAGGGAATACTGATTTTGCAACCGCCCTGAAAAATGCAAAAGAAAAACACCAGCTTATACTAATCAACTTTTCGGGATCTGACTGGTGCGGCCCTTGTATCAGGATGCGAAAAGAGATCTTTGACGATGATAGCTTTTCTAAAATGGGCGATACTTCCCTTCAGTTTGTAAATGCCGATTTTCCGCGTAATAAAAAGAACCAGCTTGATAAGGCAATCGTGAAACAGAATGAAATTCTTGCCGATAAATACAATCCAAATGGCTTGTTTCCACTCACCATATTGATAAATGTAGAGGGCCTGGTAATAAAGTCCTGGGATGGGCTTCCAAAAGAAACCGCTGCTCAATTTACCAAAGAAGTAAAAGCTATTTGTGATGGTAATAGATGACTCCGTGCTGCAAGCAAGGGAATTCAAAAGGATCATGAGGTTAATGGGCAACTCATTTGAAATTACTGTAGTTGCCGCGAATGAAGTAATGGGAACAGGATATATTGATGCAGCCGTTGCTGAGATCAGCCGCATAGAAAAACTATTGACGACTTTTGATGCGAACAGCCCGACGAATAAAATTAATCAAATGGCGGGCATACGGCCTATTAAGGTTGATAGAGAATTATTTGATCTAATCGAGCGATCAGTTCGTATTTCAAATATTACACAAGGAGCTTTCGATATTACTTATGGTTCTATTGATAAAAGGCTTTGGAATTTTGATCAAACCATGACCAAATTGCCAGATGCAAAAACTGCCAGGGCGATTGTTCACCTTGTAAATTATAAAAATATCCTGCTTGATCAAAAAGAAAGCTCAGTTTTTCTTAAAGAAAAGGGAATGCGAATTGGCTTTGGTGGAATAGGAAAAGGATATGCGGCAGAGATGGCAAAAAATCTCTTAAAATCAAAAGGTGTAAAAAGCGGTGTCGTGAATGCTTCGGGAGATCTCACCGCTTGGGGAGTGCAGGTAAATAAAAAGCCCTGGACCATTGGAATCGCTGATCCGGATAACGTTCACCGGCCATTCTCGTATTTAAACATTACAGATATGGCTGTGGCAACCTCTGGCAATTACGAAAAGTATATAATCTTAGATGGTAAAAAATATTCTCATACAATCGATCCCAAAACAGGACTTCCAGTTACAGGAATTAAAAGCGTTACCATTATAACGCCCAATGCAGAAATCGCAGATGCAATGGCTACTCCTGTGACGATCATGGGCATAAAAACAGGCCTTGACCTCATTAACCAGATGAAAAATATTGAATGCATTATCATAGACGATAATAACAATTTGTACTCATCAAAAAATATTAACCTTCAATGACTTATTTAAAAACAGGCTTATCCGTTATCTCTTTCGTTTTTGTGACCTCGCTTCTATTTACCTCTTGTTCCACGGTAAAGGCCTACCAAAAAAATAAATTAAACGACTCTGAAATGACATTGGGAAATCGAAAGATTGAGAAAACCGAACTTAGCTTTCAATCGTATCGTGAAGGCGCATCCGGCGCTAATGCAGGTAAAAGTGGCGGTGGATGCGGATGCAACTAAAACTAATTTCTAAGTAAGCAGACAAATCAATGAAAAGAATATTTTTAACTGCTGTAGGTCTGGCATTGCTGTTAACCAGTCTGAAAGCACAAACTCCGGCAAGTGATTCGTCCGGCTACAAGAGTAGGCAATTAAAGCTTGACGAGATAAACTTTGTATCAAGTTATTATTCGCAAAATGGCAACAATTCAGCCGTCACAGGAGGAATAGGGACAGAGAAACTTAATGATTTTGCCAATGTGATCGATCTAAACCTCATGAGGTATGATAAACATTCCCGCAAACATACGCTTGGTTTAGAGGCCGGTATCGATCACTATACATCCGCATCTTCAGATCTCATTGACTTAAAAGCAAACTCCTCTGCGTCGCATGCTGATACCAGGATCTATCCGTCGGTAAACTATACGGTTGAGAATGAGGCAAAGGGATTAACAATCGGTGGCGGCCTCGCATATTCCACTGAATTTGATTACCAATCTTATGGTGCAAATGTTATCGTCGCCTCAAAAACAAAGAACAGGAGCGGCGAGCTTACATTCAAATTTCAAACGTACCTGGACAAAGTAAGTATCATTAAGCCTGTCGAATTAAGGACACAACAAAGAGGGGATAATGAAAACTATCCTACTTCAGCAAGGAATACATTTGCGGGTTCGTTATCTTATTCGCAAATTATCAACGAAAAACTACAGGTAATGTTCCTGGCGGATCTGATAACCCAACAAGGCTATTTAAGCCTGCCATTTCACCGGGTTTATTTTAATGATGCATCCGTGCACCAGGAAAGTTTACCGGAATCGAGGTTAAAAATTCCCTTGGGTTTCCGAGCCAGTTATTTTGTAGGAGATAAAGTTATAGTGAGGGCTTATTATCGATTTTACCAAGATGACTGGGGGTTGACTGCACATACTGCCAACCTGGAGATCCCGGTAAAGCTAACTCCGTTCCTTTCAATAAGTCCGTTCTACAGATTTTATGATCAAACTGCAGCCAGGTATTTTAAACCTTACAAAATCCACATATCCGGCGATCAATATTATACAAGTAACTATGACCTTTCAAGCTTTAGCAGCAATTTTTATGGTGCAGGTATACGCATTGCGCCGCCTAAAGGGATATTCGGTTTTCAGCATTTCAGTATGCTTGAACTGCGTTATGGGCATTATACAAAAAATGTAGGGATGAACTCAGATATTATATCATTGAATTTGAAATTCAAATAGTGGGAGTCTATGCACATCTTTTTCTAATCTAAAACTAATTTCATTCAGGCACCATAACACAGGAATATAGTGGTGTGAAAGATTATATCTTCTGTCTCGCTTTTTCAAAACGGCTTTTTGATTGTGGCATTGGGAAGAGATAAAGTATTGATACATTCAATGTCAGAATCTCTATTCACAATGATGGGTTATCTAATTATAATTATACGGTTATCCGTCACCTTGTACGAAACAGATTAGTACTCTTTATTTTGTCACATCCCCATTCGGAAAACCTGGAAAGTTTCACCTGGAAACCCTGATTGGAAGTGTGGAATTATTTACACGGACTATTAAGATTTGAAAAATCAAGCCTGCATCTGTGAACTGAAAACACATAATTGATACTTCTGAATTTTTCTGGCGCATTTTTTATTATCAATTGGTTGGCTTCAAATCTATTCTTTAACTTAAAATTATTTGACATGGGAAACTTACTTTATGTGGTCGCAGTAATTCTGGTAATTATTTGGGCTATCAGCTTTCTGGGTGGATTTTTTACGGGCGGTATCATTCATATTTTATTAGTTATAGCCGTAATAGCTATTGTAATTAACCTTCTTAGTGGAAAAAAAGCTCTTTAAATCTAAACTCGTTACTGTGAAAAAAATCTTTAGGGGTCGGAAGCTTTATTCTATGTTTCTTTCGATAATGCTCGGGATGACAACGATATTGGCGATTGCACAAGAAGTGCTTCAGGCCCCTAAGCAAACGGTGGCAACAACCGCAAAAAGCGCTCATGCCATTGTAATTCCAATGTGGGCATGGGTATAGGGTGATTGTTTTACTTGCGATAATATTCGCGCAATGGTTGTTAGAAAAAAAAGATATTAAAAATTCCTGTAAGACGGAAATCCATACGGCAGGACTGGAAAAATTTTTATGAAAGATATCCCGGCTCGGACAGCATATTTTCATTTTCAAAAATTGCTTACTTCTCAGCGGGTAAAGTAACTGCAATATTTTACAATTGGTATAGGCGAAATGGCGGCAGTTTGCATGAACTGAACGTAATTGACCTGGTAGCGCCAGGTGGCTCGCTGGTATTCATTTCGAGTTTGCAAACGGGTAACCTTTTCATTTATGACGCCAGGTCCCATAAGGAAATCAAACGGCTGAACATTGGTCATGGCACTGCATGAATTCTTATTGACCCCGACGGCTCACGTACTTTTGTAGCTTGTTCGGCCGACAACTATGTAGTTGTTGTAGATCTCAAAACGTTAGAAGTTATTCCACCATCTTGATGTCGGTGGCGTGCCTGACGGTCTTGCATGGGCAATTCAGCCTTAGTTAATTATAAAAATTGCATAGCCGTTTTCCGGGATTCTCTTTTTTTGTTAGCCTATTCATGAAAATAGCAGGGCATGAATTGACTTTATCGGTATAATTTTTTGTAATTTTTAGCGTTAATGCCCTTGGTCTTCATATTAAGTACACCCTATATACTCAAATTATGCAGCTATTCGAAATCGAATTCTCGGCTAACGGCATTGACTACAAAGCCCGGGCTCATAGAATTCCCGCAGACGACACTTTGCCGGTAGAATACCATGTAAGCAATATTCAGCCTCAAATAGCCAATGCACCGAGGTCTTTTATGTTTGTTTACAATTTAGAGGAAGCACATTTTGACAGCACCATTTTTAATGACGATTACGATTTATCAGCTAATATCTTTGAATCTATAAAAAAATACTGCTCCGAACGTCAAATCCCGTTGTCATCCTGATTCTTTAGACCACTTACTGGCGCATTTGTTTTTTTTAACGTCAGCCATACGGGGATCCGGTTATCGCCGCTAATTATCTAAAGGCTGTAGAGAAATGAATTTTACATAAATTTCCACACTAAGGGCTCACTTTACCTGTAAATTAATGGTAATATCTACGTCGTAGTTGTTTAAAAATTGAAATTATGAAATTTTTAAACGGAATGCCAGCGATCGCCGAATGGATAATGATAGTCGTCGTAATTGCGTTTATATATTTTGTCGTAAAGCTATTTAGGAAGAGAAACAATTGACCTGGGCCAATTGTATACCTAATTGAAAACGGCATCATGGATAATACGTGAACCGGTTTAATAAACTGATTGGTTTTTGTAGCTATTCCATTGCCGTTTATACCGCCATCTAGGGCATTTGTAAAAAATTAAAAAATTCCTGCAAAGCCAATTCCTGGATCCAAAATTTTCCATTTTTAAAAGTAAAAATATTTCCGGAATATTCATAATAACCCGGTTGCCCATCTATGGCAAGTTGTGCAGCCGTATCAATTCCAATGAATATTGATGTTTCAATAATTAAATGTTTTTTTTCCAGTTCCGAATAGATCATATCAACTGCCAACGTTGTTGATTTTAATTTTCTTTTTGCGTCTATGGCAATTGTCATCGCTTCTTCAGGCAATGCCTTTTTTTCAATAATACCCGATCCCGACGCCCGGAAGTCACCAGGTTTTGGATAGCGATAGTATCCAAATACCTTGTTCCCTACCACGATGATCCGAAGATCATAATTTGCGTTATTGATAAATTTTTGAAAATAGACATAGTTTTTTTGCCTTATAAAAGGCCAGAAAGTTTTTCTGCCACTCCGGGAAAAACAGGAATTAATAAACATCAATGCTGATAATTTATTTTTCAATTTCACAGTGCCATACGATGACGACCCCGTGGTAATTTTAGAAACAATTGGAAAAGAAGTTTTATCTGCAAAATGCCGCGCTTCAATTTTAGAATTGGTAGTAAATGTGCGTACGGCAGGTAATTCAAAATATTTATACAGATACGACGCACGTACTTTATCCTCATAGCTCCAAATCTCTTCAAATGAAGGGTAGCATCTTTTTCCCAGGTATTTTTCGAGAAAATAAATTTTTGATTCTGCTTCTGCCTGTACATCGGGTGAAGAATGTGGACGCCACAAAACAACATCAAACCTTGCTGCCTCATCCTGCCATGTTGATGACTGTATATCGTAAAAAGCATAATTGATAGAATTGTTTTTTAAAAATCTTTCATATTTAGGCCAGTAGGCTCTTTTCATAAGATGATCTTCTGATCTTATTTCCTGCTGTTCTTTAACGAGGCCTACGTGAATTTTATTTGTAAGTGGCGGGATCATTACCTTATCAGCAGCGTTCAAATAATTATCCATGTCACATAAGGGAATGATTGTTCCTTTTTTTACAAGGCGCTTTAAATTCCAACGCTTAACCACGGGCAAACGCTTAACCGGCAGCCACAAAACATTCCGCAGGGCTTTGTAAAAAATAGGATCATTTCTCATATTATTGAATATTTTTTTAAACCGGCTGTTTGAGAAATAGGTGATAACAAAATTGAACGATTGGGTTGATGGAATACCCACCCTAAAATAAAAGCTTTTCTGAGTTAAGCGGGTTACAAAGCTAATGCTCACATGCTTGCGCTGCCATCCTGTTCATAATACCGGGTTCATTCAGGCAAATGTTTAACGGGATTTTACAAGTAAATACCCCGGCGTAAACAACCCTTTACAAGTTTTTTTTGTCAAAAAATGTATTGGTGAGAATCCGGAACGATCAAAATTAATTAAACGTAGGGTTTTTGTCTAAGATATGTAGGGTGATGTTTACATGGTGTTGAACAAATTAAATAAATAGTACATTTTATTTGTCTAATATGTTATTTCTTCTAAATTACAGGAAGGATTGATTTCTCTGGAAAAAGATCATATCAATCTAAACCTTACAAAGATTGCGGAAAATATGGGAACAAATATCTATAGACTGTCCTCTTTGAATGATTATTCAAAATGTATTTAAATCAGGTAAACTGTTGCCGGAAAAATGCAAGTTTTAAAAATAAAGAAGCGGTATTATTCACAAGGAGTACATGGTAATGAAAAAAATATTGGTTGTAGACGATGATGAAGATATACTTTTTATTGTCCGGCACATTTTAAAATCCCGGGGCTTTATTGTAAAAACCCATTCATCAGCAATAGGAGTTTTTAAAATAATTGCAGATTTTAATCCGCATCTCGTATTACTCGATATAATGCTCCCGGGAAAGTTGGGTACAGAAATCTGTAAGGAACTTAAAGAGATCAAACCCACACTGCTGGTAATTCTTTTTTCTGCTAATTCGGAGAAAGGAAATGCATACCCTGTATGCCACGCAGATGGTTTTATTTCAAAGCCCTTTGATGTAAAGGATTTTGTTCACGCTCTTAATGAACAGTTCAGATTCAAATATGGCCAACCATCCGTTATTTGATATTTGCATCACATTTTGGATCCAATATGGAAAACTGATAAACTCTTTATTGGGTAGACTAAAATAAATGGTACTTACCAGCAAGTAAGATTTTATACCTGGTATATAAAATAATTCTTTCATAGCCGTAAAAAATGTGTGTTGAGTGGCTTGCTGGTATAATGGTGGATTATATAGACCAGTGATATGTTAAGCCTAAAATGACTAAAATAATGAAAGAATTTTGTACATGAATTGTAAAGTAATTCGTGTAATAAATATTGCGATAAAACATGGTTAACTTATCACTGGTAATTCAGAAACTATTATGTTTTTGTAGTGATAATCTTCTACTTTTATAATTCATGAAAATTAATTATTGAAAAAAATAGTAGTCGTTGATGACGATACGGATATCTATTCGTAGTAAATCACATACTTACCGCACAAGGACCTGGTAAAAATTTAACCTGAATTAATCAGCAGTTTCGCCCGTCAAAATTTACCTGAAGAAAGAGCGTTAATTGATAACAGCACAATACTGCCGGCTTAAGGCTATTGATAACAAATTTATTATTGTAAAGGCTACAATGACCTCGTAGAAATTTGTTACCCGCAGCGCATCAAATTAAACGGAAGCAGTAGGAAAAAAGCAATTGTTAATCAACAAACAGATCTGCCAGGTACTTTGAACTGCAGTGATAGTAAGGCATTTTTCTATTAAATAGATACCTATGGAGTAATTGTGCAATAAACTACCAGGTCATTAAAATCATGATCGCAATACTGGTTGGTTCTGTCAAGATCCTCGAAACCGATCAATACCTTGTTTTCAGGAGCATAATTGATCAAAACTGCGTGTTTTTTCAGGGCAGGGTCAACCTCCGGATTTAAAACATCGTTTGAACAAAAATGTACTACTTTATTATTAAGGACATTAGCAGTAGAATCCCATCCCTTTTGGAGCAAAACAAAACCAATAGATGTTCCTACTTCGAATGTTCCAATTTTTACTTTATCTCCGCGGTGAAGGGGTGTAAGGGCGCCCGAATTCGGAAATACATAAGTAATGGTTTTTATGTCCTTAGTACTTGTTGGAGGTTGTGTTGTTGGATAAGTATAAAATGCAAAGGTGTTCGTATACCCCCCCGTATGTGAAACAAACGTAATAAATACATCCGATGATTTGGCAATCGTAACATCAGCAATGGCTGATGTCGTAAGTAATTCGGGGTGGGTGGTTCTCAAATCTTTTCCTTCAGGAAGCGTTGCACTGATATACGAAAGTAACGCAGGGGAAATAGTATCCGGAGTTAATAAATAATCTGGTTTGCCAACAGAACTATAAGTTCCTAAACTCAAGTAAGTAGTTGATGTGAATTCAACCGGTCTGGTTACAGCCTTGTCTTTTTTACAAGCAATAAGGATTAGTAGAACTGCAATAAAAGGCAGGTAGCTTTTTGTTTTCATTTTTGGTGATTGTCGAATAAGGGTAAAGAGTTAAAATGGTAAAAATTTCCGCAAGCATATTGGCGCTAATTTTCACCGTACTCCTAAACACAAAAACTTTGCCATATTTTAACAATTTTAGGTTTTACATAGTATTCTGCAATTAGCCATGGTCGTACCTGTCATGAAAATATTTGCTGGTAGCTGAATACGAAAATATGTGGATGCATAGTCACCTGTCAGCCAGTCTTAAAATAACCAAACAAATTTGACTGGTTTTGGAGTCCTGGAATAATGCATGATACAGGCACAGCATTTAATTTTTGGGTTGTCTTAATTCATAATGGAAATTTTTCCGCCCACTTACTTTAAAGAGTGACAAAACAAGATAATTGCCAAAAAAGATGACTAATTGTCGATATACCGGCGTCATTATTGCTATTCAATAACAAATAAGTAAGCATAGTCTTCATTCTCACTGGTTGAAAAGTGTGCCGGTATATAATAAAAATAGATCTGGTAAAACCACCTTGCTATGAAAAACGCGGGAAGAAAATTGTGGTATGCTATAACAAAGCCTGCAAGAATTGCCGTACTGGATTACCCGGTGGTGCCTTCGCCATTATATACGGTTGGCAACAGCCCGCATAAGAATTTGTATACAATAATTTCCAGTAACGATGATGGATATAGAAACCTCGTAAGACACAGTGTTCGCCATGTTGTGGCTTTTGAGAAAATAGCGCTTTCTGTTTCAGATAATATGCTGCCAGCCTGGGAAAATGGTTTTTTCCCTGCAGTGGATACAATTGTTTTAAACACTATCCTGGAAAAATTCCGGCCAAAAAAATACCTTGAAATAGGGTCTGGAAATTCTACAAAACTTGCTGCATTTTGTCGAAAGCAGGAAAGCCTCGGATTTACAATTGCCTGTATTGATCCAAATCCCCGAAGAGAAATAAAGGAAATAGCTGATACATGGCTTAGTGAACAGGTACAATCAGTTTCCTTACATCATTTTACCGACCTGCTGCCCAACGATATTGTTTTCCTTGACGGCTCGCATGTTTTGCATGCAAACTCAGATGTGATGTGGTTCTTTTTGGAAATACTGCCTGTTATACCAAAAGGCGTTATCATTCACATTCATGATATCTACCTTCCGTATGATTACCCACAGTGGGTGTGTGACCGGTTTTTTTCTGAGCAATATGTACTGGCGGCATGCCTCCTGAATTCTGATGCCTATAAAATCATATGTCCAAATTATTATTTATTGTCGGACAAAATCACGGATGATGTATGGAATGAACTTTGGACAATTCCGTCCTTACATACGGTGAAAAGACATGGCCGGTCTTTTTGGTTTACCAGGATCTAGCAGATTTTGCAGGTATCTCCCGATGCCATTGTAAATTGAAACGATCACATGCACAATTATCTTAAATTTGCTGCGTCAGCATCTGATCTGGCGTTGATCTATTTTTTGAATTTTAATCACTAAAATATGTTTGAATCGTTAAGCGACCGCTTAGACACCGCTTTTAAAAATCTAAAGGGGCAGGGAAGAATCACTGAACTCAATATTGCATCCACTGTTAAAGATATAAGGCGTGCATTGGTAGATGCCGATGTGAACTACAAAATTGCCAAAGAATTTACCGATAGTATAAAGGAAAAGGCCACTGGTGAAAAAGTTATCAATTCGATAAGCCCGGGCCAGTTGATGGTAAAAATTGTAAAGGATGAGCTTACCGAATTGATGGGGGGAACTGAAACGGATCTTGATCTTTCAGGGAATCCCGCAATAATCTTAATTGCAGGCCTGCAAGGTAGTGGTAAAACAACCTTTAGCGGGAAGCTAGCCAATTATCTTAAGACAAAAAAGGGGAAATCGCCCTTGCTTGTTGCTGGTGACATTTACAGGCCGGCAGCTATCGAACAATTAAAAATATTGGGCAGCCAGGTAAATATTGATGTATATAGCGAACCGGAAAATAAAGATGTCGTTGCTATCGTACAGAACGCAATTAAGGAAGCAAAGTCCAACAATAAGAATGTATTAATTGTCGATACTGCCGGCAGGTTGGCGATAGATGAAGTCATGATGACTGAGGTAGCCAATATCAAAAAAGCTGTAAATCCGGGAGAAATACTTTTTGTTGTAGATAGTATGACGGGCCAGGATGCGGTTAATACGGCTGCTGCCTTTAATGAAAGGCTTAATTATACGGGTGTTGTTCTTACCAAGCTGGATGGTGATACGCGCGGTGGTGCTGCGATCTCTATTAAATCGGTTGTAAATAAGCCCATAAAATTTGTAAGCAGCGGTGAAAAGATGGATACGCTTGATGTTTTTTATCCTGAGCGTATGGCGCAAAGAATACTGGGCATGGGAGATATTGTAAGTCTTGTGGAAAAAGCACAGGAGCAATTTGATGAAGTACAGGCAGCAAAACTTGAAAAAAGGATAAGGAAAAACCAGTTTGATTTTGAAGATTTCAAAACCCAGCTTCAGCAGATAAAAAAAATGGGAAATTTGAAAGATCTTATGGGCATGATACCGGGTGTAGGCAAACAAATAAAAGACATTGACATAAACGATGATGCCTTTAAGGGCATTGAAGCTATGATCAATTCAATGACAGTGGAAGAGCGACGCAATCCGGATATCATAAATCCTGCCCGTAAGCTGCGTATCGCGAAAGGCAGTGGAAAAGATATCTCCGAACTCAACCAGTTCATAAAGCAATTTGATCAAATGAAGAATATGATGAAAATGATGAATAAAATGCCTATGGGCAAACTTGCTATGCCAGGGAAAAAATGAGGTCGCTAATGACCAAATTCAATAAAAGGGGGCAGTTAATTTATAAATATTACTAAGTCTCTTATTTTTTTACATATTTCATTTGTATTTTCCGTTTTCACCCCTTATCTTTGCAATCCTTTAAAACCCTATTTATTAACAACCCAAAAAAAATTTCTATTTTTTATGGCTGTAAAAATGAGATTGCAACGCCATGGCTCTAAGAAAAGGCCATTTTACTTTATTGTAGTTGCAGACGCCCGAAGCCCGCGTGATGGAAAATTTATCCAGAAATTAGGCTCTTACAATCCCCTGACAGTTCCGGCAAGTATTCAAATCGACAGGCAGAAAGCACTGGAATGGTTGCACAAAGGTGCACAGCCAACTGATACTGTTCGCCGCATTCTAAGTTTTAAGGGTGTGCTATACCTGAAGCATTTGCTTCGTGGAGTTACCCTTGGCTTGTTTGATGAGGCGACTGCGATGGAAAAGTTTACTAAATGGAGCACTGAACATGATTCTGAATTTGCTAAAAGACAGGAATCACACAAAAAAAGCCGCACTACAAGCCGTCAGCCTGTAGCAAGAAGGGCAGAAAGAAGTGCCCCGGTCGGAAGAAGTTCGGGCCCATCCGCTGAAGCAGTGTCGAAAGAAGCTTCACAGGCTTCGAATGAAGATTCAACTGCTGACAAAACTTCTGAATAAAAATTTATTCATTCAAATAGCTCTAAAGCTGTCAACCTGTTGGCAGCTTTTTTTTTGAGATAAGACAACCCAGGATATAATAATTCATTTTGGTATTATTCTGCAATGCCAGTGCGGCCCGGAGCATATAATGCGATTTGCCGGTTGACTCGGTTACAACTATGCGAGGAGTTAAAGTATGCTTGCCAAATTTACAATGGCATTAATCTTGCACACATGGTTTATTTCAAATAATTTATAAACTTATATAAAATGAAAGCCTTACAGATTTCGAAATTTATTCTTTTAGCAGGAATTACCACTATGTGTTTTTTCCCGGCAAAAAGCCAGGAAAAGCAGGAAGATAAAGTTACCGCGTCAACCGCTGTATTAAAAGATTTTGGCAAAATGAAAGAAAGCATTCCTGCCGAACTTTTGAAAGTAACTGAAGGAATTATCATCGTACCCAAGTTAATAAACGCAGGATTTGTTGTTGCTGGAAAAAGAGGAAAGGGAATTGCAATGGTGAAGTTAGAAAATGGCACCTGGAGCAACCCGGTATTTGTAACAATTACAGGCGGTAGCCTTGGCCTGCAGGCCGGCGTTCAATCTGTTGACCTGGTATTGATTTTTAAGAGCAGGACAACATTGGAAAAGATCGGTAAAGGGAGCTTTACCCTTGGCGGTGAAATATCGGCTACGGCAGGGCCCGTAGGAAGAAATTCAACAGCAAGCACTGATTATAAAATGGAAGCGGAGGTATATTCTTATTCGCGCAGCAAAGGATTATTTGCAGGCATCAGCCTGAGTGGTTCCGCGATCGATGTCGATGGCAAGGGGAATGAAGCATTTTATGGGAATAGTGATGATGCAAAGACATTATTTTCAAATGCAACTGCTACGACTGCGCCTTCAGTAGCGGAAGTGAAAAGTGAATTGGAAAATTTATATAAATAGAAATATTTTTGTGTCAGTAGCTAAAGTTGCATGTAATAAAAACATGCAGCTTTTTTAATTTTAACAAGGCACACATAATAGCTTTTTGCAGGAAGACTGTTATGGAAATATTAATTAAAAAACCTTTCGGTAATTATTTTTTGTGTGGATTTTAGATGGAATGGATGTAAAACCTCTCCTCATTTACGTACCATGTCTACAGAAGTTTTTAATAAAATAGTGGTCGGTCATTTATTTCAAAAATAAATTTTTATTGGTGATCCCAAACTAACGGGAAAATAAAAATGAGCCGGATGTATAAAATCGGGTAAAATATTTATTATTTGTTGTGCAAATATTAATCTTCAATATATATTCTTTCTACTAAGGAACTTGTTTGCCATGCCTGTTCCCAGTAGTTGCATTATCTATTTTATACATAAGTTTTTATAACGTTCACACAAGTTAATCATGGCTATTTAGGCTATATTTACCATAGCAACTCTCACTCTTTATAAATCTCTGCAAACAAAGAGCTACTGAAAATCCAATAGAATGCTATTCAATTCCTCTGAGTTCCTGCTTTTCTTCCCTATCGTAACGATTCTTTACTTCCTTACTCCTTATAAGTTCAGGTGGTTATTGCTTTTGCTGGCGAGTTGCATTTTTTATATGTTCTTTATTCCTGTGTATATCCTGATACTATTTTTTACAATAATCATTGATTACATCGCAGGGATTATGATAGAAGGCGCACAGCGAAATAAAAAGCAATTCCTTGTCATGAGTATTATTGCGAATGTTGGCGTATTGGCGGCCTTTAAATATTTTAATTTCCTTGCGATAAATATTAATTCGCTGGCTGATAAAAATATTATTCCTTTATTAGCCATCATTCTGCCCTTAGGGTTATCTTTTCACACCTTCCAGGCCATGAGTTATACTATTGAAGTTTACAGGGGCCGTCAAAAGGCTGAAAGACATTTAGGGGTCTATGCTTTGTATGTTATGTTTTATCCGCAACTGGTAGCTGGCCCAATTGAAAGGCCGCAGAATATCATTGCCCAATTACGGGCGAAGCACAAGTTTGATGTTGGTTTGCTATATTCAGGATTAAGGCTGATGCTTTGGGGCTTATTTAAGAAAGTAGTAGTAGCAGACAGGTTATCCATATATGTAGATGCTGTTTACAGCGATCCCCATAGTTATTCAAACTTTCTAAATGTCCTGATAGCGTTTGTGTTTTTTTCTGTTCAGATCTATTGTGATTTTTCCGGTTATTCAGATATCGCCATTGGTGCCGCCCGTACAATGGGAATAGATCTAATGATAAATTTCAACAGGCCTTATTTTAGTAAAAATATAAGAGAATTCTGGTCCCGTTGGCACATTTCATTATCAACCTGGTTTAGAGATTATTTGTATATACCGCTCGGGGGCAACAGGGTTAAGATAAAAAGGCTTTATGTAAATATAGCGATCGTTTTTTTGCTAAGTGGTTTATGGCACGGTGCAAACTGGACCTTTGTGGTATGGGGCGGATTGCATGCCTTATTTATTATTATCAGTATTGCGCTGGGAAAATATTTTCTTAAAAAAAGGGGTGCCGGGAATAAGTTCATCGGTTGGTTTGTTACTTTCTGGGTAGTTACAATTGCCTGGGTGTTTTTTCGTGCTACCGGGTTTTCAGATGCATTTATATTATTAAAGAACTTCTTTACCGTTAATAATTCGCAACCTTTTTTATCCGTTGTTTCTTTTAAGGGAGCCCTGTTTGGAATGAGTTCTTTTGCTATTTCAATATTTGTTATCGCCTTTACTTTTTTTGTTGAAAAGTATTCTGATACGCTCCTCTTATCATTTGATAATAAGAAATCCAAAGATGTACTTTTTTGCTCGGTAGTTTTAATCTTGATTATTCTGTTGGGCATCTTTCAACGCAATAGTTTTATTTACTTTCAATTCTAAGTATGAATTTTTATTTGAGAACATTGTTGGTACTGGTGATAGCGGGTGTAGTGTTGAGTTTATTAAATAAAGTTTATGTGAATGGGCATACCAGGTATTATAAGCATGAAATGGAAAGAATAAATGTGTTGTTAAATAAAGAGGCTTACTATGATGTATTATACATTGGTTCTTCACGCACACATATGCATTACAACCCCAGGGTGATTGATAGTATCACGCACCTGTCCTCTTATAATTTGGGAGTTGAAGGGGGGAACTTACTTGAAATAAATTTATGGTTCCAGGTCTATTTGCAAATACACCAGGCGCCAAAAATGGTAGTGCTTGACCTGCCGGTATTTGCATTTGATATTGAAAAGCGCCCCTTTTTTAATCCAACTATTTATTTTCCATATTTGGAAAATGACATTATATATAATACGCTGGCCAGGTATAAAAAAATTCAGCTTTTTAAATATTTACCCCTCTTGGAATTGATGGAAATCGATGATTATAACAAGTTCAACGCATTAAGAGGAATATTGGGCAAAAAGGAAGAGATATCTTATGGGTTTACTTATAATGGTTATGCAGACAACGGGATACGTGGTTTAACGCCAGCTACGGGTTTACCCCAGGACACAATTACCTATGCCGTAGCAGAAGCAGGAAAAAAGATACTAGACGCAATAATCGATTCATGTAGCCGGAGGCATATCAAGTTAATAATCGCCTATTCGCCTGAATATTATAATACAGATTATAAAAAAAGAATTGATTTCTTTCAATACGTAACCGAGGTTAGCAAAAAAAACCTAATACCTTTTTTTGATTATAGAAATTTATCTATCTGTAAAGACAGTACTTTATTTGCCAATCAAAGCCATCTCAATAAATTCGGAGCGAGAATTTATTCCAGGTATGTGGCGGAGGCTATAGTGGCTGAACTGCCAGGCCGCTGAACGGTTTCGTGATGAATACCCTATTTTTCAAAATTGATAACCTATTGCAGCTACATTAACTAACTCCAATGCTGTCATTTTTGAATAAAAGAAAAAGGTATCATCGTGAAGTATACTCCTAATAACCGATGTTGTGAAAAACACCTTCAGTGATGATCTTTTGCGGGCCAGCCGGATCCTGGAAAGCCCTGAAATTAAAGGTTCCGCTCATTAATTTTTTCACGGGGTCTATTGAAACGATCGCCAGGTTTCCCCCCGATTCTACGGCGCTGGCGCCGCCATTAGTGCCAAAAATATCCGTGTTTACATCTATATACCTACCAAAATTAGTAATGCTGTTAAAGTCCAGGCTGTAAACATGTTCCCCCGAATCTTTAACGGTAAATGAAATTTGCCGGCCGTCGGTAGTTGTGCCGAGTAAGTAAATTATGCTGTCGGTTTTATTTATTGTTGCGGTGTATGCAGTGGCAGAAAACAGTACACCACTCACCTTTGCGTTAAAATTGGGTGTTGTGCCCGCCGGAGTATCAAGCGGATCTTCCAATTCCTTCTGACAGGAATTAAAAATACACAATAGCAGGGAGGCTGTTATTATTACCCGGGCACGCATTTGAAATGATTTAATAACCAAATATAAACTAATACGATAGTTATCTTGCCCCCGGTGGGCAGTTTTTTCTTAAAAAATCAGAATACAAAGTCGATAAATGTTTCCTGGTGCCTTCACCTTCGGAAATACTGTGTGTCCGGTTAGGATAAGGCATGAACTGAAATGTTTTATTATATTTAATTAATTCATTCAACAAAGCCTCGGCGTTATCATAATGCACATTATCATCGCCGGTACCGTGGATGAATAATAAGTTACCCTGCAGATTTTTTGCATAATAAATGGGAGAACCTTTTACATAATTGTCCATATTTTCCTGCGGCAATCCCATGTACCTTTCTTCATAAATATTGTCGTAAAATAGAAGGTTGTCGACTGCTGATACAGAGATGCCTGTTTTATAAATATCCGGGTACTGAAACATAAGGTGGAGTGTCGTGGAACCTCCGCCGCTCCATCCCCAAACTGCTACCCTGTCTTTATCAAAATAGGGTTTTTCAAGTAATTTTTTTGTTGCCATAGCCTGGTCGCGGATGTTCAACCTGCCTATTTGGCCATAAATCGATTTCCGCCACTCCGATCCCCGTAATGAGGGCGTGCCCCGGTTATCAACAGAAACCTGTAGGTAGCCTTCGGCACTCATATCGCCATCAAATAAAAAATTTATGTGGGTGCCATACCTGTCAGTAACCGTTGAGTTGGCAGGTTCACCATATACAAAAAATACAACGGGATATTTTTTAGTGCTGTCAAAATTGGCAGGTTTTACCATCCAGCCGTCAATGGTAATATTATCTTCTGTGGTTACTTTAAAATATTCAACATTCGAGTGCTCATTTACCTTCATATTCTTAGCAATGCTTTTCTCCTCATATAAAGGCTTGTGACTTGGTAAAGAAACCCATTCACGGGCAGGATAAGTTTTATAATTGGAAAAACTATGCACGGCATATTTTGCGCCAGGTGAGATGTCATAATTGTGCGTTCCTGGCATTGAGGCCGGCGAAAGCAATTCTAATCTTCCTTTTCCGTCAAGTTTGGTCCTGTATAAATAAAGTTGCGTCGCATTGGCAGGAGAAGCCAAAAAATAGACATAATTATTTTTATCATCGATATATTTAATATTATCTATATCATAATTGCCTTTTGTAACGAGGGTTTCTTTCCTGCCATCGCGGCTTACTAAAAAAATATGGCGCCATCCGTCTTTCTCGCTTACCCATAAAAAATCCTTGCCATTGTTAAGCCATTCCCAGCCGGTTGGGTCATCATCATTCCAACGTGATTTTATATCAATAAATGCCTTGTCGCTTTCAGTATAAAAATTGCTGGCCTCACCGGTGACCGCCCTGCAATAAAATAACTTGCTTTCATTTTGTTTTCTATTGAGCTGCTGTACTACAACCTCGTCACTATTATCGGCCCATTCCATTCTTGGAATGTAGTGTTGTTGAGGATCCCCAGGAATATTCATCCAGGTAATATTGACATTGCTGATTGTAATTATGCCAATACGGACCGGTGATGGTGGCTCGCCCACCTTTGGATATTCAACGGGGATGACCCTGGAATAAACTGAATCAGTAGTATTGAGCATATAATAGTCCCGTACCCTGGTGCCATCCACCTGCCAAAACGCGATCATTTTACTGTCCGGGCTCCACCGGAATCCATCCCTGCATTCAAACTCTTCTTCATAAACCCAATCAAAAGTGCCGTTAATGAATTTCCGGGTGCCGTCTTTTGTAAGTGGTGTTATTTGATGAGACGAAAGGTCTTCCATGAAAAGATTATGTTCGCTTACGTAAGCGGCTTTTGTTCCATCAGGCGATATTTTAGCAAACATCAATGATTGTGAAGGAAGTCCTTTTCCGAGTTGTATTAATTGGTTGGATGGAAGGTCTAATATCCAGTAATCCCCACGGGTATTGTAACGCCATACTTTCGCAGTATTGGTAAAAATTAGCAGAAATTTATTGTCGGGTGAAAAGCTGTACACATCAAATGATAAAGGGGTTACGCTGCCGGCGGGAATGAGCTGCTCTTTTTTTACAATGACAGACTCATTATTGGTTTTCACGTCAGTTTTTACAATATTTCCATCTTTTATTTTAAGGTACGCATTGCCATCAGTTGTCCAGTTAATATCCTTTGCACCAAACTGGCAAAAACCTGCAAAAGAAAAACCGAGTAAAATAACGAGTAAAAAAAAGCAGATTTTTATATTTGTCATTTATTTTTTGTTTATCAGTAAAAATACATAAACACTAATTTACTTATAATACCATTTATATAAATCAGCTATAAATTTGTGTATGCCAGAAAGCGAAAAATTAAGGATTGATAAATTTCTATGGTCTATCCGCCTTTTTAAAAGCCGTAATCTTGCTGCGGATGCGTGCAATAGTGGGAAAGTGAAAAACAAAGGAGTGAATGTAAAAGCGTCAAAAACCGTTGGTATCGGTGACCAGTACGAAGTAAGGACGGAAGCAAAAAAGTGGCTGATTGAAGTGAGTGGTTTGCTACATGCAAGGGTACAGTTTTCTGAAGCAGTAAAATATTATATCGATCATACCCCCGAAGAAGAAAAGGAAAAAATCCGGACTTCCTCTTTTGTTTTTAATACGGGTAAAAGAAAAAGCAAGCAAGGAAGGCCTACAAAAAAAGAAAAAAGAAACCTGGATGAATTTATCTAGGGCCAGGTTGCGACCGATCCGGCTTCCCGGTTTCCTGCAAGTCATAGTTACGCTTAATTTGAATGAAGCACACACCTTGCAATTGTTTTAAGTTTGCAGGATGAAAATTGACATAATTTCTGTATTGCCCCAGTTGATGGAAAGTTTTTTTGCACATTCAATTATCAAACGGGCACGAGACAAAGGATTGCTGGAAATAAATATTATTAATTTAAGAACGTATACCAATTACAAACATGGCCAGGTCGATGATTACCAGTTTGGTGGTGGAGCGGGCCTGGTTATGATGGTTGAACCACTGGTGAACGCAATTGAATCTTTGCAAAAAGAAACTACTTATGATGAAGTTATTTTTCTTACACCCGACGGTGAAATTTTTACACAAAAAACCGCGAACGCGTTATCATTGAAAAATAATTTACTACTGGTGTGCGGGCATTACAAGGGAATCGACCAGCGGGTGAGGGATCATTTTATCACCAAAGAAATTTCCATTGGCGATTATGTTCTTAGCGGTGGGGAACTCGGTGCTGCCGTGCTTTCCGATGCCATTGGAAGATTAATACCCGGTGTGTTGAATGACGAAACCTCCGCGTTAACAGATTCATTCCAGGATAATTTACTGGCACCGCCTGTCTATACCCGCCCCGAAGAATTCAGGGGATGGAAGGTACCTGAAATTCTAATGTGTGGCAATCATTCAAAAATTGAAGATTGGCGCCATGACCAATCGGTAGAAAAAACAAAAGACAAACGCCCGGGATTATTGGAGCAACAATGACCCGCATTATTTTATACTTTCGTTGTTATGGGGGTTGCGTTTTCAATCATAGCAGGCGCTTTTAATGTAATCCTTAGCAAAAATTTGTGGGATTATTCCCTGGAACAGTGATCTTAATTTATGATATTGCCGCCGGCAATTTCTTAGAAATATATTTAATAAAAATTCCGGTGATTACCGCAATCTTTCTTTTGTTTTATGAATTAATTGGAAGGTTTGTACAGCTTCTCGTCAACCGGAACATTCACTTCTATTTTATCAAAGGTCATAGAGCCACCGCCCATTCCCCCACCTTCGGTTACTACTGTTTGCGGGAACATTACCCCATTTACTTCTTTATAATCACTGAAGCTTACGACAATTTCCCTGGCATCACCCGCGCCACCACTGCGGCTATTGTCAGCAGGTTGCCTGGATTGTAGAAGGAGGTGCGACTTTGTATCAATATAAAAAGTAACATCTTTTCCGGCGGCGTTGGTAAGATGGATTTTATAAGCTTCTTTCCCGTTGACTGTATCTTTTCCCTGTAAAACTGCCTGGTATCCTTTGGCAGCGTAGTTAACAAGAGGCCCTGCGATATCAAGCTGGTCCTGCATGGTTTTAAGCTTAGCCGCAGGTATTTCATCCGGCTTGTCAGAACGCATCGGGATGTAAGTCCATCCCTTATCGGGAGTTATAATAGTATAACCCGAACTGCCACCGAACTCAAAATCAACACGGCTGAGTTTTCCGTCAACGCGGGTGACCTTCACCTGTACCTCGTTACCCATCATTTGACGGGTACCTTCCAAATAGATAGATTGGATCAAATTTAATTTATCCTTTCCGCCCCGTGCTATTATATATTGATTGATTATTTCGTCAAGGGATTGCGCATTTGCAAACTGTGCAAACACCAGGGCCAGGATAAATACTACAAAAAGAACAATATTTTTCATGTAGACAATTTTTTTAAACTGCAAGATAAACCAATAATTACGCCATTATTTTTTTTCATTTTATCATTTAATAATAAATTTAAGCCAGTCATTTTGTGTTAATTTTTTCATGAATGTTTAAATAACTTTAAATGAATTTTACTGTAACCGGCAATGTTGTCGATATCTTATCTGGAAAAATTTTTACCGGGGAAGTTATTGTTGAGGATGGAAAAATAAAAGCTACCAGGCAGGTGAATGACGAACCCGGTAAACAATTGCCATGTATACTTCCCGGTTTTATAGATGCCCATGTACACATTGAAAGTTCAATGCTTGTTCCTTCGGAATTTGCAAAACTGGCTGTAGTACACGGCACAGTGGCTACTGTAAGCGATCCCCATGAAATAGCCAATGTATGTGGCCTGGACGGTGTTGAGTTCATGATTGAAAACGGCAAACAGGTACCGTTTAAGTTTTATTTTGGAGCTCCAAGCTGTGTACCGGCAACTATTTTTGAAACTGCAGGTGCAGCAATTGATGCTGTGGCAATTGACACACTTTTGTCACGACCTGAAATAACTTACCTGAGTGAAATGATGAATTTTCCGGGTGTATTGAACCATGATGAGGAAGTGACGGCGAAAATAAAATCAGCTAAGAAATACAATAAGCCTGTAGATGGCCATGCCCCGGGTTTAAGAGGCGAAGACGCCAGGAAATATATAGAGGAAGGCATTAGCACCGATCATGAATGTTTCACCAAAGAAGAAGCACTTGATAAGCTGCAATATGGAATGAAAATTATTATACGTGAAGGCAGTGCTGCCAAAAATTTTGAAGCTTTGATTGAAGTCCTCCGGGATCATCCTGCAGAGATTATGTTTTGCAGTGATGATAAACACCCCGATAGCCTCGTTCGGGGCCATATTAATGAACTTTGCAAAAGAGCCGTGGCCAAAGGAATCAATCTCTTTAATGTATTGAGAGCTGCCTGCATTAATCCTGTGGGCCATTACAATATGAATGTCGGGCTGTTAAAACCGGGTGACAATGCAGATTTTATTATTGTAAAAGATCTTACAAACTTCGAAGTTGCGGCCACCTATATCAATGGGATATTGGTTGCTGAAAATGGCCATTCAAATATATCAGCTCCTGCACCGGCGCTTATCAATAATTTTAATTGCAAAAAGCGTCCCGTCATTGATTTCAGATTTCATACGCGAAACAATGCAGGTGAATTAACCGCGATTGAAGCGATGGATGGGCAGCTCATAACAAACAAGTTTTCTTTCAATCCAAAAATTGAAAATGGATGTTATGTGAGCGACACAGAAAAAGATATTTTAAAAATGATTGTTATAAACCGCTATAAAGATGCACCTGTTTCAATCGGGTTTGTGAAAAATTTCGGATTGCGAAGGGGAGCCATTGCTTCTTCTGTTGCGCATGACAGCCATAACATCATTGTGGTGGGTGTGGACGATGAAAGTATTGCCAACTCCGTAAATCTTATCATCCGGCATAAGGGTGGAATCAGTTGCACAGATGCATCCGCTTCGTTTGAAAAAGTGTTGCCATTGCCTGTTGCAGGCCTCATGAGCAATGACGATGGATATAAAGTTGCGGAAATGTATACGAAGCTCGACAAGGCAGCAAAAGACCTGGGATCACAATTATCAGCTCCATTTATGACATTATCTTTTATGGCATTGCTGGTTATTCCACACGTAAAATTGAGCGACCTGGGATTATTTGACGGAGATGATTTCAAATTGATGCGGTAAGGTTATCTGGCTCGCTTTTTATAATCCATAGCCTCAACTTCCAAGCTGCAACTTTCCAACTTGATTCTTGATAGTTGATTCATATATTTGTCCCATCTAAAATTTATCCATGTCAGTATTAGTAAACAAAAATTCAAAAATCATCGTACAGGGTTTTACCGGAACGGAGGGTACCTTTCATGCAACGCAAATGATAGAATATAAAACAAATGTAGTCGGAGGTGTTACGCCGAACAAAGGAGGGACAACTCATTTGGACCGGCCAGTTTTCAATACGGTTGAGGAAGCAGTGAAAGCGACCGGTGCCGATGTGAGCATAATTTTCGTTCCACCGGCATTTGCAGCCGATGCAATTATGGAGGCGGCAGAGGCCGGAATAAAATTAATTGTATGTATTACCGAAGGAATTCCTGTACAGGATATGGTAAAAGTGAAAAATTATTTACTGGATACCAGGGCCAGGTTAATTGGACCTAACTGCCCGGGAGTAATCACTGCGGGCGAATGCAAAGTTGGTATCATGCCCGGATTTATTTTTAAAAAGGGGAGAATAGGTATTGTGTCAAAATCGGGAACACTTACTTATGAGGCGGCAGACCAGGTAGCTAAGGCAGGTCTTGGTATTTCCACAGCAATAGGTATTGGCGGTGACCCCATTATCGGAACGACAACAAGAGAAGCCATAGAACTTTTTATGAATGATAAAGAAACGGATGGAATTGTAATGATTGGCGAGATCGGGGGAAATATGGAAGCCGAAGCTGCAAAATGGATTAAAGAAAATGGCCATAAACCTGTAGTTGGGTTTATCGCAGGCCAAACCGCCCCGGCGGGTCGCCGTATGGGCCATGCAGGAGCTATTGTCGGAGGAGCCGAAGATACTGCCGCCGCAAAGATGAAGATATTGGAGGAGTGTGGTGTGCATGTCGTTGAAAGCCCTGCTGATATTGGCAAAACAATGGCGGATGTTATGAGAAGATTTTGATTAGCTGGTTGACAAATAATCTTACCGGCCCGTTACATAAGTCAATCTTTCCATAAAAAAGGGAATAATATAATCGCGAGCACAATAACCAAAACATCAAGGGCAATTAGTAACAAAGATATTTGAAGCAATGCCCCTTCACGGAATATTTCTCCAAATGCAGATTTGGAAAGCCTTATTAACAACAATAATTGTGGTATAACAAGGGGGAACCCAAGGATGGCCATCACTGCCGCATTTTGCTGCGCTTTTGCAGCTATTGCAGCCATCAACGTAAAAACAAGGCTGAGGCTCGTACCGCCAAGACAGGCAATTAAAGAGAATTGAAAATAATTACTTACTGGATTTCCCAATAAAATTCTAAACAGCAGGAGGCTTACCAAAACCATTAAAAGCATGATAACCGTACTGTAAATAAGTTTGGCGATAATAAAATTTACAGGGCTGGTGATTGAAAAAAAATACAACATCCGGCCCTTGCTTTCCTGTAAGAAACTTTTGGCGACGGCATTCACACATACAAATAACTGGATCATCCAGAAGATGCCATTATAAACACTGCTTTCGGGTTCGCCCATTGCGAGGTATAAAACAAAAATAGTGGAGGCCACGTAGAGCAATATGCCAAAAAATGTATGCTGCTGCCTCAGTTCCAGCAGGAAATCTTTTTTTAATAAAGTAAAAATTTTTGACATTATATACCAGGTAATGAAGTAAATCGCGATGGTAATCCAATCATTATGTGCTAGCCCAGGGCAGCACATACCCTGCAGCGCGGCTCATAAATATCTTTCTCGCCAAGCAGCAACTGCCCACCCACTGCTACTTTGCGATAGCTCACGTTGGCAATATTTCCACATTTCATGCAGATGGCATGGAGTTTGGTTATGTAGTCTGCAATAGCAAGCAGGTTTGGTATCTGGCCAAAAGGCTTTCCCTGGTAGTCCATATCGAGTCCTGCTACTATTACTCTTATCCCTTTTAAAGCAAGTTGCTCGCAAACGCTTGTTATCTGGTCATCAAAAAACTGGGCTTCATCAATACCAACCACATCTACATCCTGTGCAAGTAAAAGAATCGTGTGTGAATTGTCGACAGGGGTAGATTGAATTTTATTTTCGTCATGACTTACGATCTTAATATCATCGAATCGCATATCTACAGAAGGCTTAAATATTTCTACTTTCAGGTTGGCGATCTTGACCCTTTTCAATCTACGGATCAGTTCTTCGGTTTTACCGCTGAACATGCTTCCACAAATAACCTCGATCCAACCCCTCCGGTCACCGTTAAAATTAGGTTCTATAAACATATTTTGTATTTCATTTTAAATTCAATTTGTAACTTAGCTATAATTGCAAGGTTAAAATGAATTTATGTTAAATCAAAAGAAATCTAATATCCTGCAGAAATCCAAATCTAAGATTATACCTTCTACATGGAAAGAGTTTCAACACTCATAAAAAAATTACAACGGCAGCATGAAGAAAGCGCTTCTGCCCAAATGCTTTTACACACCGTGCAAATGTTGCAGGCCGAATTACAAAGCCAGTCAGAAACAAAAAAAGAAGTAAGCAAGGAAAAGGTGTCTGTGATTATGCCGATGTCATTCAATGCATTCCAAACCAGGGTGGGTGATGCACCTCCGCAAGAAGATAATTTAGAAGAAAAGGTAGTAGAAATTTTACAGGTGGATGAGAAAGAAATCGAGGAAGAACTGGAACAGATAAAAAGAAATGCTGAGGCGGTTAATTCGATGGTAACCAATGCGAGGCCGCCATTTGTTTATGATCCGATCGAGGAGGTCCCCACACTCGCTCACCAAACCCCGTTAGCCAGGGCACAGGTGGCAAAAAATGAAATACCTTTTGAATATCCCGAGTCGCTGAACGACCGGCTTAAGGAAGTAAAAATTGAGCTTTCAGATAAACTTACAGAGGCGCCTATTAAAGACCTCAAAAAGGCTATCGGTGTGAATGACCGCTTTTTATTTATCAATGAATTATTCAGGGGTGATGAGGCAATGTACGAGCGCAGCATAAAAACAATACAAAATTTTACCATGATTGCTGAAGCAGAATATTGGATCAGGAGAGAGTTGAAGGTCAAAATAGGCTGGATCGACAGCGATCCGATTGTAAAGCAATTTGATCAATTGGTGAGAAGGCGGTTCTTTTGAATATAAGCAATGATCTTTTGCGAGGCTCCGGCATTTTTGTAAACATAATTTTTCGCTGCTACCCCACGTGAATGCAATTCTTCTTCGTTTTCTAGCAGGTCGTTTACCACCTTTTCGAGTTCCAGTGCGTTTTCTATACTTATTCCCCCGGAACATTCAATCAGTTCTTCTGCTTCAAAGTTTTTTTCATATTCAGGGCCAAAGATTACCGGCTTGCCATAAACTGATGCCTCGAGGATATTGTGAAGCCCATTGTAACCGAAGCCGCCACCCACATAAGTGATCGTTGCATATTGGTACAATCTTGAAAGCATTCCAATATTGTCAATGATAAGGCAGTGAGGGGAATGGTTAACTGCACCCGATAGCCACTCGGTATAGAACACAGAACCAGGGAATTCCTTTTTTACAAAGTCAAGATTTTCAGCATCTATTTCATGGGGGGCAAAGATGAACTTTATTTCAGGATGCTGTTTTACGTAGTGTGTCCATTCGGCCTCATCATCTTCCCAGGTACTGCCGGCCACAATCACTTTTTTGTCGCCACAAAAGCCGGCGATGCCGGCAACGTCTGTGAAATTATCAGCAATATTGATTACCCTGTCACACCTTGTATCCCCGGAAACAGTAATTTTTTCAGGCGGAATTATTTTCTCCAATTGCGCTTTGGAAGCCTGTTCCTGCACAAAAAAATGACTAAAGCCTGCCAGCATATTCTTCCAGAATTTTCCATACCATTTGAAAAACGGATGGCTTTGCCTGTAGATGCCGGATATAAGTAAAACAGGGATATTCCTGGTTTTCAATTCTTTGAGGTAATAATGCCAATATTCATACTTTATCCAAAGAACCAGGTCGGGCTTGAAAATTTCAACCAGTTTTCGGGCATGGAACGGCGAATCCATCGGAAGGTAAAAAACCTGTTTAAAATCCTTGTCCCTGGCGGCGATCTCATACCCCGAAGGAGAAAAAAAAGTTATAACGATAGAAACATCGGGGATATTCTCCTGGAGGTATTTGAGGACGGGCCTGCCTTGCTCAAATTCGCCCAGGCTGGCGCAATGCATCCATACCGTCCCTGGGGTATATAAATAATTTTTTTGTATTTTTTTGAGCAGGTTTTTCCTCCCCTTTATCCAAAGTTTTGCCTTTTTATTCCACGGCGAAACAATAAAGATGCCGGCCGAATATATAGCCAGGAACAGGTTGTAAAGTAAGATCAAACCGGTGTGTTTTGACACAAATCTAATTTCTTCCACAGAAATTCCCCCGTGATAATTTGAAATTTCCTATTCCTGTATCAATTACTATCTTTGCCGCCTTTAAAAATAAGTATTATGACACCTATCCAAATGGTGGATCTGAAACAACAATATCATAAAATCAAGGCTGAAGTTGACAAGGCACTGCTGGATGTTTTAGAGAGTTCAGTGTTTATTGGGGGGCCGCAGGTAAATACTTTTGCGAAAAACCTCGCACAATATGTCGGTGTAAAGCATGTAATTCCATGTGCAAATGGTACAGATGCTTTACAAATTGCCATGATGGCGCTGGACTTGCAGCCTGGCGATGAGGTGATTACGCCTTCATTTACCTATGTCGCCACTACGGAGGTGATCGCTTTGCTTAAGCTCAAGCCCGTTTTTGTGGAAGTGGACCCTGCGACATTTTGCCTTGACATCCAGGGTGTAAAAAATGCCATAACACCCAAGACCAGGGCAATCGTTCCCGTTCATCTTTATGGCCACTCCGCCGATATGGATGCGATCATGGAAATAGCCAGCGAGCACAACTTATACGTAATAGAGGACAATGCACAGGCTATTGGTGGGGACTATCATTTTAAAGATGGCACTACAAAAAAGACCGGAAGTATTGGAACCATCGGCTGCACGTCATTTTTCCCAAGTAAAAATTTAGGCTGCTATGGTGATGGTGGTGCTATTATGACCAACGATGACCTGTTGGCAGAAAATTTAAAGATGATTGCCAATCATGGGCAGAAAGTCAAATATTACCATGAAGTTGTAGGTTGTAATTCCAGGCTTGATGCAATGCAGGCTGCAATATTAAATATCAAATTACCGTTGTTGGATGGCTATGTCGATTCCAGGATAAAAGTGGCTGATTTTTACGATGCTGCCTTTGCTGGCCATGATAAGATCACCATCCCTTACCGTGCCGGTTATTGCAAGCATGTATTTCATCAATACACGCTGGTTCTCAATAATATAGATAATCCCGCCAGCTACCGGGAGGGGCTCACCAATTTTTTAACCGGCAATAATATTCCTTCTATGTTATATTATCCCGTACCTGCACACAGGCAAAAAATGTTTGCGGCTTTTGGTGGCGGTGAATTTAGCCTTGAAAAAACTGACTGGCTCACGGAAAGGGTAATTTCGTTGCCAATTCATACGGAGTTGGATGAAGAACAGCTTCAGTTTATAACTGGAAAGGTGTTAGAATATGTAAATAATAAATAAAGTAAAATGAAACTTGCGGTAATTGGGACGGGTTATGTAGGGTTGGTATCGGGAACGTGCTTTGCAGAAACAGGTAATTTAGTGACCTGTGTGGATATTGATGAGCAAAAAGTAAAAAAATTGTCTTCGGGAAAAGTTACGATCTATGAGCCGGGGCTCGAAAAGTTTTTTGCACGCAATGAAAAGGAGGGCAGATTAAAATTTACTACATCTCTCGAAGAAGGCATTAGGGAGGCACGCATTATCATTCTCGCACTGCCTACCCCGCCCGACGAAGATGGCAGCGCCGATCTAAAGTATGTTTTAAATGTTGCCGGAAATATCGGAAAGCTCCTGGAAGAAGGGGAATATAAAATAATCATCAATAAAAGCACCGTACCTGTCGGTACTGCCGAAAAGGTTCGCCAAAAGATCCTGGAGAATTTGCGGGAACGGGGAATCGGCAATCCCCAGGAACTGTTTGATGTTGTAAGCAATCCGGAATTTCTTCGCGAAGGCATGGCCGTTGAGGATTTTATGAAGCCGAACCGCGTTGTAATTGGCACGTCATCGGAAAGAGCCAAGAAGTTGTTGAAAGAATTGTATGCCCCGTTTTTACGCCAGGGCAACCCTATCATCTATATGGATGAGAAATCAGCCGAACTTACCAAGTATGCAGCCAACGCATTCCTTGCTACAAAAATTTCTTTCATGAATGAGATCGCCCAACTATGCGAAAGATTCGGAGCCGATGTGGATATGATCAGGAAGGGCATGGGGAGCGATGACCGCATCGGTAAAAGATTTTTATTTTCAGGCATTGGGTATGGTGGCAGTTGTTTTCCTAAAGATGTGCAGGCCTTATCAAAATCTGCACAAATGGCTGATTATGATTTTAAGATACTGGAAGCGGTAATGGAAGTGAATGAAAATCAAAAGATCCACCTGATGCCTAAGGTGCTGGAGTATTTTAAAAATGATTTGAAGGGAAAGACAATTGCAATCTGGGGGCTGGCTTTTAAGCCCAATACAGACGATATAAGGGAAGCGCCATCTTTGAAAATGATAAAAGAGCTAACCGCTAAAGGCGCCTCGGTCATTGCCTATGACCCTGAAGCCATGGAAAATGTGAAGAGGGAAATAGGTGATAAAATTGTCTATGCAGAAAACCAATACGAAGCATTAGCATCTGCCGATGCGTTATTGATCGCGACAGAATGGAGCGAGTTTAGAACACCGGATTTCACTAAAATGAAATCGCTTTTAAAGAACCCGGCTATTTTCGATGGCAGAAATCTTTTTGAATTGGAGCAAATGGAAGAAGCAGGTTTTCATTATGAAAGCATTGGCCGCAGGGTGGTTACTGCATAACCGGTCTAAGACTCAGTAGTTGAATAATCGCAAAACCCGATAGTATCGGGTCTCGTAATTCGTGCAATTCGCATAATTCGTGATCTAAATTTATTATAAGTGTCAAATAAAAGAATTCTGATTACAGGGGCGGCGGGCTTTTTGGGTTCTCATCTTTGTGACAGGTTTATAAAAGAAGGGATGCATGTGATCGGTATGGATAATCTTATAACCGGTGACTTGAAAAATATCCAGCATCTTTTCAAACTGGAAGAATTTGAATTTTACCACAGCGATGTTTCTAAATTTATTCATATACCCGGACGCCTCGATTATATTTTGCACTTTGCTTCTCCGGCAAGCCCGATCGACTATTTAAAGATCCCTATCCAGACACTGAAAGTCGGATCGCTGGGAACACACAACTGTTTGGGTTTGGCACTTTCAAAAAAAGCCCGGATTTTAGTGGCTTCCACAAGTGAGGTCTATGGCGATCCCCTGGTACATCCCCAAAACGAGGAGTATTGGGGGAATGTAAATCCTGTTGGCCCAAGAGGTGTTTATGACGAGGCAAAGCGTTTCCAGGAAGCTATTACAACAGCCTATCACACGTTTCATGGTTTGGATACCAGGATCGTAAGGATATTTAATACGTATGGACCGCGGATGCGGCTAAATGATGGCCGGGCTTTGCCTGCTTTTATTGGCCAGGCACTACGTGGCGAGGACCTTACTGTTTTTGGAGATGGCAAACAAACAAGAAGCTTTTGTTTTGTTGATGACCTTGTGGAAGGTATCTACCGCCTGTTGCTGAGTAATTATGTAATGCCGCTGAATCTTGGCAACCCCGACCAGATCACTTTAAAGGCATTTGCAGAAGAAATAATCGCCCTCACAGGCACAAAGCAAAAAATAGTGTACATGCCTTTGCCGCAGGACGATCCCAAACAAAGGCAGCCTGATATTTCAAAGGCAAAAGAACTTTTAGGCTGGCAGCCAAAAGTAAAAAGGGCTGAGGGATTGAAGATTACCTATGAATATTTTAAGAGCCTGCCCCAGGAAGAATTATTTAAGCTTCCCAAAGAATTTATCCGCAAGGATTTTACTGGAGGAAGTAAGGCATGACTGTTGATTTATGATGTAGCAATAGAAGACCGGTGATAAGCCGGATTAAAATCGAAAACTAACAAGGATGTATACAAATTTAATTGATAAGAAGAAAAAACTGGCGGTAATCGGCCTGGGATATGTTGGCTTGCCAATTGCCCTTGAATTTGCAAAGAAAATTTCTGTAATAGGATTTGACATTAGCCCGGGAAGGATAGAAATGATGAAGCGTAGTGAGGATCCAAGCAAAGAGCTCGAAAAAGAAGCCTTTGATAATTGTGACATAGAATTCACCTGTGATCTGGATACGCTGCGCCAGGCCAATTTTTTTATTGTTGCAGTGCCAACTCCTGTTGATAAAAACAATGTTCCGGATCTCGTTCCCGTACAAAAGGCAAGTGACACCATTGGAAAAGTTATCAAGAAGGGTGATTATGTTGTCTTTGAAAGCACAGTATATCCCGGTTGCACAGAGGAAGATTGCCTGCCGGTAATAGAAGAATTATCAGGACTGAAAAATGTTATTGATTTTAAATTGGGATATTCCCCGGAAAGGATAAACCCGGGAGATAAAGAACATACTCTTTCAAGTATTATCAAGGTAGTAAGCGGTTGTGATGATGAAAGCCTTGACACTATTGCAAAGGTTTATGAATTGGTTGTAAACGCCGGTGTTTACAGGGCATCCTGTATTAAAGTTGCAGAAGCGGCAAAAATTATTGAGAACACACAGCGGGACCTTAATATAGCCTTGATGAATGAGCTCTCTATTATTTTCGATAGAATGAACATCAATACGTTCGAGGTTCTCGAAGCTGCCGGAACAAAATGGAATTTTTTGAAATTTCATCCCGGGTTGGTTGGCGGCCATTGTATTGGCGTTGATCCGTATTATCTTACTTACAAGTCAAAAAAACTCGGCTATAATTCGCAGGTAATTCTGGCAGGCCGTTCAATCAATGATGGAATGGCTGGCTATGTTGCTAAAAAAGTTTTGCAGCATATAATTCAAAACAACGGTGATGTAAAAAATGCAAAGGTTTTGGTGATGGGAGCTACATTTAAAGAAAATGTAAGTGACATCAGGAATTCGAAAGTTGCCGATGTGGTGAAAGAATTACAATCCTATTCACTCCAGGTGCATGTAACAGATCCACATGCAAGCAGCGAAGAGCTCATTCACGAATATGGCTTTGGGCTTACTTCCGACCTGGCTACCGATTACCAGGCAGTAATTATTACAGTTCCACACCGGGCCTATGCAAATATGGATGACGATGCATTTGCCAAAATAACAGTTCCTCATGCAATCGTTGCAGATCTGAAAGGCGTTTACCGTGGAAAAATTACAAGCAGGAAATATTGGAGTTTATAATGTCGCACCTTCATAACGCATATCATAAATGAACAACAGGGAACCAGGTAAATTGTTAGAAAGCAGGCTCTTCGTTAACGCTGAAAACAATGTTGATAAATCAAAAAGTATTAAACCAATAATACGCACAGCTTGAAAAATATATTTCACGACCGGGATTTAAATAATTCTTCCTTCCTGGTAACCGGGGGAGCCGGTTTCATAGGTAGTCATATAGCCGAATACCTTCTTAGAAATGGCGCAGGCAAAGTACGGGTATTGGATAATATGACCAATGGTTTTACAACCAATATTGAGATTTTACAGGCCTACGATGCCTTTGAGTTTATTGAAGGAGATATAAGGAATTTGGACGTGTGCCGTGAGGC
Source organism: Ginsengibacter sp. (assembly GCA_039934515.1). Classification (GTDB taxonomy): domain Bacteria; phylum Bacteroidota; class Bacteroidia; order Chitinophagales; family Chitinophagaceae; genus Ginsengibacter. Next base: position 32,535 of record JBDTLZ010000190.1, read on the forward strand.
CTGCCAGGCTATTGATTATGTTAATCACCAGGCTGCAGTAGGCTCGGTGCCCCGGTCTATAAAAGAGCCCTCTTACACCAATGATGTAAATGTGGGAGGCTTCGTCAACATATTAAAAGCTGCAGTCGACAATAACATTAAGCAGTTTGTGTATGCTTCCTCATCAGCAGTTTATGGTGATGATGTTACGCTTCCCAAAAAGGAAGAAAACACGGGAAATTGTTTATCGCCTTACGCGGTAAGCAAAAAGGCCAACGAATTGTATGCGCAGGTTTTTGCAAGCGTATATAGTATTCCTGTGATAGGGTTCAGGTACTTTAATATTTTTGGGCCCAGGCAGGATCCTGATGGTAATTATGCAGCAGTGATCCCGCGGTTTGTGAAAGCTATAAAAATTAATTCCCCGGTTTATATTGACGGTGATGGAGACCAGACAAGAGATTTTACTTTTGTTGAAAATGCAGTGCAGGTAAACATTAAAGGAATGTTAACTACCAATGATGAGGCAACGAATAAGGTTTATAATGTTGCTATCGGTGAAAACTATTCTATAAATTATTTGTTTGATACAATCAGGGAGCATTTTGGAAGCAAACAGGAGGCAATTCATCTAAAGCCAAGGGCAGGCGATGTTCGCAATTCCCTGGCCGACATCTCCCTTGCAAAAAAGCTTTTAGGATATGAGCCTGGAAATAAATTCAATACAGGTCTTATGAAAACAATTGAATTCTTCAAAAATCCCCAACTTCAAAAGAATATCTAAACTATATTTAAAATTCCAATCATGCCTTTTATTAAAACAGATTTTCCAGGCTTACAGATTTTTATACCAGCCATATTTGAAGATAAAAGAGGCTATTTTTTTGAAAGCTATAATCAAAACCTTTTTACAGCAGGCGGACTTGACATTAGTTTTGTGCAGGACAACCAGGCCAGTTCAGTTTTTGGGGTAATTCGCGGATTGCATTATCAATTAGAACCTTATGCACAAACAAAGTTAATAAGGGTCTTAAGTGGTACCATCCTCGATGCGGTTGTTGATATCAGGAAAAATTCGCCCACTTACGGAAAAGCATTTACAATAGAGCTTTCAGCACAAAATAAAAAGCAATTGCTGGTACCAAAGGGTTTTGCACATGGTTATTCCGTAATAAGTGAAACAGCAGAGGTTTTTTACAAATGCGATATGTTTTATCATAAAGGAAGTGAAGGGGGTGTTGCATGGAACGAGCCTTCACTAAATATTGATTGGCGGGTACCGGTAGAAAGGGTGAGCGTTTCAGATAAAGATTCGAATTACCCAACAGTAGAAAATTGCACGAATAATTTTGTTTTTAATAGCTGAAAAAATGATATCGTCTGAAGATAAGAAGAAAACTGTTTTGGTCACAGGTTCTAACGGTCAGTTGGGAAGTGAGTTAAGAGAATTGTCTGCTAAATACCCTGAATATAATTTTTTATTTACAACAAGGGCGGAGCTCCCTATCGAAGATAATGACTCCATACAATCACTTTTTAACAGCCAGCAGATAGATTTCTGTATCAATTGTGCAGCATACACGGCGGTCGATAAAGCGGAAAGTGAAAAAGAGAAGGCGTTTATTATTAACGCAGACGCCGCGGGTGCATTTGCATCAGCCTGTAGAAAGCATAATACAAAACTCATTCATATCTCTACCGACTATGTGTATGATGGGAGTTCTCCCAACGCTTTAACGGAAGAGAACGCCGTTGCCCCTTTAAATGTGTATGGTTTATCAAAACTCAAGGGAGAAGAACTTGTTATCAATAATAGTCCTTCAGCCCTTATCATCAGAACTTCCTGGGTTTACTCATATTACGGAAACAACTTTGTAAAAACCATGTTACGGTTGTTCAAAGAAAAGGAAAGTATCAACGTGGTCAATGACCAGTATGGTTGTCCTACCTATGCCGCAGATCTTGCTGAGATTATTATGAAGGTTATTGAAGAATCGAAGGAGGGTAATCAATTTAACGGCATCGTAAATTACAGCAATAGTGGCATTACAACCTGGTTTGAATTTGCCGGAGCGATAAAGGCGCTGGTTCACAGTCCATGTAAAATCAGGCCCGTTGCAACTTCACAATACCCCACCCCGGCCAGGAGGCCGCAACATTCCGTTATGGATACCTCAAAAATCAAAAATATGCTTAACACAGGCATTCCTTTTTGGAAAGACAGCCTGGAAAAATGCATTGATAGACTTTCTGCCGATAGTTGACCCACGAATATCACCTTTCATAATTTTTTCATTACGGGAACAGTTTTTTAACGCTAATTTTTCATTTTTAAAAATTCTTTGATTTCGGCGCTGTTATCTTTGCTGAATCATTCGTGTCATATTAAAATTATAATCATATTATGAAATTATTCAGGGTAATTGGTGTTTTTCTTTCTCTTCTTTCCACTTCGCTTTTCGCACAGGAAAATCTCAATGATTCAATAATCGTGGATCCCAATGTTAAGATCGGGAAACTTGCTAACGGGCTTACGTATTATATCAGGCAAAATAAAAAGCCCGAACAAAAAGTAGAGCTGAGGCTTGTAGTAAATGTGGGATCAATTCTTGAAGATGAGAGCCAGCAGGGTATTGCTCATTTTAGTGAGCACATGGCGTTCAATGGTACTACTCATTTTGAGAAAAATGACATTACTTCTTTTTTGCAGTCGATAGGAGTGAAGTTTGGGAGTGATTTGAATGCGTCGACAAGTTTTGATCAAACAATATACATTCTTCCCCTGCCAACCGACAAACCGGGAAACATAGAAAAAGGCTTTCAAATATTAGAAGACTGGGCGCATAACGTAACTTATAAAAATGAAGATATTGATGGCGAGCGCTCCATAGTACTTGAAGAGAGCAGGCGCGGTAAGGGAGCCCAGGACCGCATGTTCAGAAAAATTTATCCGCAGCTATTTGCGGGTTCATTATATGCCAACAGGATACCGATAGGAATTGACAGTATTATAAGGAACCAGGATTATGATACCATTCGCAAGTTTTATAAAGACTGGTATCGCCCAAATTTAATGGCAGTAATTGTGGTGGGAGATATTGAGCCAGGTAAAGCCGAAGAGCTTATAAAAAAATATTTTAGCGGCCTTACCAATCCTCAAAATGAGCGGCCGAGGTTTTATGCCCCGGTTCCTCCATACCAAAAGAATGAAAGCAAGGTAGTAACAGATAAGGAAGCGACAAGCTATCTGTTGATTGTCAATTACTCTTCAGAAAAGACGCACCCATCAGTAACGCTTGCTGATTATAAAGAAGATCTTACAAAAGAGATCTTCTCAACACTTTTAAACCAGCGGCTTCGGGAGCTTACACAAAAAGAAAACCCACCCTTCATTGCTGCAGGTGGCGATTTTGACTCGTATGCGCGTGGATATGAGTCTTTCAGCGGATCAATAAGGACCGGCGATAAGGACCCTGCCATAGGGCTAAGGGCATTTGAGGAGGAATTAGAAAGGGTAAAGAAATTCGGCTTTACAAAGCCTGAGCTGGACCGGGCCAAAAGCGATATGATTACACAGAAGGAAACCGCGTTCAATGAAAGAAATAAAACTGAATCAGAAAATTATACCCGGGAATATATACAGAATTTTTTAACCCAGGAACCTATCCCGGGTATCGAGAAAGAAAACAGCTACTATAAAAATTTGCTTCCGCAGATTTCTATTGAAGACGTAAATAATATCGGTAAGAAACTTCAGCAGAACGCTAACCAGTTTATTGCGCTTACCGGCCCGGAGCCGGTGGCAGGAAAAGAATTGCCTTCAGGCGATACACTACTTGGTGTTATCGCATCTGTGCAAAAAATGGATATAAAGCCGTATGAAGAAAAGGCGATTTCTACTTCTTTGATGTCAACAGTACCTAAGGCAGGTAAGATCACCGGCACCAAAAAAAATGCCGTATTAGGTACAACGGAATATACCCTCAATAACGGGGTGACGGTTACATTGAAATCGACAGATTTTAAAAACGATGAGGTATTAATGAGTGCCATCAGGCCGGGTGGTAAAAACAATTATGGATTAAAAGATAAGTACAATGCAGAATATGCTACGGCTGTAATTAACAGTATGGGTGTCGGAGATTTTTCGCCAGTTGATCTGAAAAAGGCGCTTACAGGTAAAACAGCAAGAGTAACTCCTGCTATATCTGCCACTTCCGACGGTATCAAAGGCAATAGTTCTGTAAAGGATGTTGAATCCATGTTGCAGCTCGCGTATTTATATTTTACTTCGCCGCGCCTTGATACCGGCCTCTTCAAATCGTTTATCCAAAAGAATAAATCACAGCTTACTTTTTTAAGCGCCAACCCACAGGTAACATTTATCGATACCCTCTTTAAAACGCTGTATCATGATGACCCTCTTACACCTGTAGCTGTTCCAAAATCAGCATATTTTGACCAGGTTGATCTTAACCGGGTTATGCAGATTTACAAAGAGCGGTTTGGGGATGTAAATGGCATGCATTTCACTTTTGTAGGAAGTTTTAAAGAAAATGACCTGAAGCCCCTTATTGAAAAATACATTGCCAGCCTGCCGTCCACGTCCAAAAAGTTTAACTATGTTGATAATAAATTAAGGCCGGTAAATGGCAACATAACGGTTAATGTGTATAAAGGTAAAGAGCAAAAGAGCCTTATTGTTGCTATTTATGGAGGCGAAGTGCCCTATTCGGAAGCCATTGCCCTTAAAGCGGATGCAATAAGTGAAATACTAAATATCCGGATCATTGAGGAACTGAGGGAGAAGATCCAGGGGATATATGGAGGTGGCACCCAGGCCCAGTTTGAAAAAATACCCTATCCTCACTATGCATTCAGTTTGCAGCTTCCATGTGGCCCCGAAAAAGTGGACACACTTTTATATGCTGCCAATAATGAGATACAAAACCTTATAAAGAATGGCCCCTCCAAAGAAAATCTTGAAAAGGTAAAACAGCAGTGGAAAGAAAAATATAAAGTGGACATTAAAGAAAACGGTACCTGGCTTTCACAATTGGAAAGTTTCAATTTCCCGGGTGACAATCCTGATTATTTTATCAATTACGAAAAATATGTAAACGCATTAACCCAAAAAGATGTGCAGGAAGCTGCAAAATTATTATTCTCGTCAAACAATGTAGTTACGGGAATCCTAAGGCCGGAGCAAAAATAAAAGCAGTTACTTCATGCAGGTGACTTACTTGTAGCGTTTTGAAATAATACAAAGGCTGTCATTTTGATGGCCTTTTATTTGACATAGATGCATATTATTTTATATTACTGATATTTCCTTTTAATCTGTAAATTTCCGCATGAACATAGAAGAAATAAGAGACTATGCCTTATCGCTAAAGAATGTTTCAGAAAGTTTCCCTTTTGGAAATGACACCCTTGTTTTTAAAGCCGGCAAAAAAATATTTTTGCTTGCTTCGCTAAATGCAGAAGTTTTACAGTTTAATGTGAAATGCAATCCTGAATATGCCATGGAGCTTAGAGAACAATATTCAAGTGTGCTGCCCGGTTACCATATGAATAAGAAGCACTGGAACACTATTATAGTCGATGGTGCATTAACAGCCACACAATTAAAAGGATTTATTAAAGACTCCTACCTGTTGGTTAGGGGAAAGGAGTGAAAGTTTAGGGTTAAGGGTTGAAAGTTCGAAAGTTAGCCGACAGCCTGGTGTCTTTAAACCAGGTAAATGAATTTCCTTTTTAACTATTTAACTATTAAGCGAATCAACTTTTCGGCCTACATTGAGAACGTATGAAAGTTATTGACTGGTATATATTAAAGAAATTTTTTCTCACCTTTTTCTTTTTTCTTATCTCTCTTACTGTACTGGTAATAATTATTGATTTAAGTGAAAAGACCGACGATTTTGCTAAAGCCAATCTGCCGGTGAAGGCGATAATTATTCAATATTATTTTGGCTTTGTTCCGCGTATTGATGCAATGCTCTTCCCGCTTTTTATTTTTCTCTCAGTAATTTTTTTTACATCTATCATGGCCAACCGCTCAGAGATTATCGCCATTTTAAGCAGCGGGGTCAGTTTCGGCCGGTTATTAAGGCCATATATTATCGGTGGTTCTATTCTTACGCTTTTTTTATGGTGGTGTAACCAATATGTGCTTCCGATAGCCAATCAAAAGTGGGCAACATTCAATGCCAAATACATTGATTTTAATTATGGAGGCTATGAGAATACTTCTACAATCAGTAATAAATACTTTAAGCTCGATTCATTTTCTTATGCCGGTGTAAGGTATTATGATACCGTGAGCCGCACCGGCAGTAATTTTTTTATTCAAAGATTCAGGAATACCAACCTGGTCTATAATCTAAGGTCCCAATCAATTGCGTGGGACACAGGCTCCAGAAAATGGCGGTTGGATAATGTTGTCGAACGCAACATTAATGGATTAAAGCAGCAGGTAAAGCAGGTGCCCACCATGCAGATGAATTTCAATTTTAAACCGCGTGACCTGCAGAGAGATGAGTATATGAAAGATAAGCTGTCAACCCCGGACCTCGAGGAGTTTATCAATCTTGAAAAAATAAGGGGCGCCGAAGATGTAAATACCTTGTTACTGGAAAAACACAACAGGAACGCAAACCCGGTTTCTGTTTTTATCCTTACAATTATCGGGGCGTCGATGGCGTCCAAAAAAATCCGGGGAGGTAGTGGTTTTCACCTGGCCCTGGGCGTTGTAATATGCGTTTTATACATCCTGGTTGGGCGGTTCTCAACAGTTTTTTCTATAAAAGCAAATTTTAATCCCATTATCGCGGCCTGGTTGCCCAACTTTGTTTTTGGTATTCTCGGCTGGTACTTATACCTGAAAAATTCAAGATAAATCCAATTTTATTTTTTTGTTATTAATGCAATAGCCCAATATTTCATTTGTTTCACATTTGTTGTAACGTTAACTTTAGGTCTTTTCATTCGTGCACAAAAGCCTTTACAATTTTTTAAAATTTTCTCAGATGGGTGTAATCAAAGACAGGTTTAAGAAAAATGCTGATAAGATGTCTGCCGAAGTGAAGGACATTTTAAAAGAGCATGGAGAAGATGTTATCGGTGAAGTAAAACTGTCCCAGATCTACCAGGGCATGAGGGGGATGACAGGGTTGATAACAGAAACGTCATTGCTTGATTCCCAGGATGGTATCAGGTTTAGGGGCTTTTCTATTCCTGAATTGAGAGAAAAATTGCCTAAAGCTGAAGGTGGTAATGAGCCGTTACCGGAGGGCCTGTTTTATCTTATGTTAGTAGGCGAATTACCTACCGACGAAGATGCCCAGCATGTAAGCAATGTGTGGCAGCGCCGCAGTCATGTGCCTGGCCATGTTTTCAATACAATTGACGCGTTGCCACTTACCGCACATCCCATGACACAATTTGTGGTGGCAATTATGGCCTTACAAACAGAGAGCCACTTTGCCAAACAGTATGCGGCGGGTATGAACAAAAAAGATTACTGGGCTGCGGTTTTTGATGACTCTATGGACCTTATTGCCAGGTTGCCCCGTGTTGCTGCGTATATCTATCGCCGTAAGTATAAGTTTGGCAATCATATTCAGCCAAACGGGTTGCTCGATTGGGCTGGAAACTTTGCGCACATGATGGGCTTTGAAGATGAAAGCTTCAGGGATCTTATGCGTTTGTACATGACCATTCATTGTGATCACGAAGGCGGGAATGTGTCAGCTCATGCTACCCACCTGGTGGGGTCTGCCTTAAGCGATCCATATCTTGCATTTGCTGCAGGAATGAATGGGTTGGCTGGCCCCTTACACGGGCTTGCAAACCAGGAAGTGATCAAATGGATCTTTGAAATGCGTGATGAGCTTAAAACGGAGCTACCCACACAGGAGCAGATAGGGGAGTATGTGAAGAAAACGCTTGCAGAAGGGAAAGTTGTTCCGGGGTATGGGCATGCCGTTTTACGAAAAACCGACCCCCGCTTTGAAGCGCAAATGGAATTCGGTAAAAAGCATATGGCCGATGATCCGCTGGTTCAAACAGTTTGGAATATTTATAAAACCGTGCCACCCATATTACAATCTATAGCAAAGATCAAAAATCCATGGCCCAATGTAGATGCACATAGTGGCGCTTTGCTTGTTCATTACGGAATGGTGGAATATGATTTCTATACAGTACTTTTTGGTGTATCCAGGTCATTGGGCGTATTGGCCAGCCTTTGCTGGGACAGGGCATTGGGTTTCCCATTAGAACGTCCAAAGTCAGTTTCCAACAGCCTCGTAAAACTTTGGCTGCAGGGCAAAGAAGAAATATGGGGAGATTGATAAAGAATTTATATTTGCACACGAAAATGGGGGGTTAGCTCAGTTGGCTAGAGCGCTTGCATGGCATGCAAGAGGTCGTCGGTTCGACCCCGATACTCTCCACTTGATTATCACGTATTATCTACGTCGAGTTCCGGATTTTAGCTGCCGCCTTTCTGCTAAGGTCAGGGTACGATGATTTGATCGCTGACCTGGTGCCGTTTTAATTATTTACCCATTTACATTATTTAGTATTTACACGAATTAAATACTTCCGCAGGGCACGTCATTGCGGGAAATTGTCGGGGATTTTTGCCGGTATTTCATGGCAACCTATGCAACCGGTAGCTGGAGATTGCCGCGAAACATGGTAAGTTATTTCCGATAAGATAACGTTACAGGCAGGTGAGTTTGTGCAAAAGACGTCGGGAGCGATGAAAGATTAATTCGCTAAACGCTACAATGATTCAAAGTGTGGTAAGTTTTATAAGCTCCCCGGGGGCACATCATTGCGGGAAATAGTCGGGGATTTAATTCGAAATTTGATGGCAATCTCTACACCAGGTAAATAATGTAGACTACTACCCTGATTTCTAATAATAATGGCAGGGTCAGATGTGCTGGAAAAATTCCACTGCATGCCAGGATCTATCCTGGAATACAGGAGAGAGCGTATCTACCGGAACCCTGGTAACGGGCTTAATTTCTTTCGGAGCAACTAATGTATCAAAAGGAACGTGTTTTTTAACTGCTGCTACAGACTTCTTCGTTGAGGCCACCGGGATATTTATCCTTGTTTTTTTACAGCAGGTGCAACCGGGAATTTTTAAGGGATCAGGCAGGCCAAAAGAAAGCGCAGGTATTGCTAAAAAACACAAAATGTATGCTATAGAAATACGAGTCTTCATTTGTGTTTAAAAGTAAATTTTCAATTGCAAGCTACATAGCAAAAAATAAACTTTAGCATTTTTTTGGCTAAAATTTTCCGGAAAAGATTGTGTCGTTTAATTTACGTCCTGTAGTGGTCAATGGCGTGGTAAATTTCACAATATTCCTTCTACTGTGGGTGCGGTCTTGAATTCTTTTGAACCATACGCATAATAGATACCTGAAAGTGAAATTAATGCTGATAAGATCCAAAACGTCGCAGAAATAAATACGCCCGTATTTTTATCCATCGTTAACAGGAGAGATGCATTTATCATGACATATTCTCTTGCCCCAAGTCCTCCTATAGTAAAGGGAATAATGGCTACTACTGATGAAACCAGGAAACTAAATAAATAAGGGGAAAAATCACCGCTGAAATTTATCGATTTTAAAATAAAAACAACACATAAGAGCTGCATTAATTGTACCGCAACTGATTTCAAATGATTAAGCAGGAAATGTCGTGATACTACGTTAAAATACCTTTGCAGGATAAAATAATAAATAAGGGTTGCTCCCGCAAAAATTATTGCTGCCGGGTTAATGGGTATAAAAGTCTTTGGGATAAAAAATAATAACACGACCGCTATAAGTGATACCGCCCATAAGCCACTTAACCTGTCAAAAAAAATTGCCCCAAAAATACGTTTGGCCGGTAGCAACGATTTTTTGTGAAGCAGGTATATTTTGTAGCCATCGCCGCCAATCCCCCCGGGTAAAAAAATATTGTAAAACATTCCCAGCAGGTATAACCTTGAATTGAAACCAAAATTTATTTTCAATTCAATATTTCTGAGGAAAGACAATAACCGCCACGACGAAATAACCTGCGATAGGAAAAAAGCCATGAGTGCAGGGAATATATAAAATGGATTGCATCTTTGAGATATCTCCTTTATTTCTGTAAAATTTATTTTGTTTAAAACAAGATACAGCAGCAAGGCTGTAAAGCCAATTTTAAGAAATAATTTCAAAAGGTTCCTGGGCTTTGTTTTGTCCATTAGTAATGCGTCTGACCTGGTAAGTTTTTCTGTGAGGTCCCTCAAAATAAGTTCTCACACATATTTCAGCAATAATACCGATTGTAATTAATTGAATACCTCCTAATAAAAATATTAAGCCAGGAATTATCAGCAGTTTCCCCCATATATCGTGCCCAGGGACCTTCAAAGCCAGCAGGTATAAGTTTATTAGGATACCCAGGCCTGATGAAATAAATCCCAGGGTGCCAAAAAGATGCATGGATTTCTGGATGTATTTCCTGAAAAAGATCACCGTTACCAGGTCAGCCAGTACTTTAAAAGTACGGTTCAATCCGTATTTTGATTTGCCAAATTTTTCGTGGTTAATGTTTAACATCGACGTCAATAATAGTTGCACCGGTAACATTGTATATACTGTGGGCAACCTATTAAGGAACAACATCGCCTGTTACCCTTTTGTCGCACAGGTATGCCGGAAGCAGGTTGAAAGATCATCGTTTTTTTGACTGCCATAAATCATATCGTACAAATATACCAAGAGAACTGTTTTTTTCTTCACGGTTATTTCCTCCCGGTAACTGGAACCTGATATAAGGTTGCAATCCAAATGAATAGCGTGCCCCAAATGACAATCGTTTCCATTGATAATGCATTTCGATAAGGGCCTGGAAATATGATTTTGCAAAATTGCTATCTGCTCTTTTAGGCTTGAGAATTGTTTTGGTTAGGACGGTGTCTGCCAGCGTAATGTTACTGGTGCGTTTTATTTCCTGTTCAGTTACGGCACTGTTGAACTTATTCCATATAAATCCGGCCCCGATTGACAAGTGGGGTAGAACAAAATAATTAAAACTTACGGGTAATTGATGGTAATAAGTTTTTTTCAGGCGGGTTGAGGTATCCAGGGTGCTCCTGGTAAAGGTATCCACAACTTTCTTTTGTACATAAAGGAGATCCCTTGTGTATTGTGGCGCGCCATACCTGAACTCTGCCTGCAGAAACCATTTTTTATCTTTATACATTCGAAAATAGACAGAAGGGATATAATCACGCAGGGTACTTTTTCTTCCCAATGAGTTATAGGGAACGAGTGTTTGTCCGTTGATGGGTAATTGCTGATGCAAAGCGATACCGGCGGCAAAATAAATCAGGGCCTTTTCACTGGAATTGATTTTCGTTTTTTCAGGCGCCGCCTCTGCATTTTTTATTTTCTTTGTAATACCACTTGAATCACTTTTTCCCTTTGCAATTGAATCAATCTTCCGGTGATCATTGACACTTACCACCCCATTGGTGCCATTTGAATTGTCGGGTTCATTTTGTAAAGAATCGGCCTGTTGCACGCCGCCTTGAATTTTACTGATTATCGTAGCCGGTATTTTTTTATGAAGATGCTGATTTTTATTTTTTGTAATGCCATTATTTGCAGCGTTGATTTCCGATGGTTTATTTTTTCGCGTGTTCAGGAATTTTGTATCTGCGTTTATTGAAGATACAACATGCGTAAATACTTTTTCTTTTGGATCAATTTTAATAGTTGTTTTTATTGAGTCTTTGCTTAATTTATTTTTACTACCAGGGTCAGTTGTTTTAAAATTTTTCCCGGGTGTATCAGCAACCTGTGGCCTCAGTTTTTTATCAGCCCTGTCGACGGAGGTGCCAACCGTTTTTTTAAGGGTTTGCTCCTTAACAACTTCTCCTTGTGAAACAATATTTTTTTGATTTTTAATCCATGGCCATTTAACATAATTTATTATTATAAATAATACAGTGCTTAACGCGATCAGTAAAAGGCTGTAGCCTATGCATCCTTTTCCCACCGGTGGAGCAATGATACCATCGTCTTTGTCTTCGTCGAGCCTTTGTTTCATGTCTTGCCATGAAACGTTCCCATCAGGAAGTGGTAACTCCTGCAACCGCTTTGATAATTCCTCTTCATATGGTAACTTCTCATTCATTAATTTGTATCTTCTTCATTTATCATTTTTTGTAAATTTTTTCTTGCTTCACTTAAATGCCATTTACTTGTGCCATCACTGATTTTTAAAAGTTTTGCGATCTCTTTATGACTGTATCCTTCCATAATAAAAAGATTGAAAACAGCCTGCGTGGCCGGCGGTAGTTTCCTTACCAGGTGAAGCAGGTGTTCCGATTTTATTTTTGAAATTATCCCGGGATCTGTTTGCAGATCGGTTGTACCTGTCAATGCCTTATGTTGTTCGTTTTTTTCTTTGAGTTTAAGATGGTCGAGACAACTATTAATAACAATGGTACGAATCCAGGTATACATTGAAGCTTTTGCCGGTTCGTACCTTTGAATATATTTAAAAACCTTATAAAATCCAGTGTTCAATGCTTCCATTGCGTCTGTTTCATTTTTAGTGTATCGAAGGCAAATACTCATCATTGCCCTGTAAAAGTTCCTGTACAACTTTTCCTGGGCCTGTCTGTTGCCGGCCTTACACCCACTGACAATATCATCTATGTTTTGGTCTTCGCTAGTCAAAAATTTTTTTCAGCTATATATATTTATTTGTGTAATTATCAAATGATAGGATGGGTTTTTTATCAATACTTTCTCACGCGGAATGAACCTTTGATCGTATGCAATGAAGTAAGGTCTGCGGAATCCCTGAATTGGCCTGAGAAAGTACCTTCATAAAACTCACCGCTGCTTTGTGGGTAGCTGGTTACCGTTACATTAAATGGTTGCACTAATCCTGTGTTGTTCATGCCCATAATAAACAGGTTGCTTATCGCAAATATGCCGGTTGCTCCATTATCAATAAAACTAAAATTTATTCCATCGGTTAATTTATACCCCATAATTGAAGTCGTAAAAGATTGTGCCGGCCCCTGGGTGGAAAAAGCAAACAAAGAATCAGTGCCGGGCTTTGATAACTCATAAGCTGTACCATCAAGGTTATAATTAACAAATTCAGCGGCTGAAGTACCACAAGCTGAAATGTTTCCTGCATCGGTAACAGGAGAACTAATTGATACATTTGTTATAAGACCTTGTTGTGTGTTACCATCATCTATACCAAGGATCATGCAGGTTGTTGCGCTACCCGAACAAATCACAGCAGTCGTAGCGTAATTTCCACTGGCGTCGGTGTTTGCATAACGTTGTATATTGCCAATGTATATAATTGCATAACCGTTAGTAACCGGGGCATTATTACAATCCAATAATTTACCCTGCAGCGTAACAATTGAGGAAGTAGTACTTTCAATAACAATATCTCCCAGGTTTGTATTTTGGTCAAATGGCCCGATATTTTTCGAATATATTGGTGTACCACACTGGTCTATAACTTTTAAAACTAAATTTTCATTGGAAGGAACAAGCCCCCTCACCTGTCCCAGCGAATCGGTGTTACTATAGGCGTGCCCGCTATCAGCGCTAGTGATCATCACACTGGCATAGACTACCGGTAACCCTTTGCCATTTTTTATCGTAAGTGAAAGTGTTACCGATGGAGCGCTGAAATCAGAATTCCAGAAAGAGAAATGCTTGACCTGGCCTACATAATCTGTTCCGGTTTTTGTTGCCATACCCTCTTCCTTCCACAACCCTGTTTGCTCGTCTACATACCATAAGCTTATTGTTGCAGGAGCAATGGACTGAACAGATAATGGAATAGGTGAGGTAAGCGTAGCAGAACTTCCACTGGCAATTTGCAACTTTTCACCCGATGCAGATTCAAGCGTCACTGCCATCATGCCAAATGATACGAGTGAAACCCTTTTATTATCCTTGTCATTGCCCATCAGGGAGCCTGGGATCGTTTCACGGATGTCTGAAGCGGAAGGGTCTATATATGTTGCGTACACATTAATACTGCCTGTGTAAACTGAGCCATCATTTTCCTTTATAACGCCATTTGCCCGTAGGGTAACTTGTGCCCCATTTGAAAGTGTTACATTACCTCCAGTACCTGCATCTATGGAGCCTGCCATCGTTTTCTTCAAAAGTTTTATCACTACCTGGTTTACTCCTGATGTGGCATTGAAAGTGCGCAACCCTTTAAAATATCCGGGCTTTTCAGCACTTACCACGGATGCATTTTTATCAAGGTCTGCCTTAATAATTCTGAAATAACCGCTTGCATCGGTTGTGGCGGTTTTTGAACCAGCTTTAATTTGCACACCGGCAGCAGGTTGCCCGGTTTCATCTTTAATATTTCCCTGTAGGGTAGCAATAATCGGGGACGGCAAATTATTTTCTATGGTCGTTGTGCCGGAGCCTGTGCCGCTATATTGTTTCTGGCAGTTAAAACTGAGCACTGTAATTGCGAAAAGAAACAGGGCATACTGTATGCGTTTCATAAAAATGTTTATTGCATATACTGTTGCTTCGACCCAAAGGTTGGGTAGATAAAAATTATCTTTTATTTCTTATTTCTTTAATGAAGCTTTCAATCCCTTTTCTTATTTGGGTGGCACTATCGTGATGATTATTTACAAGTACTGAAAAGATTACCAGCTTATTTTTCCGGGTATACAAAAATCCGCTGAGCGCAACTACTCCGGATAGCGTGCCCGTTTTCGCGAAAATAAAACCCTTCTCGTCCTTATAATAACTACCCAGTGTGCCTGTTCCGCCGGTAGGTAGGATATTTTTTATCCGTTCCATGCCAAATTCATTTTTCATTTTATTTAATATGGCTACAAAATCCTTGGGTGTAAATAAATTATACCGGCTCAGGCCCGATCCATCCACCCATCCGGGAGGTTGCGGAAGATCTTTCAAGTCTGTCTTTAGTAAGGTATCAATAATTTTAACATCATTCATTACCGTCAATAATTTTGCGCTTACCATTAATAAACTTTGTTCCGCAAAAAAGTTGTCACTGCGGTGCATCATAATTTTCAACAGGGAATCCGTTGGCTGCGAATAAAATTCTTTTTCATCATCAGTAGTTGGTTGTACTACAGGATAATTTTTATAAATAGTTTTGTGCAAAGTATCCTCCAGTAACCATAACAGCAAGGAATCGTTGGTATAAAAAGGCACGTCGATGCTGCTGGCTAAAGAGTCGGTTCCTTTTATTGAAAATGTATTTGACGTAAGTTCCCGCTGAATACGGACAGCATCGGTATCATCATAGTTCTGAGTACGGTCTGTAGTCAATTTGTTTGCAAAGTACGGCGGAAAAACCCGTACACCTTCCGGGGAGTTTCTGAAATTGGACAGGTTCCCGTATATAGGCATCGGGCTTCTTTCGGCCATATAATCATCATTATAATCGTTCCATGCCCAGCCGTTGCCCCAACGTTGGTCCTGCCACATTGAAGTATTCAGCATAATTATTTTGCCGGTATTATTTAGTAACCCATAAATTTCCTGGTGTTGAAAGTCGGGGTGCAGAAATGTTGGATCACCTGTTGCGGTAATATATAATGTATCTTTTGATTCATGGAATTTCATGCCGGTGATGCTATCACCTAAATATTTCATCGCAACATAACAGGTCGGCAGTTTTGTATTGCTTGCGGGTACAAAAAATTTGTTGCCCTGGTAATTGTACCAATATTTTTGGGTTTCAGGCTCATAGATGCTAATACCAATGTGCGCTGAAGTAAAAGACTGGTTTTGAAAAATATCGTTTTTTGCGATGCGGCTGATTTGTTTTGAAATCGAGCAGGAGGCAACGAAAAAGTTCACCGCCAACACCCAAACTATGTATTTTTTATTCATAGCAGCCAAATTACAAACAAATATTATTTATGCTAAATAAATCCATCATTAGGTTTTCTGATAGAATTTGCTGGTTCGCCTGGCAATTATATAGTAAGGCAATTAAAACTTACCGGCTGATTTATATATGGTATAAATCGCGGGAAAAAATTACCACTTTTTTAGAATTTGTACCGGTTTAAACAGAATTCTTAAATTTCGTGGCTTGTTACAACACCTATTTTCTATTTAGTAACTTTGCTCCCTGTCATTTTGGCTATGAATAGTTTTCTGCACCAAATTTGACAAATATAAATTTCTCAAAATCATTCATTTAATAAGATTTATATATGTCCGGCTTTCTTTCAAAATTATTTGGTGGTAACAAAAGTGAAAAAGATGTAAGAGTAATTACTCCCTATGTGGCTAAGATCAATGCTTTTTTTGATCAATATCGATCGCTTACCAATGATAAGTTGCGTGGTAAAACCGTACTATTCAGGCAACGTATCAAAGAACACCTTACTGAAATTGATAACGAGATAAATACGAAGAAAACTGAGGCTGAACAGCTTGATTCAGCCGATATATCAGGGCGCGACGCCATTTACCAGGAAGTCGATGCCATGGGTAAAGAAAGAGATAAAAAGATTGAAGAAATTTTGCTGGAGCTTTTGCCAGAGGCTTTTGCCGTGGTTAAAGAAACGGCGCGCCGTTTTAAAGAAAATACAGAATTGGAATCTACAGCCACTGAAATGGATAAAAAATTCAGTATCACAAAAAAATATATAAGAATAGAAGGCGAAAAAATTATTTATAAAAACTCATGGCCCGCCGGTGGAACTGAGATAACATGGAATATGCTTCACTACGATGTGCAGCTAATAGGTGGTATTGTGTTACATGAAGGAAAAATTTCCGAGATGGCTACCGGTGAAGGTAAAACGCTCGTATCGACATTGCCTGCCTACCTTAATGCGCTCGCAGGCGAAGGAGTGCACATTGTAACTGTCAACGATTACCTGGCACGAAGAGATAGTGAATGGAACGGAACTTTATTCGAATGGCTCGGGCTTACGGTTGATTGTATCGACAAACATGAGCCCAACAGTGATGACCGTCGCAAAGCATACAATAGTGATATCGTTTACGGAACCAATAATGAATTTGGCTTTGATTACCTCCGTGATAACATGGTACATTCACCCGATGAAATGGTGCAACGTAAACACCATTTTGCCATGGTGGATGAAGTAGATAGTGTATTGATTGATGATGCCAGGACACCTTTGATAATTTCAGGTCCCGTGCCGCGTGGCGATCAACAGGAATTTGAACAAATGAAGCCAAGGGTAGAAAAGATCGTTGATGCACAAAAAAAGGTTACCAATGGTTTTTTAATCGAAGCAAAAAAGAAGATTGCCGAAGGGAATGATGATCCCAAGGATGGGGGCCTTTCTTTGTTTCGTGCCCATAGGGGACTTCCAAAAAACAGTGCCCTTATAAAATATTTAAGTGAGCCCGGCATGAAGGTTAAATTGCAGAAGACAGAAAATTACTACCTCGCAGACCAGCAGAAAAATATGCCGAAGGTTGATGAGGAGCTATACTTCCATATAGATGAAAAAAATAACCAGGTTGAGCTTACCGATAAAGGAATTACACTCATAACAAAATCGGGTGAAGATCCCGAATTTTTTATTCTCCCCGACATAGGTGTCAAGCTTGCGGAAATTGACAAAAGTGAATTGTCTGCTGATGAAAAACTTCACCAGAAAGAAACGCTCCTGAATGAGTATTCTATCAAGGCAGATAGGATCCATACCGTTCAGCAGTTATTAAAGGCATATACATTGTTTGAAAATGACGTTGAATATGTTGTAATGGAAGGCCAGGTAAAAATCGTGGACGAGCAAACAGGCCGTATTCTCGATGGCCGCAGGTATTCTGATGGCTTACACCAGGCAATCGAGGCAAAGGAAAATGTAAAAATTGAAAGCGCAACGCAAACGTACGCCACCATTACTTTACAGAATTATTTCAGGATGTATCACAAACTCGCCGGAATGACGGGTACTGCGGAAACAGAAGCTGCGGAGTTCTGGGATATCTACAAACTTGATGTAGTGTCTATTCCTACCAATGTGCAGGTTATACGACAGGATACGCAGGACCTTGTATATAAAACAAAGAGAGAGAAATTAAAGGCAGTTATTGAAGAAGTGGAAAAAATGCGTGCAATTGGAAGGCCCATACTTGTGGGTACCACGTCAGTTGAGGTAAGTGAATTGCTCAGCAGGATGATGAAGCAAAAAGGAGTGCCGCATAATGTACTCAATGCCAAGCAACATGCAAAGGAAGCCCAGGTTGTAGCTGAAGCCGGGCTGACCGGTGCAGTTACTATTGCAACAAATATGGCCGGCCGTGGTACAGATATTAAACTTGGGCCGGGTGTTAAAGAAGCGGGTGGATTGGCGATACTTGGTACGGAAAGACATGAGAGCCGCCGTGTGGACCGGCAGTTGCGCGGACGCGCCGGAAGGCAGGGAGATCCCGGTACTTCGCAATTTTTTGTATCGCTTGAAGATGATCTGATGCGCATGTTTGGCAGTGAAAGGATTGCCTCTCTGATGGACCGGATGGGTTATAAAGAAGGCGAAGTGATACAACACAGCATGATCTCCAAAAGTATAGAGCGTGCGCAGAAAAAAGTAGAAGAAAATAATTTTGGGATAAGAAAAAGATTATTGGAGTACGATGATGTGATGAACAAGCAACGCACTGTAATTTATGGAAGGCGTAACCATGCTTTATTTGGAGAAAGACTTGCGCTTGACCTCGATAATGCTTTTTATTCAGTAGCCGAAGGCCTCATACTTTCGTTCAAAGAGATTAACAATCATGAAGAGTTCAAGCTCGAGGTGATCCTGAACTTTGGTATTGACACAACTATTACTGCTGAAGAACTGGATAAAGAAGATTTGCATGAGCTTTCTAACCGGCTTTACCATGAGGCTAAAAGCCATTACAACCTCAAGAACCAGATGATGAATGAGCAAACGCTTCCTGTAATAAAAAATATCCGCAGGGACCAGGGTGCTCATATTGAAAATGTAGCGGTTCCTTTTACCGATGGTAAAAAGGCTATGCAGGCCGTTGCGAATCTTGACAAAACCATCGAGACCAATGGTGCCGAACTTAGCAATGCGCTGGAACGCAATATTACCCTGGCTTTGATAGACGATTCGTGGAAGGAGCACCTCCGTGCAATGGATGACCTGAGACATAGTGTGCAGACCGCAGGTTATGAACAAAAAGATCCGTTGGTAATTTATAAGATCGAGGCATTCAATGCATTCAAGCAGATGGATGACCAGGTAAATAAAGACATTGTAAGTTTCCTTTGTCATTGTGCCATCCCTGTTGAACAGAACCAGGGTGGCCAGGCCGGGAGAATCCATGAAGAAAGAAAACGGAAGACCGACATGAGTAAAATGCGCCAGCGTAAAGAGGAATTTGCGGGGGCAGGCAGTGGCCCGGAATATCTTCCCCAGGAGAATGATTACATCGATCCATCGGAAAATGTAAAACAGGAACCTATTAAGGTTGGCCCTAAAATAGGGAGGAATGATCCTTGTCCCTGTGGCAGTGGAAAGAAATATAAACAATGCCACGGAAAGGAGTCTTAACGAAAGTTCTTAGATTCAATTTAATTGAGGATTCTTTTTTATAGCGTGATCATTTCGTTGTGTATTAGATTAACTGTACAACACCTGGGATACATGCAAACAAGCCCTTATTATCGAAGCAACTCGTTTATTTTTTCAAAATGATATCCCCGGTTTTCCAGGCATTTAATCAATGCAGGCAAATGGTAATAAAATTTATCAGTTCTTCCGGGGTCGGTGCCTATGTGTATTAATAAAATAAATCCATTCAAGCCATTCGTGGAATTTTGTTCGTAGTGTAAAATAGCGTTCAGTATAGTATCACTGCTTACATATTTATTACCCATTTCCGGGTAGGTATAGTCGGCATTGCTGCGCGTTCCCGGCGAAAAGTTTACCAATTGCAGGCCCATCTGCCGGGTCCACGCCGAGATAGAATCGTTGTACCATTCGTAAGGAGGTAAAAAATAATGAGCCTCCTTTTTATCAATACCCCACTCTTCTAACTGCCGGTAAGATTTTTGCAAATCTTGTGTAAACTGTTCACGCGTTATCAAAAGGCTGTCCCTCTTGTCCCAATCGCAATACAATAAATGTTTATCGGAATGTGACCCGAGATAATTTCCGGTTTCCTTTAATTTTTTAATGACCGGTTTGAATGCGGAGTTCCTGTAGAAATTTCCTGTGAGAAAAAAAGAGGCGTGAATGTTCTGCTGTTGCAACACCCTGGCAATATAATTTCCACCATCAGCAAATCCATCACCGGTAAAAACCAATGCAATTTTTTTAGAGGTAGTGTCCCCACGAATGATCCCGCCATAAGACATTATATGGTGCGGATGGCTGATATCTTTTTTCATCGCTTCCTGTTCTTTAGCTGCCATTAAATAAACAAGGGAAGCGGTGCCATCCATCGTTGGCTCATTAGTACTATAGTCACCGGCGTCATCATGATACACTACGTAATCAGATTGAAATTCTGCATAGGAATCGGGATGTAACAATTTTAATCCCCGCAATTTTTTATATATGCTTCCATAAACAGGGCCGTCTACTAAACCGCCATCCAATGGATAATGGTTTAAAAAGGAAAATGAAGAATGTGGGTCTGTGGGCGTGTCTCCATTCGCCGGCAGTCCATAGATCATGCTGGTTCCCCACGGATTGCATCCAAAGAGCCAGTCGTAACAAGCCTGTTCAAGTTCGGCAAACTGCTGGTCGCCGCTTAGTTGCCTGTACAAATAACACTGGATGGCAAATGATGTATTGAGATTATTAGAACACCAGATGAACGGAACACCACGGTAAAATGCATTTTGTTTTGCTTTTGCCCAAACCTTGCTGATCCCCTCCTTATAGTAATTAATTAGTGTTGCCTTTACACCTTTCTTAGAATTCTTTGCCAGTTCATAATGGCCAAAGTTGTGAAATGGATACCATTCATAGTGCCTGGCAGTATCTGCTCCCATCCACGGAGTCACTTTTTCTTCTGCACTATATTTTATCGCCTGTTTAAAATATTTTTGATCGCGGGTCACGGTATACAAAGCAGCGGCTCCCAGTTCCATGTCGTCTACCCAATTATTTTCTTCATAAAAATAAGGCTCCCTGTTGGGTGCCGTTTGACAAACACCCGGTTTATCTAAACCAGATTGATAGGCGTCTATAGATTTTTCTTTTAATAAGTGCGCCAGCGCCGGATCACTTTTTTTATATAGATCCGCTGCCAGGGCAAAGGCACTTGCAAATTTCCCGGCAATTGAAGCGACACCCGTAGATCTATTTTTGTAATTCCCCAATCCTTGTGGTTTTCCTGTTGCAAAATAAACAGTGCGTCCTTTTCCGGGTCCCAGGCCATAATCAACAGAATCTACATTTGGTAAACGAAAGCCTTTATGGTCGCGGTCATCAGCCAGTTGGTTGAAGATCCAATTTTTTTGTGGGTTCATTTTCAGCAACCATTCAAGCCCCCATTGTGCTTCATCCAAAACATCAGCTTTGCCATTAATGCCTTCCAATCCATTCGCAAGGTATTTATCAGTAAATACCGTCGGGAAATCCCGGAAGGCTGCAAACAGATGATAGGTTGCATTTGCTGAAGTAGTAGCATATTGAAGATAATCTGTAGCATCATGCCAGCCGCCCCACACATTGATAATAGTACTATCTGGCATTGGGCCATACATTGTGTAGCCATCGTGAGTGTGGCAGGAGTCTTTAAGAAAGGGATTAAACCCGCTGCGCTGCTGGCGCATATACCGAAGCCCGAAATCGGATGTGCCTGCATATACATTTTCCGCAATCCTGAATTCCGGTGAAATCGCAGTGCCACACCTGATAAGATATTTTCCGGGATTTTTGAAAGATGAAAAATTTAATCTTAATGACTGCTTAAAAGGGCCATAGCTACCGAAGGCTTTACCGGCAGAAGCTGTATAAGCTACTGTTGAATCTCCGGCTGATAATAATTGAAAATCTTTTGGTAGTTCATTCTCTTTACTTCCCCATACAGCCACTTTTATCCCGCCGGGTAAATATCCTAATTGATTTATCCTGATCCATGAATTGGCATTTTCGCGGTGTTTAAATGACACAATAATTAAAAATGCCATGCCAAACAAGGTATACTTTTTAATAAATTTTAACAGGAAGAAAAATGATGGTTTAAGACCGGATGTATTAGTCCCCAGCATCAATTTCAGGATAAATATTTTCACCGTAGATGGCAGTCGTTTTGTTTTCGCAGTCATGAAGTACAATTGATAAATTAAATAATCGGTCATCAATTAATATAACCTGTCGCAGAGAAATTAAGCCCAAAAGATCCGTTACTTCCTAATTTTGCCTTAAAAGTAATGAACAGGTATTGGATCAGGAATCATTTACCAGGATACTTTCGAAATTAAAATTTACTTTTAAAAATTTACAAACTTAAATTCTACAAAGCTGGATATCAGTTCTTATATAGATCACACATTACTTAAGCCTACGACGATGTTGGCAGAAATTGAAAATTTATGCTCGGAGGCTGTTCGATATAGATTTGCGGCAGTATGCGTGCCGCCGCTATTTGTAAAAAAAGCCGGGCTTTTTTTAAATGATTCCGCAATAAAAGTAGCTACAGTTATTGGATTTCCATTTGGCTACAGTGCTATTGAATCTAAAGTTGCTGAAATTGTTTTAGCTATTATTGATGGAGCCGATGAATTTGATATGGTAATTAATATTTCAGCCATAAAAAACAATGATTGGAGCTTTATTGCCGGGGAGATCAATACTGTTATGCCAATTATTAAAAGCAAGGATAAGATAATAAAGGTCATCATTGAAAGCGGTATTTTAACGGATGAAGAGGTTATAAAATGTTGCGATATATATGGGGCTGCGGGTGTGGATTATATAAAAACGTCAACAGGATTTGCTGAAAAAGGTGCATCTGTTCACGCTGTAAAGCTTATCAGGGCTCACCTGGCAGATACGGTAAGAATTAAAGCAAGCGGCGGGATAAAATCATACGCATTTGCAAAAGAATTGATTGAGGCCGGGGCTACCAGGCTGGGATGCAGCAGGAGTGTTGAAATTGTAAAGGAAGGCCTTGAAAAAATAGCATCCTTTTAACTTATGGTTAATTCCAGATTGCATACAGGCGATTTCCCCCCCGGATTTAAAATCTGTGCCTCTTTTGCCGGTTTTGGCCGCTTAGCAAAAACTACCTTATTCTTTCATACAACCATAGCCTGTTAATCACTATCTCTTATAAGAAGTTACCGGATTTTTATTGTGGTACTATTTTTGCCCAAATCCCATGCACAAAATATGAAACCTTTTTTTATTATACTTTCCTTGTTTTTTTCTTTGCATTCTTTTGCGCAACCTAAAGACACCTCTGGTAACAACAAGGTGGTTGTATTCCAGGACTATCGCCTTGCTATCCTGGCAAGGAAGGAAGCGGATATAAATACCGCGATCTTAAAGGCTGAAGCAAGGGTGGGTAAAGGTTTCAGGCTAATGATCCTCAATACAAACGACCGGGATTATGCTATGAAAATACGGGGAGCGCTTTTGCAGAAATATCCCGAGCAAAAAACATATATGTGGTTTGCAAATCCATATATTAAGATCAAATTTGGAAATTTTAAAACCAGGGAAGAAGCAGATCCATATAAGAAACAGATAACTAAATTGCTTAACGGCGCTACAATTTATTACCTGCCCGAGTCCATTGAAGTAAAACCCGACAAGGACTTCAACCCTGACGATATAAATTGAACCAATCCGGCTGGAATTAAATTACTTCCCCGAAATTCCCGGCAGGAGAAAACATTCGCACCGGTAATAAATAAGAATGTCCTGCCGGGGTCTTTACAGTAAATATTTTCAAATTACATAGCGTTTCCGTGAGACCGCTGCATAGAACCGGTATGAACTTTCAAAATGTAAAAGTGGCAATTTCTTTATATGCCGGGTTCGCACCCATGATTTTTTTGATTCGGGTGTTTGAGATGTGAAGACCCCATCGGGACATAAGGGGGTTGTAACGCCTGAAATCTTAGACGCCCGGGAACCTGCTGAATTAGAATTTAATAACTTTTCAACTCACTTAATGAAAGAGGTTGATTATTTTTGATATTACCTCCCGATTTTTAATCCAGATGATGTGGGCATCAAAAAATATTGAATGATTAAAGAAAAAATTAAAGAGCTTGCCGCAAAATACGCAGCCGAATTTATTGAAATACGTCATTACCTGCATGCCAGGCCGGAGCTTAGTTACAATGAATTTGAGACCTCAAAATACATTCAACAGAAATTATCTTCCTGGAATATTGATTACCAGGTAATGGCAACAACCGGGGTCATTGGAATAATCTCAGGGCGAAATCCTGGAAATAGGATTATTGCACTGCGTGCCGACATGGACGCATTACCAATAACAGAGTTAAATGAGGTTGATTACCGTTCAAAAAATCCGGGTGTTATGCATGCATGTGGCCATGATGTACATACTACATGCTTACTGGGTGCGGCAAAAATTCTGAATGAGCTAAGAGCGGACTGGACAGGTAATGTGAAATTAATTTTTCAGCCGGGAGAAGAAAAAAACCCGGGAGGGGCAAGCCTCCTGATTAAGGAGGGCGTTCTGGTTAATCCCGCCCCTGAGGCTATTTTTGCTTTGCATGTACACCCGGGATTGCCGGTCGGCAAATTGAGCTTTCGTAGTGGAATGGTTATGGCCAGCGCCGATGAAATCTATATTACGATCAAAGGAAAAGGTGGGCATGCCGCAGCTCCCCATCTCACTGTAGACACTATTCTTACAGCTTCTCAACTGGTCGTAAACCTGCAACAGTTGGTAAGCCGCATGAATGATCCCTTTAACCCCAGTGTACTTTCAATAACTGCAATTCAGGGCGGCAATACTACCAATGTGATCCCTTCAGAAGTAATGCTCATGGGCACATTCAGGGCTATGAATGAAGAATGGAGATTTAAGGCCCACGAGCTTATTAAAAAGATATGTATCCACACTGCGGAAGCAAGTGGAGCCCTGATTGATATTAATATTGACGTGGGGTATCCCTTTGTAATTAATAACGAACAACTCACGGTTATGGCTGCCGCTAAAGCTGCGGAATTTGCCGGTGCTGAAAATGTCGGGGAAACCGAAATGCGAATGGGCGCCGAAGATTTTGCCTTCTATTCGCATCGTATACCAGCGTGCTTTTTCAGACTAGGCGTTGGTAACAGGGAAAAAAATATTACCTCCGGCGTTCATACGCCTACTTTTAATATTGATGAAGCAGCTATTGAAAATGGTATGGGGATTATGGCCTGGCTTGGTGCATCAATATCAGGGTCATGAATTCACCACATTAAGTACCTTTACCCACAACTAAATTAAAAATCAGTGGTTGATAATAGCTGCAGGTTTTAATATATCTTATGCAAAAAAATCTTCGAAATCAGGAGGCGCTTGATTATCATTCGAAAGGAAGGCCCGGCAAAATAGAAGTAATTCCTACCAAAGCCACGAAAACGCAAAGAGACCTTTCACTTGCATATTCGCCCGGCGTTGCAGTTCCCTGTCTTGAAATTCATGAAAACCCTGAAAGTGTTTACAAATACACTGCCAAAGGCAACCTGGTAGGAGTTATCAGCAATGGTACCGCTGTTTTAGGGCTGGGAGATATTGGGCCCTCAGCGAGTAAGCCGGTCATGGAGGGGAAAGGTGTGCTGTTTAAGATCTTTGCTGACATCGATGTTTTTGATATCGAGATCAATGAAAAAGATCCTGAAAAATTTGTTGAGATCGTGGCTGCACTGGAGCCTACTTTTGGCGGAATTAATTTGGAAGATATCAAGGCACCGGAATGTTTTTATATTGAAACACAACTGAAAGAACGACTACACATTCCTGTAATGCACGACGACCAGCACGGTACAGCTATTATCAGTT
This sequence comes from Ginsengibacter sp., assembly GCA_039934515.1. Taxonomy (GTDB): domain Bacteria; phylum Bacteroidota; class Bacteroidia; order Chitinophagales; family Chitinophagaceae; genus Ginsengibacter. The sequence continues at coordinate 58,571 of JBDTLZ010000190.1, forward strand.
CGGCAGCATTGCTAAACGCGCTTGAAATTCAGAGAAAAAAGATAGACAAGGTTAAATTTGTAGTTAATGGAGCAGGTGCTGCAGCCATGGCTTGCGTGCAATTATATGAAGCACTCGGTGCCAGGGCATCAAATTTTATCATGTTTGACCGCAACGGTGTAATTCATGCAGACAGGGCCGGAATAGATGATACCAAAAAAAGATTTGCTACTACTACGAAGGCAGACCTCACACTAGCCGAGGTGATGAAAGACGCTGATGTATTTATCGGGCTTAGCGTAGGTGACGTAATTACGCCGGAAATGGTGAAGAGCATGCCAAGAAATCCCATTGTTTTTGCAATGGCCAACCCAGATCCCGAAATTTCTTATGATAAAGCAATCGCTGTAAGAAAGGATATCATCATGGCGACAGGAAGAAGCGATTTCCCCAACCAGGTAAATAATGTCCTGGGGTTCCCTTATATTTTTCGCGGCGCCCTTGATGTAAGAGCCACACAGATTAATGAAGCGATGAAACTGGCTGCAGTAAAGGCTTTGGCAGAGCTTGCAAAATCTCCGGTTCCCGATATTGTAATCATAGCCTATAATGAAAAAAGTATCTTATTTGGCCCGAATTACATAATACCTAAGCCCTTGGATAACCGGCTTCTTTCTACAGTTGCGCCTGCAGTAGCAAGGGCTGCTATGGACAGTGGTGTAGCAAGGGAGCCCATTACCGACTGGAATGCATATACCGATAAATTAAATGAAAGGCTTGGCATTGATAACCAGCTATTCAGGGTGATAGGTAATAAAGCACGGAAAAATCCAAAAAAGGTTGTTTTTGCCGAAGCTGAAAATCAGAAAATATTAAAGACGGCTCAGATTGTACTTGATGAAGGATTCGCTTACCCTATATTGTTGGGAGATCCCAGGAAGATCAGGCAAATTGCCGCAGAAAATGGCATCGACCTTGAAGGTATGCCCATCATAGATCCTAAGAGTGACGAAGCAGAAGAGAAAAGGGTAAGGTACAGCGAGTTATTTTTTGCCAAGCGGCAACGAAGGGGATTTAATTATTATGAGTCAAAAAAAACAATGAGAGACCGGTTGTATTTCGGTTGTATGATGGTAGAAACAGGGGATGCAGATGCCATGATTTCAGGGCTTTCTAAAAACTACCCTGATACTATACGCCCCGCCTTACAGATCATCGGTTTGGAAGAAGGATCGAAAAAGGTGGCTGGCATGTACATCATGATGACAAAGAAAGGGCCTTTATTTCTTGCCGATACAACAGTAAATTTCAATCCTACTGCGGAAGAACTGGCCGATATAACTTTAATGGTTGCCAAAGAAGTAAAGAATTTCGGCATCACGCCGGTCATTGCCATGATCAGCTATTCCAATTTTGGAAGCAGTGACTCTCCTGAAGCAAGACTGGTAGCGTCTGCCCGTGAAATCGTAAAACAAAAGAACCCTGCTTTGATAGTTGATGGGGAAGTACAGGCAAATATTGCATTCAATAAAGAGGTGCTGAAAAGTAATTACCCGTTTAGCGAACTGGTGAATAATGATGTGAATGTCCTCATTTTTCCTAACCTGGCCGCCGGTAACGTGGCCTATAACCTGCTACAGGAAGTTGGCGGTGCCGATGCCATCGGCCCGATTTTATTGGGGCTTGATAAACCGGTACACATTCTCCAGTTGGGTAGCCAGGTACGGAGTATATTTAATATGGTTTTGATTGCAGTAATTGATGCACAGATTAAATGCTCAAATAAAAAAGAAAAAGAGGAGTTGGCTTTGGGTAAAAAAGGCAAAACAAAAAAGGCCATTTCGCAATAGTAGTTTTAAAAGTCATCATGTCAAAAAAGTGAAACCATCAGCACTGAATTTTATTTTAAGATAAACCCGGGTAGTCGGTAAATATGCAGGGCTAATTAAAAATATCCATTTATGAAATTATTTTCCTCGATTGGCAGCTATCTTTTAATGATAAGGGGAATGTTCACTAAGCCGGAAAATTTAAAAATGTATTGGAAAGAACTTATGCACCAGTCTGTGGAGATAGGTATGGGATCACTAGGGATCGTTGCCGTTATTTCTATTTTCATGGGTGCAGTAAGTGCGGTTCAAACTGCTTACCAGTTGGTAAGCCCGTTACTTCCAAAAGAAACGATTGCCCAGATCGTGCGTGACACCGTGATATTGGAATTTGCTCCTACACTGGTTTGTATTGTATTGGCTGGGGTTATTGGCAGCAAGATCGCCGGTGAATTGGGAAATATGAGGGTGAGTGAGCAAATCGATGCCCTTGAAATTATGGGAATTAATACCAAATCATACCTGGTAATGCCGAAGATAATTGCGGCCCTTATCACCATTCCATTGCTGGTAGTGCTCGCAATGGCGCTGGGTATTTATGGGGGAAGGCTTGCCGGTAGCCTTGGTGGTATTCTTTCCACTGATACATATGACCGGGGGTTGGTTCAGGGGTTTATTGCTAAAAATGTGTGGTTCTCACTTGCAAAAGCCTATACATTTGCCTTTATAATAAGCAGCGTGTCATCTTATTACGGGTACAATGTAAAAGGAGGAGCACTTGAAATAGGAAGGGCCAGCACAACTGCCGTTATTTCAAGCTGTATTCTTATTTTATTTGCTGATTATATCCTTGCTTCGTTCTTATTGTAATGCACGGATCTTCGGTTGGGAAATGTAACTAAAAGCGATAATTTAATTCCATCATTTATGACTAATTGGAGGACTCATTTTATTATTTCACAAAGGAATTTTTTAGTACCGTAATTCATAATTCCATTCGCTATGATAGAAATAAAAAATGTAAGTAAGAGTTTTGGAGAAAAGCAAATTCTTAATGATGTGAGCGCAATTATGGAAACGGGTAAGACCAATCTCATCATAGGCACAAGTGGAAGTGGTAAAACTGTTTTGCAAAAATGCATGGTTGGCTTGTTTGAAGTGGACGGGGGAGAAATAATATTCGATGGCAAGAGTTTAACAAACATGCAGGAGGAAGACCGTAAAGAATTGAGGCAGCAAATCGGAATGTTGTTCCAGGGTTCTGCGCTTTTCGATAGCATGACCGTTGAACGAAATGTAAAATTCCCCCTTGACATGTTTACAAACTGGAATCATGCAAAGAAGTTGGCCCGGGTAAACGATGTGCTGGATAGGGTGAACTTAAAAGACACTAATAATAAATTTCCTGCCGAAATAAGTGGCGGTATGAAAAAAAGGGTCGGTATTGCCCGTGCCATTGTTTTGAAGCCCAAATACTTATTTTGCGATGAACCCAACTCCGGTCTTGATCCGCAAACCTCAATGGTAATTGACCTGCTCATTCGCGATATCACCAAAGAAAATAATATTACCACCGTTATCAATACACATGATATGAACAGCGTAATGGAAATAGGGGAGAATATTCTTTATTTATATATGGGCAAAAAGGAATGGGAAGGAACCAACAAGGAAATTATTTTCAACAAGCATGAAAAATTGAATGAATTTATCTTTGCTTCCGAATTTTTGCGCGACGCGAAAGATATGAGGATGCTCGAAGAAAAAGGCATCATTGACAATGACAGGAATATGGAAGAAATACTTCGCGATGGCGGTGCCAACCTCTTAATGGATGACGATAATAAAACTGCACCCCCCGGATAACTTACACAAAAAAGCCTATAAATAACACCCGCCATTTATCCGCAAATAGCACCAACGGGATAAAGTGGAGTAATTCAAAATTTATTATAGCTATTTTTATTTTCAAACATTTTTATGACAGGAAATATATTAGTCGCTGCATGGGTAGTGCTGCTCACTACTGCTATGACAGCACCACCGGGCAGTAAAGAGTTGCTTAAGAAAATGCATGACCGGTATGCGGGGAAGTGGTACAAAACATTCACCTTTAATCAAACAACAGAAATTTATAGTAACGATAGTTTGAAGAGGTCGGAAACCTGGTATGAGCACATAAAGTTCCCTAACGATTTTCGAATTGATTTTGGAAATCCCGATAGTGGCAATGCGGCTATTTTCAAAAACGATTCTGCTTATTTATTCAGAAATGGTCAAAAGGTGCATGTGAGGCCAGACCAGGATGACCTCCTGTTTTTATTGGGCGGTATGTATTTCTACCCGTTTGAAGAAGTCACGGCAAAATTGCAATCATTTGGTTACAACCTTGACAAATTTCATGAAGACACCTGGAAAGGCCAAAGCGTTTATGTAATTGGTGCTGCTAAAGGTGAAGATTTAGTAAATCAATTATGGATTGAAAAAGAAAATTACAGCCCGGTCCGATTGATAAAATATGAAGACAGCAATAAACAGGAAGCTTATTTTGAGAACCATATGAAATTGGGAGGTGGCTTTACCGAAACATTGGTACATTTTTTTATTAACGATAAACTTATACAGGTCGAAAAATATCACGACCTTAAAGGGGATATGGAAATTAATCCTGCCATTTTTGATCCGGAGAATTTTGTAAAACTTCAAATAAAAACTGAATAAAAACTTAGCAGGTAGTTCTCTTCACCTATATGCCTGTTGGTGTATGCATCTATCACTATGAAGGTTGCGTCGTGATATCGCCAATATTTGTTAGCCCATTTTTTTTGTAGCAATTAAAGTATCGGATCAAAAATACCTGTCTCTTACCGCTAAAATCTCATGGAATATATACAGTGGTATGAAGCAGTGAATGGTAGAAGAAAACCTGTGAAAATAGAACTACTTAACGACCTGGAACTTTCCTGATTCAACAATATTTCCTTTTGAATCGAGGAGCTGGAAGATATAAACGCCCCGGTAAAAATCGGTGAGGGAAACCGTTATTTTCTCATCAGTGGGTTTGATGTCAATAACCTTTTTACCAATAAAATTGAAAATAAGGAGGCTGTAAGATTTATCGTAGTTTTTTTGAAATTCAAAATTTATTAAACTTACTGCCGGGTTCGGATAAAATTTGATGCTCTTCACTGCATTGTCAGTGAGAAAAGAGGACTTAATCTGGGCAGCGCTGCTGAAATGAAAACCGCCAATAAAAAGGAATATGTAAAAAATTCTTTTCAATATATCAAAATTATACTTATTATTCTTAAAATTACAACTTTTATAGCAGGATCAAAACCGCCGGGTTTTAATTTACAGCAAATTTTATTAAAAAGTCCCTTAATCACATAAACGTACTTCTATTCTTATTATTGCACCAGGCAAATGCGTTAATTAAAAAGCAATGTCAATTAGTTGATTTACAGTCAATTAGTGCAGAATTTCCAAACATTTTTCAATCGCTTCATAACCAGGCTCTTCCCCGGCATTTTCCAGCACTTCTGCATACCGTACAATCCCCTCCCGGTCAATTACAAAAGCACTTCGCTTGCTTACACCTTTCATTTCCATCGAAAAAATTTCATAGAGGCAGCCATATTCTTCCGAGACGGTTTTATTAAAATCGCTCAAAAGTGTAAAATTTAGCAGTTGATCTTCCTTAAATTTTGCCAGGGTTTGCGGTGAATCTACCGATATCGCCAACACATTTACCTTACTATTATTATAAACGCTAATGTTATCCCTCACATTACAAAGTTCCTTTGTACACACCCTGGTAAAAGCAAGCGGGAAAAATAAGAGTAGTACATTTTTATTTTTGTAATCCCCAAGCGATATCTTTTCTTTGTCCGAACTGTAAAGGCTAAAATGAGGAGCGACAGATCCAATTTCAATTTTCATATTGCTTATTTGATCGTACAAGATACAATTAATCCGCCCTTAAACAGGCAGGTTGCCCCGTAAAATGACTTCATTTTCTAACAGAATGAAAAACGAAAAATCCACATATTTCAGATCGCTTGTATTTATAATTGTCATTTTCGTGTCCTGTAACAATCCCTTGCAACGTACCTACCGCCCTTCAACTTATGAAGATGATATACAGGCAATAAGAAAAACCAGTAAAGTTCCCGAAGAAGACCTGCAAACTATGGCCAAATACATAATGCTTGCCCGCCTGTCGGGGAAAGACATTACCGGGAAAAGCTATGGTGAGATCATTGATAAAATAAAAAGCCTGCAACAAAATAATACTGACAGAAATAACCGCAACGCCATGGAGATGGAAACAAAGCGCAAAAGACTTTCCCCATTCCTTGATGTAATTCTTCAAAATAAAACTTATGTCAGCAAAAACAATAAGAATATATTGATTTTTACTATCGCGTTTAAAAATACCGGTATCAAAAAGATAAAAACGGTTGCAGGAAATCTTGCCATAAGGGATCTTATGGAAAAACCAATCAGGAACGTTGCTATTTTCCTGGATGAGGATGTTGCTCCGGGGCAAACACTCATTAAAACCTATAGCAGTGATTATAACGATGCCGATGAAAATGACCGGCGGATGAGGGCAAAGGATCTTTTCGATATGAGAACAGCATGGAATCCTGAAAAAATTATTTTCGAAAATGGGAAACTTATCGAATAGTATTACCAAACTTCGTAAGCCAGCAATTCATTTTCAATTTTTACGCGTTGGCCTTCTTTAATGATGAAAATACACGCCGCGGCGGTGATGGCAGTAAATGCCAGGAAATACAGCGCACTTCGGCTTTTTTTCTTTTTTTTAGTATAACCAATGTTGTTCATAACCGATAAATTCAAGAAAATGTAATTGGCTTGTAAATTAGTAAAAATCATGCCATAAGAAAAATGATTTTAAATTTGAAAACTTCATTGGTTGAAAATATTGAGAGGTAAAATTATTTCCCACCGGTTTTTTTCGCCGTTTCCAAACAGGTTATTATCAAAAAGATGGCTGAACCTTATACCCAGGGAAGCGTTGGCTTCATTCCACAACTTAGTATCAAAAGTAATTTCAGCGCCGGCAGATCGAAAGCTGGCCGAAAATTTATTCCTGTTGCTATTGAAATCTTTTGCCTCAGTATCGTCGTAAAATAAATTGGCCCTTATGCGCAATAGATATAGGATATTGCCAAATCCGGCATCGGGATACACTATGGGGAAATGATAATCAATACCCCACTTATACATTTCATATAGATTTATCGAATTGTAACCTCTTGAAAAGGGGAAAGCGCTAGAAAAATTTATCTGCCCGCTTGAATCTTTTCTCAGGTACGCGCCATTTAATAGGATGCTGTGTGTTGTTAAAAAACCAGGCACATACAATCTTCCATTAACCACCAGTTGAGATCCTTTGTATTGAGATACGGCAGCCTTATAAGTAATGGTAATTGTTTGGGCAAATTGAGGAAAAATCTGTTGCCGGGCAGTTTGACTTTGGTGTGTAAAAGATAAAAAACTGCTGCTATAGCCGTAAGAAATTCTACCAAGTGAATCTTTATAAACGCCTTTAAAATTACTTTGATTGTAAATATATTGAGAACCAAAATTTAAAGACGAAAAAGAACGGCCCTTACTTAAATTCAGGGGGATGTTGAAACCGGCATAAGGTTCCAGTTCATTAAAAGCAAACGCATTTCCATGATAGAATGCGCGCCTGTCAATTGTGTAATTAACGCCTGCCGATAAAAACGGGAACAGTCCGCCATATACCATGTTGAAGCCGGCCTTTTTAAACTTTTCCGCGCGGTTGTAAGTAAATGCAAGTTGTGATTGAAAAGTGTTAAGGATATTTTCGCCGTGGAGTGTCAGCGTATATTCAGGATCATCGGCCGCAGGTTCAATACTGTGAAAATTGAATGGCCTCGATGCTTTATGGTATTTGGTGGCAGCAAACGAATCATTGGGGATATCGATTAATAAATTTGAAGTTGTCTTCGTCAATTCGGTGATCCCCATTCCGGAAATATTTTTATCCAGGTCTTTGGGCCTGATTTCTTCAAATTGCAATTCATTTTTTGCAGCTTCCTGAAGCTGGTAGCCTGCAGCAGTAAATGTACTCCATATTAACTTGTCATTGTTTACCGAAAGCTGGTACCTGCCAATACCTTTGCCTGTTTTATAAATGATATGCCATAATTTTTTGTCACTAAATGTATATGCGAATAACTCATCCTTCTCCAGGTAAGAGCGGGAAAAATAAACGGTGTCATTCAGCAGGTAAGGAAAGCCAATGACATCATATGAAAATGGGGTTATGTATTCTGTTCCGCCATTACCTGCATCAACAACCGCAAGCGACATTTTACCTGCATCATTCCTCACAGCCGCAATAATATTTTGATCACCATAAAATTTGGGGTAGGTATAAAATAGGTGTTCGGGGTTGGGAAGTACTTTTGTCAGCCTTCCGGTGGAAGCATCCAGTATATGTAAAGATGATTTTGTATCACCCCGAACATCCACCGCCACTATCTTTTGCCCATCTTCACTTAAGGCGGGGGAAAAATATTTTGTGTGCCTGGTCAGCGTTTGTTGTGTTCCGTTAGCTATGTTGATAATTCTCAGGTCACTGTAATCCCGGTATCCCCACCTTTTATCCGGAACATAGGCAGCATAAACAATTTTACCGTTGCCAACACTGAATTGCATATCCGGCGAATAGTCACGAACTCTCAATCTTTTTTCAGCCTGGGTAGTCCGTATAATGAACCGGGGAATTTCTTTATAGCCGCTTCTCATAAAGACTACGGTATCATTTCCATTAAATGACGGGTATTCGTCATTGGTAAACACCTTCTTTTTTTCACCCTCTTTTGCCGCGGAAGTATCCCTTGCAAATTTCACCTGGAAAAAATTAAGTGCTTCCTTTCTGAAGGTAACATAATCCTGGCCGGAATATTTTTTTATGGCCCGCTGAAATGGATAAATTAACCCTTTGAATGCGGCGGCATCATGCGTCACTTTTTCCCAGAATTTATCGCCATATTTTTCCCGTCCATAGGTCACCAGTAAAAAACCCAATGCATAGTGATCCGGCACAAAATCTTTGTAAGAGCCATTTCTGAGTTTCATCCAGTTATATTGCCTTCCAGCCTTCCAAAGTGCGCGGTACCCATTATAGAAAAAGGGGAGTCTGCCCCGTCCCTGCATACTTATATTGGTTTCATTAAATACCGCATCGCCTTCAAAAAACCAGTTGGGTATAGAGGCATTATTCGCCAGTGCCTGGCCTTCATCGCCAAAAACCGCATAAAAAATTTTCGAAAGGCCTGTATTAAAATTATTATATTGTTGAACGTGCCGGTATTCATGAATGGTAAGCTGGTCTTGCCAGGGAAGGCTGCCCAGTTCAAAGCTGTTTTGGAAAGGCGTGGTTAGAAATTCACTTCGAAATGGCCCAAGCCCCACATAGGCATTGGAAACTGTTGTTTGATTTTGCAGTACAAGGTTGACTTTCTTTGATTTAGTGCCGATGGTTTGGAGCGTTCGTGCGTTAATAAACGAGATAACATTGGCAATTCTACCTGCAGTGGAATCCATGCCTGCAGGAAAAATTACCCTTACCAGGGGACTATTGATCTGTTTCCATTGCATGCATGGAGGATCGCCGCCAAAAACCTGTGCAAAACCCCTGCAATAGAACACCATGGAAATTAGAAATATCCAATATTTTTTGTAGTAAATCATAGAACTTTAGGTAGAAGGCTGCACTATTGAATTTGACTTTTGCTTTGATGCATTAATTGTTTCAGATAGAGCAGGCAAAATTGATCCAAACTTATACTATTTTAGACACTCTGGCGTTCTTGTAGTGTAGACCCTAACTACATATGTTCATATTTTCTAATTTTAGTAAAATAAGACATTCAAATAATTGTACACATGATGAAATTTTTTTCCATCATTTTATTTTTGTTTTTGTTAGTGGCCTCATCCTGTAAGAGCAAGAGCGATACAGGAGCTAATGAGCTTTTGGAACAATATTTTGAAACCAATGTACTCAACAGGAATTTTATTGTAAACCTGGCCGTGGATAAGGGTACCGACCTTACTGCAAATTATAGCGGATACGTGTTTGTACTGTTAAAAACAGATTATTATCACGGCCCGATGAAGGCTACAAAAGACGGAACAGTTTTTATGGGCGATTGGAGCAGCAACGCTGATTACAGCAAACTGACAATTACGCTTCCAAGCCCGCCTTCAGAATTTGGTTTTTTGACGAGGAACTGGCGGTTTACCAGTAAAAAATTCCCAACCCTTGAACTGGCACCCTGGGGTTCGACAGAAGAATTGGTTTTACACATGTATCGGCAATAATTGTGTTTTTCTAATTGGTGCTGTGTATGTAAAGTTCCGGTAAATGTTGAATATGCTCATTTGCAGAAAAGAAATGAACGGGCCTATTTACAAATCCTATATCTACTGAAAATTGAAAAACCTTACACAACTGTTCATTGGGCATTTTGCACCAGTAGCCAAAATACTTGCTTTTTGTGTTGCACTCTCTTTCACTACAATATATTCCACCGCCCAGGTTCATGCTGATTTTTCTGCATCGCCTTCAGCCGGCTGTGCTCCCCTGGTCGTAAATTTTGATGATAACTCTACTGGAAACCCGTCATCCTGGAAATGGGATCTTGGAAACGGAACTATATCAGTTTTGCAAAGTCCTTCCGCAACTTATTTCGACCCCGGTCAATACACGGTAAAGCTCGTTGTAAAAAATTCACAAGGCTCGGATTCGGTTGTAAAAAGCAAATTCATTAACGTTTACGCTTCGCCTCAAGTAAATTTTACAGGCACTCCTCAATCGGGATGTTTTCCTTTACTTGCGCGCTTTACTGACAAAAGCTTACCAGCAAGCGGTACCCTTAAAGGATGGGAGTGGGATTTTGGCGACGGTGATTTTTCAAATGATAAAAACCCGGAACATTCTTATGTGGAAGCGGGAACTTTTAATGTCTCATTACGGGTTACAAACAGCTTTGGATGTATTGCTTCTTTGACAAATGCCCAGTATATACAAACAACAACCGGTGTTAAGGCCGACTTCACCAATACGGTTCCATCAACCTGCAATCAATTAGCGCTAATACAATTTTCGAATACTTCGACAGGCACAGGTAGCCTTTCTTATAAATGGAAATTTGGAGACGGAAGCACTTCTGGTCTTGAAAATCCTTCCCACACTTATGCAATCCTGGGAAGTTATACCGTTACACTTGTGGTATTCAACTCAAATGGTTGTTCAGATACGATAATCAAGCCTAATATAGTTACTCTTGGTAATGTAAAGGCCGGTTTTTCTCTGCCGGCAACCATCTGCCAGGGAAATACCGTTAACTTTATAAATACCAGCTCTCCCGCTCCGTCTGGTGCTGAATGGGATTTTGGCGATGGTACAATGTCCAACCAGGTAAGTCCTGGTAAAATTTTTACAAACTCCGGAAATTATACCATAAAAATGGTCGCTGGATTTGGAGCCTGTAAAGATTCTGTTACCAGGGCAATCGAAGTAGTTGTAAACCCCGTTCCCGATTTTAACGCCGGCCCTGTTTTCTCATGCAAAGCGCCGTTAACAGTGAATTTTTCTAATAAAACTGCAGGAGCTAAAGTATTTTCCTGGGAGTTTGGTGATGGCGCTATATCTGCGCTTGCCAACCCGTCACATACTTATGTAAAGGAGGGTTTATATTCAGTAAAACTTACGGTGAAAAACAAATCGGGTTGCGTCAATACGGTAGTAAAGAATGGCTTAATCAGGATTAAATCACCGCTTGTTTCTATAGATAACTTGCCGCAGAAAGGTTGCGCCCCACTTACAAATACTTTCTCAGCAACAATAAACCCGGAAGACACGGTAGTAAAATATTTGTGGGATTTTGGTGATGGCAGTACATCTGCGTTATTATCTCCAACTCACACTTACACCACGCCCGGCGCCTATACGGTAAGCCTTTCCTATATAACAGCCATGGGTTGTACTGATTCTGTAAAAGTGATAAATGGAATACTCGTGGGATCAAAACCGGGGGTAAAATTTTCAGCTACTCCACGGGACGCCTGTGCGTTTATGACAATTAATTTTTCTGATCTCTCAACTGGAAATACGAATGAATGGCTATGGTTATTTGGAGATGGTGGATCTTCAGCTACCAAAAATCCAGTGCATCAATACAGCGATACCGGCTTTTTTCCTGTAACATTAATCGCCATAGATAATGGCTGTGCAGATACGCTTGCAATGCGGGATTACATGCATATAAAGCCACCGGTTGCAAAATTTGTCTACACCAATATCTGTACACAGCCTGGTCATATTGTGTTTGCCGACCAGTCGATCGGAGCAGATTCCTGGAGCTGGGACTTCGGCGATGGCTCTTTATCAACGATGCAAAATCCCGTGCATGACTATGCAGTATCAGGAGTATATACCATTCACCTTACTGTTACGAACAACGCTACCGGTTGTTCCAACGTACGGGAAGATGTTGTAAATGCCTTGAAAGAAATTCCCGATTTCAAATCGAATGTTACGGCTGTTTGCAAAAACGCCCCGGTGATTTTCACAGCCATAAATAGCATACCCGGGAACATAAGTTTATATACCTGGAGATTTGGTGATGGTACTGCGGTTTCGGGCAGTTCAAATTCAATCAGTCATAATTATACGGTATCGGGAAATTACAAGGTAACGCTGATCCTGAATCTAAAAAATGGTTGTATCGATTCCATTGTAAAGCCGCTTGCAATACTGGTCGACGGCCCCACTGCAGTTTTCAGAACACAGAATCCGGGTGCCTGTGAGAATACAGCTGTAACCTTTATTGATAGCTCATACGCCAATGGCCCACATTCGATACAGCAGTGGCAATGGAATTGGGGAGATGGTGTTACACAATCTTTGACGGGCCAATCTATTCAACATGTATACACTTCTGCAGGGAATTATTCTGTTTCATTAAAAGTTACCGATAACAATGGCTGTACCGATAGCATACGAAAGGTAAATACCGTGGTGATCTCAAAACCCGTGGCTTTATTTACAGCAGATACGCTATCCTGTCCTTCACACCCGGTTACCTTTGTCAACAACTCAACAGGACCGTCGCTTTCTTATGCCTGGAATTTCGGCGATGGATCAACTTCCACGCAACCAAACCCTGTTCATACTTATAATAATGCTGGCAGCTACCCGGTGAGCCTTGCCATTACCGATCTCTACGGCTGTACAGATGTTATCTCTAAAACCAATTATATCAGGATTGCCATACCAAAAGCAAATTTTAAAGTGAGTGATACGGCGGGTACCTGTCCTCCGTTAGTAGTAAATTTTACCAACACCTCTACGGATTATTTTACGCCCACATGGAATTTTGGCGATGGCACAACGACATCATCGTTGAGCCCGTCTCATTTTTATTCAACCCCGGGTACATTCAATGCGGTCTTAACCATAAGCGGCCCCGGTGGATGCGCTGATCAAAAAAGCGTGCAGATAAAAGTAAAAGGGCCGTTGGGATCTTTTAAATATACCAACACCTCCGGCTGCAATCCTTTACAAACAAATTTCAAAGCCAGCACAGGAAAGAAAACATCTTTTGTATGGGACTTTAATGACGGTACTACCAAGGTAACTCCCGATTCAGTTGTATCCCATACGTTTAAAACTGCAGGGACTTATTTGCCCAGGATGATATTGGTAGACACCAATGGCTGCAGGGTTCCTATTAACGGAGTTGACTCTATAAGGGTATTCGAGGTTTTTGCATCATTTACAAACCCCGGTATAACCTTATGCGATTCAGGTAAGGTTGCTTTCACCAATACCAGCACGGGAAATGATCTTATAGCCAGCTATATGTGGGCTTTTGGTGACAAAACAACATCCGTTCTTGCCAATCCCATACACAACTATAAGTCTTCCGGTAACTATGTCACCAGGCTTTTGATTACCTCAAAAAATGGATGTAAAGATTCGGTGACAATGGCTACTGCAGTCAAAATTGTAAAAAGCCCGCAAATAGCAATTGGCGGAAGCCCCGGTGCCTGTGCGCCGGCTGTATTAACTTTCAATGGTCTCACTTCAGTTCCTGACACTTCTGCTATTTCATGGAAATGGAATTTCGCTAACGGTAACGTATCAACGCAGCGGAATCCCGTTTCGCAAACATTTGTACGGGCCGGTGTTTATTCGGTTCAGGCCATTGCCGTGAACAGCAGCGGCTGCAGCGACACTGCAACAAAAGCCGTTGAAGCATATGCGTTGCCCGATTTAAGGCTTACTGCTGATACAACTTTATGTAAAGGCACATCTGTCGGCTTAAGGGCAAATGATGCGCAGACTTATTTATGGAGTCCATCTTCCTATCTTTCCTGTGCAAATTGTGCAGGGCCTGTGTCGCATCCCGATTCTGCAATTAAATACTTTGTAACAGGTATTAATAACCGGGGATGTGTTGCAACCGATTCGGTATTTATAGATGTAAAATTCCCTAATAAAGTTAAAGTAAGCGGTCCCGACACACTGTGCTTCGGATCTTCCATTCAATTGTTTGCCACCGGCGCGGAAACTTACAAATGGTCGCCATCATTTGCACTGGATAATGCCTTTATTGCATCCCCTGTCGCGTCTCCTTCTATAACAACCAGTTACACAGTTACCGGCTCCGATACAAAGGGATGCTTTACCTCTACTGCCACAATTCCGGTTAAAGTATTTCCAATCCCCGATGTTTCTGCAGGCATTGACAAAACCATTAATGTAAGCCAGTCGTACGAAATTGTTCCGAAACTATCCGCAGACGTTACGAGTGTAGAGTGGAGTCCATCCACAGGTATTATTGCCAGAAATTATCCAGCTATAACCGTGAAGCCGGCCGAGTCTGCAGAATACACCGTATCCGTGAAAAATGATGGCGGTTGCCGTGCAAGGGATAAGATTTCAATTTATGTTTTATGTGATAACAGCAATGTTTTTGTACCAAATACTTTTTCACCTAACGGCGACGGCGCAAACGATGTTTTTTATCCCAGGGGAAGCGGCGTATTTGCCATAAGAAGCTTAAAAGTTTTTAGCCGCTGGGGTGAAGTGGTATTTGAAAAGGCCAACTTCAATGCCAATGATGCTGCTGCCGGTTGGGACGGTTCTTTTAAAGGGAAAAAACTTGGCCCCGATGTGTTCGTGTACGCACTTGAATTGGTATGCTCTAATAACCAGACGATGGTTTATAAAGGCAACGTAGCGTTAATAAAATAAATAAAAAGTAACAACAATCAGCAATAAAGAAAATTCGAAACAACTATAATAAAATAAGAAGTAAGCGTTGTAAATTAATTATACCGTATCCAAAAATTAACCATCCAATATCCAAACCTTTTTTATGAAAACCAACCTACTCAAAAGTTTTGTACTGATTGCTTTACTGGTTCATTTTGAAAAAAAATGTAAAGCGCAGGATATCCATTTTTCCCAGTTCTTTGAAACGCCGTTGTTGCGAAATCCTGCATTGGCTGGCATTTTCAGCGGAGATGTAAGGGTGCAGGCCGTGTACCGCAATCAATGGAATTCGGTAACGGTTCCCTACCAGACAACGTCTTTAAATGCAGAATATAAATTGCCTGTGGGCCATAGCGGAGACTTTTTAACGGTTGGTGGAGAAATACTGTATGATAAGGCCGGTACGGTTGCATTGACAGCTACCAGCGTGCTTCCTGTTTTAAATTATCATAAATCACTTAGTGCCGAACGCAACATGTATTTATCTGCAGGCTTTTCGGCGGGCGTGGTTCAAAGAAAAATAGACCGCTCAAAAATTACCACCAACAGCCAGTACGGTGGCAATGGCTTCGACCCCTCTCTCCCCGACGGAGAAACATTTTCCAATAATAACTATCTATATTTTGACGGAAGTGCCGGATTGAGCTTTAATACCCAGGTTGGAGATAACCCGGATAATAACTTATATATCGGTGGCGCTTACCAGCATTTCAATAAATCTGCCAGGGTATCTTTTTACAATACTTATGACGTTGCACTCATACCGAAAGTTGTTTTTTCTGCGGGTTTGAAGATGAGTGTAAGTGATTATTCATACCTCACCTTTTATGCCGACTATTCAAAACAAGGTACGAGCACAGAAACAATTGGAGGCATGCTTTACAGCATGAAGCTCGACGATCCCGCTGAACCACATTATTCAATATCCGGGGGTGCTTTTATACGCTGGAGAGATGCTGTAATACCGGTTGTGAAATTCGATGTAAGGCCGTTGACCTTTGCCCTGAGCTACGATGTAAACATATCATCATTGAAAACAGCGAGCCAGACGCGTGGTGGTTTTGAATTGTCTCTTTCCTACATTAAATATTTCGATAATAACCCCTCGAGGGAGGCAGTAAGATGTCCAAGGTTCTAACCTTAAATCCTGGAAATGATAATTGATAATTGTAAGGGAACCCGTTACCAGGTACTCTTCGACCCTGGGATCCTCTGCCCGGGATATTATCCCGCTATAGCGTATCAAGTATCAGGTAAAAAGTATCTTTACGCAAAAAATTAATGAAAATAAGTGAGGTAATAAATTGTCTTGAAGACTATGCAAATGTAAGTTTACAGGAAGATTATGATAATGCAGGCCTGCTTATTGGCAATTCGGACGATGACTGTTCAGGCATCCTTACAACGCTGGACGTCACGGAAGCAGTATTGGAAGAGGCCGTAAGAAAAAAGTGCAATCTTATAGTGGCTCATCACCCGGTTATTTTCAAAGGGCTAAAAAAAATAAACGGAAATAGTTATGTGGAACGTGCAGTTATTGCTGCGATAAAAAATAATATCGCCATATACGCCATACATACGAACCTGGATAATGTAGTCAATGGAGTCAATCAAAAAATAGCACAAAAATTAGGCCTGCTGGATACACAAGTTCTAGTTCCGAGGGAAGGTGTTTTAAAAAAGCTGGTTACTTTTTGCCCGCAGGTAAATGCAGAATTTATGCGAAATGCATTATTTAGAACCGGGGCGGGAAGCCTGGGTAAATACAGCGAATGTAGTTTCAATTCAAATGGATTGGGAACATTCAAAGCCGGTGAAGGCGCTGAACCATATGTAGGCAGGTTGGAAGAACGGCATGAAGAAAATGAGGTTAAAATAGAAGTCATTTTTCCTGGTTACATCCAAAGTGCACTTATACGGTCACTTAAAGAAGCACACCCTTACGAAGAAGTGGCCTATGATATTTATACATTAGACAACCGGCATAGTGGTATCGGGAGCGGGCTTGTAGGTAGTTTTTCCGAACCGATGGCGGCGGAGGAATTATTTTTAAGACTTAAAACCGCATTCGACCTCAAGGTGATTCGTCATACCACTTTTCCTGGTTTACAACTCACCAAAGCAGCCGTGTGTGGGGGTGCCGGTATTTTTTTGCTTCCTGCGGCAAAGGCCAGTGGAGCAGGGGTATATATCACATCTGATGTGAAATACCACGAGTTTTTTGACGCAGACGGCACCATTTTACTGGCAGATATCGGCCATTACGAAAGTGAGCAGTTTACAATTGAACTTTTAGCTGATATTTTACAGCAAAAATTTCGTAACTTTGCCGTCCTTAAAACAGAAATTAAGACCAATCCGGTAAATTATTACATATAAACCGGTGGTACTTAACAGCTGTATAAATGCACAAAAAAATCATTAATAATATATGGCACAAGTAAAAGATTATTCTGTAGAAGAAAAATTATCATCTCTTGTAAAACTGCAAAAAATTGACAGTAAGCTGGACGGCATCCAGATTTTGAAAGGTGAACTGCCTATTGAGGTTAGCGATCTTGAAGACGAAATCGCAGGCCTGCACGCCCGGCAAAATCGTATCGAAGAAGAAATAAACGGAATGCAGCAGTTTATCGAAGATAAAAAAACAGTGATCAAAGATTCACAGGAGCTTATCAAAAAATATGAAAAGCAAAGTGACAACGTTAAAAATAACCGGGAGTTTGAAGCGATCAATAAAGAGATTGAAATGCAGACCCTGGAAGTAAAACTTGCTGAGAAGCACATCAAAGATGCAACAGAGGATATCGCAGAAAAAGGCAAACAACTGGAATTGGCAAAGAAAGCGGTTGCAACAAAAGAATCCAATTTAAAAGGTAAAAAGGGTGAGCTTGAAAAGATCATTACCGAAACTGATAAAGAAGAAAAAAATTATAATAAGGAAGCTACTGCGGCGAGGGAACATGTTGACGAGAGGTTGTTGGTGAGCTACGATAGGATACGTAAGAATTATCGTAACGGCCTTGCCGTGGTTCCTGTAGAACGCGATTCATGCGGTGGCTGCTTCAATGCGATTCCGCCGCAAAAACAAAGCGATATTAAACAGCGCAAAAAAATCATTGTTTGTGAAAATTGCGGGCGTATTCTCGTTGATGATGAGTTAAACAATGCTGTTGAAATAAAGTAATTCTATTTTGATCTCGATAAATTACCAGGGGTGCTTTATGCACCCTTTTTTGTGTTTAAAAAGATCAGGGGAATGAAATCAATAGAAATCGCCAACAAAAAAGGAATTGATGTAATTTGCTTTTCAAATGCTTCAACAATTACACATACAGAATTATGCAATAATTGATGCTATCACAATAGATTTTTCGCCACACCTGAACATTATTACAGGGGAGACCGGCGCTGGTAAAAGTATTTTGATGGGAGCCCTCAGCCTTATTTTGGGCGAGAGGGCCGATTCTTCCGTTTTGCTTAATAAAGAAAAAAAATGTTTTATTGAGGGTACATTTAATACGAGCCACAAATTAATCAAAGAATTTTTGCAGGAAAATGAACTGGATGGTAATGATGAAATTGTGATACGCCGTGAAATCAATATAAATGGAAAATCACGGGCTTTTATTAACGACACACCTGTGGGCCTGGGCCAGTTGAAACAATTGTCGTCTTTGCTTGTTGATCTGCACCAGCAGTTTGATACGGTCGAACTGGGCGATAATGATTTTCAAAGAGAAGTGATCGATGCGCTGGCAGGCAATTTAAAAGATATGGAGCATTACCAGGCCGTGTATAGAAACTACCGAAATGTGCTTAAAGAACTGGAGATCCTCGTAAATGAGCAGCGGGTTGCAAATAAAGAGCTGGATTACAATAAATTTTTATTTGACGAATTAGAAGAAGCCAGGTTTTATGAGCACGAAATTGAAAATATCGATTTAGAAATCAAAGTGATGAGCAATGCCGAAAATATCAAGGATGTTCTTACGGGAATTTATTTTGAACTGGAAGAAAGTGACAGGCCTCTAGTACCTGAAATTAAATCTATCAGCAATAAACTACAGGCGCTGAAAAGCTTTCACAGTGGCATAGAAACATTAACGAAACGATTGCAGTCGATCCAGATTGAAATGCAGGATATCGCTGGCGAAATTGACGCCATCAACAATACCGTGTCATATGACGCAGGCAAAATTACTCTCCTGAATGAACGTATGGCAGAAGGTTACAGACTTTTAAAGAAACACGGGGTAACCACAACTGCGCAATTGCTTGAAATAAAAGATCGCCTGGCGAAGGGGGTGGAAAAAATAATCAACCTGGCAGATTCTATTTCCGGAAAAGAAATACGCCTCGCTGAATTACAAAAAGAAGCGTGGCAGATTGCAGAAAAAATTTCTGCAAGGAGACGAAAGCAAGCGAAACCTTTTGAAGAAAAAGTGAATACAATTCTTAGCCAGGTTGGGATGCCAAACGCACAAATCAAGGTGGACATACAACCTGCAAGCACTTTACATCCTTTTGGAAACAGCTCATTGGAATTTTTATTTGATGCCAACCTTCCATCGGGCCATGAAGGAAAGACCAGCCACTTTGAGCCTTTAAGAAAGGTGGCCAGCGGAGGGGAGTTAAGCCGCCTGATGCTCAGTATCAAATCGCTGGTTGCCAAAAGTGTGCAATTGCCTGTATTAATTTTTGACGAGATCGATAGTGGTATCAGTGGTGAAGCGGCACGACGGGTAGGGATGATTATGAAAGACCTTTCGGCAGGCCACCAGGTAATTTCAATAACCCATCAGCCACAGATTGCAGCAAAGGCCGATACTCATTTTTTTGTATTTAAAGAGATTAGCCATGACAGGATCATTACATCGATCAGGCAACTGAGCGCCGATGAAAGAATTACAACCATTGCTACCATGTTAAGTGGTGAAAGGCCTACCGCAGCAGCTTTTGAAAATGCCCGGGAAATGATCGGGAATTGAAACGATGGCTGCCGGGCTGAACAATTAATTCCTTAAGAGGTTGCCAGCCTCGTAATTAAGTGGTAAACCAGTTGGTATAATAAGCTGGTTGTCAATGCCACAGCCGCATCCATTTGTTCAGGAAAAAATAGCAATAGCCACATGATCTTTTTAAAAAAAATGCTGGTATTATTGATGATATTACTGGCAATGTATCTTGGTTACGTCGTCATAGATTTTCTTAAATCAAAGATCAGGGTACGTGGTAACATGGGGCTTTTTTTACTGTTGCTGTTACTTTCGTTTGGAAGTGTTTTTTTAATTATTCTCGCCCTTGGCTTTCTGCTTATTGAGGGTAAAGATTTTTTCTTTCAACATTAAGTATACTATTTTTACAAACACGGGTTTTTATTGGAAGACAAGTTTATTACATGAATTACTCGAATTCCGGGAATTGCACTAATTAAAAGAACCAGGTAAACCAATTAACGATGCCATATAACTTACTCAAAGGAAAAAAAGGAATTATTTTCGGTGCCCTTGATGAAAAATCGATTGCCTGGAAAACTGCATTACGCTGCCATGAAGAGGGTGCCCGATTAGTGCTCAGTAATGCGCCTGTAGCAATGCGTATGGGAGAAATTAATAAGCTCGCTGAAATTGTAAATGCCCCTGTGATCGCCTGCGATGTTAGCAGTAACGATGATATGATCAACTTACTTACAAAGACAAAGGAACATTTTGGAGGAGGTGTTGACTTTATTTTGCATTCCATAGGAATGAGTCTCAATGTTCGTAAGGGGAAACAATATACAGAAATTGATTATGGATTTAATCAGAAAACGCTTGATATTTCCGCAATGAGCCTTCATCGATTGTTGGCCACAGCTATGAAGCTTGATCTAATAAACGAGTGGGGCAGTGTTGTAGCACTCACTTATATTGCCGCTCAAAGGGTATTTCCCGATTACAATGAAATGGCTGATGCAAAAGCCTTACTTGAAAGTGTGGCCCGCAGTTTTGGCTATCATTACGCACTGAAGAAACATGTGCGGGTTAATACAGTTTCCCAATCACCCACACGCACTACAGCGGGAAGTGGTGTTAAAGGTTTTGAGGGTTTTATATCTTATGCCGAAAAAATGAGCCCCATGGGCAATGCCACAGGTGAAGATTGTGCTAATTATTGTGTCACATTATTCAGCGATCTTACCCGGTATGTTACTATGCAAAACCTCTTTCATGATGGCGGTTTTTCATTTACTGGTGTAACTCAAAAAGTAATTGACCAGATGGAAAAATAACTTTTGGAAAGTGGGAAACTTTCCAAAAGTTAAAAACAAGTAAGCATGGTTTTTACATCGCACCTAACTGGTGAAGGAATTTTTCAGAATTTGCCTTCACATTTGCCGGCGGATTCAGGCTTAATGATTTTTTAAAGTTTATGATAGCATTCTTCTTATCACCTTTTGTAGCGTAAGCTTCACCCAGGCTGTCCCAGGTATTGGCGCTTTTTGGATGACGTTGGGCGTTTAGGGCAAGTGCTTCAATTGCCTTATCGATGTTTCCAGCCTGGAGCATTTGATAACCATAATTGTTCAGTTCAAATTCAGTTGCAATCGCAGTGGCATCCGTCATAATTTTTTCGGCATCCTGCGTTTTACCCATTTCTTTCAAAATGTTTGATTTGGTGCTTAAGGTTGCAAAGCTATTATTTTGAGCTATTGCCTGGTCAATCCATTTAAGCCCCTGTTCAAGGTTTACTTTGTTTTGAAGGCAGTAGTTGGCAGCACTTCCAGGACCCTGCCAGCTAAACCCGGTAGCTCCTTTCAATTCTGCTTCGGCATTTGCAATTACAATATTATCTACGTCAAATTCTATTTTTACCGGGAACTGCTTTTTTTCCCAGTCAAGCACAAGCTCCGATGAAGTCTTGGTATTATTGATAAAATCATAAGTGAGCATTTCGGTTTGTGGTGTTTCTCTTATTTGAATTTTGGCTCTCATAAGGTCTTGTTTGGGGTCATAAAAAAAACTTCCCCATGATTTGTAATCTTTTGATAAGATAACCTCGCCGGTATTATCCTTGTTGATTACAAAACTTAAACCATAAGAACCTGCCGGTACCGGTTGTCCTTCCACTTTAGCGTCGTGTGAAAATTGAACTATGGTATTTTCATTGGCACCTGCGCGCCACGGAGCGGAGTTTCCTGCACCAAATCCCTGTACATTCCATCCATACGGAACAACGCCGCCCCACACTTCGCGGCCTTTTACCGATGGACGGGAATATTTTACTGTTATGGTGGATATTCCAATAGTTTGAATTACCGTAGCAGCAGGACTGGGATTGCGCGGCAGGGTAACCTGTGAAAAAGCTGTTGTTGAAACCAACGCAATCAGCATAAGTATTGCTGAAGTAGCAGATAATTTTTTTTGTCTCATACAATTGATTTTAGGTAAATAATTTGAACATCAAAGTACGATTAACCCTAAATACCGGGGTGAAAATATATGCCAACGGTAGTATTAACGGGCGAAAGGTGCCGGGTATGAACGTCAGCATATTATTGTTATATCCAGGTGATTATAACACACATGCCAGATTGCAGCTAAATAAAGCTAACAGGAAAAACTGGTTAAGAATGTACACAAGTTGCGATGCGTGCGATTCTATTTTATGGTTACAGTTCCTGCCCTTGATCTTCTGATGGCAAGCGAATAACCACCATCATCAAGTGGCTTTAACACATACCCCTCTTTGGTTAAGGTAGATCCTGCGTTTATCGCCACACCTGCTATTGTTATCAATGCTGGTTTGAACGAAAGTTTTAAATATTCCATACCGGTATTTGACGGCGTATATTGCACCTTGTTTTTGCCATAGATTATGTTCTTAAGAACTCCCTCTGAATATAGCAGGTGATCTTCCCCAACGGGAGCCCATTCGGGCACAGCCGCCAGGGCATGATAAAACATCCTCGGCCCTTCGCCATAACAATCAGACCACCAACTGGTGATTCCCTTACTTAAGGGACTTTCAAAAGCCATTCCCAAAGAATCGCTGCAATAGGTGACCCAGTTTAAACTGCGGTAAGCTTTTTCTTTATATGAGGAATCGCCCGATATAGAATACCATCTGGCACATTCGGCAGCGTACCTGGCAGTTTGATAATCCATTTTAACCAGGAATGAATCCTGTTCGCCCACGATATTAGCGCCCCATTGATTGGCCGGTTCACCGGGAGCGCAACGATTGATAAAATTCGTTTCAGTCCATTTTATCAGTTTGGGAATATCAGCTTTGAATTCAGGGTCAAACTCCGGGTGATCAAAAAGGTACAATGTAAAATTACTCGC
>JBDTLZ010000191.1:0-6324 GCA_039934515.1 Ginsengibacter sp.
TGATTTTACAGGTAACACCCGGCAACTCAAAACACAAATCTATAATTTTGCATTGCCCGCATGTTGCTTAATGCGAAATGAAGCGGAAATAAAATTTTGCTGATGGTCTTTTTTCCTTCCCGTAATGGGAAAATAGTTGATACGATCCAATATTTTTTCGACGGGTGACCCATCTTTGGATCTCCTTTCTTTTGTAGAAGCCTTTTTTAAATCACGAGGCAGGTACAGATTTTATGCAGCAAATGAAACGGAGGATACCATGAGAAACAGCAAAGAAATTCATACTGCTCTTCATAAATCTAAAATAGAAAATGCTTTGGCGGCAGTGCCGATTTTAAAAGATGGAAAAGCAATTGCTTTTATTGGAAAATACTGGCAGTTATATACAACGGTCTTATTGTGTAATTTTAATTAAAATCTAAAAACATGGAACATACTCAAGAACTGGAAGCACTGAATAAACAGTCCCTGGAAAAGATTGATGCGTATTTAAAAAACAAAGGAAACCTTGGTGAAGAGCATCATGAAAAACTTAATGAGGCGAAGAAAAAATGGCAAAGCTCATGGACAGATTTTATGGATGTCCTGGTGTACCTGGAGACACTTGAAATATAGAGAATAGCCAATATAGTGACCCAGGAATGATAAAATATTGTACTGTTGCGGAATCAATTAATTTTCCTGCGGTAATCTTTTACAGGATCATTTACATTTACCCTATAAAAATGTAGCATATTTAAAAGTACTAAATGGATAATCAAAATGGCTCTCCGGTTCTGAGGGTGGCAGGCCTTAATGTCTTTTACGGAAAATTCCAGGCAGTACGTGAGGTAGCATTTGAGGTAAACTCCGGAGAAATATTTGGATTTCTCGGGCCGAATGGTGCCGGTAAAACCAGCACTTTAAGCGCTGTCGAAGGATTGGTAAAGCCTCAGTCAGGTGAAATTTCGGTAGCAGGTTTTAACATACGCAAACAACCACTTCATGCCCGTGCAAATATGGGCGTGCAGTTGCAGGCGACCAGCTTTCAACCCGAACTCACTATTACAGAAATTATCAGGCTATATGCAGGTATTTATGGCGTTTCTCTTACCAATGAAAAACTAAATGCGATCCTCCAGAATATTAAGTTGGAGGAATCTGCGACGAAGAAATTCGGGCAATTATCAGGCGGGCAACAGCAAAGAGTTTCGCTGGTAATTGCTACAATCCATGACCCCGTTCTTGTTCTCCTCGATGAACCAACTTCAGGGCTTGATCCGCAATCGCGACGCCAGTTGTGGGAACGTATAGAGGCCATCCGTGAGAAAGGCCATGCAGTGTTGTTAACGACCCATTCTATGGAAGAGGCAGAAGCTGTATGCGATAGGATTGCCATTATTGATCACGGGCAGGTAATTGCCATCAATACCCCACAGGCATTAATTGATCTACACCGCAATGATCCAAATGTTATCAGTGTATCCCGGAAAGGCAAGATAACGCTTGAAGATGTATTCATTGGCCTTACAGGCAGAGCCATTCGTTCATAAAACAATTAAAATGGAAACCATTATACCTAAAACTTCTGATGCATTCTCATCCTTGTTGCGCGCAGATTTTACAACACAATGGCGCAACCGGCGGGCCGTTAGCATGTCACTTTTGGTACCGGTTATTATTTTAATTTCATGGAAAGGGCTTGTCGATAAATTCGGAGGATCTTTTGTTCTGTCGATCTCCATGACCATCGGCCTTACATCAATTGGACTGATGGGATATGCAACTTCGATTGCGCGTGACCGTGATAAAGGTGTATTTCAACGGTTAAGGGTTACGCCCGTTCCTTCCTATTTTATTATGCTTAGCCGGCTTATCATACAACTTGCGATGATTATTTTGTTAACCCTGTTTGTTTTTATAATCGGGCATAATTATGATAAGATTACCTTGACGGCGCCAGGTTATGTACTTACTTTTTTCACTGCATTTATCGGTGGTGCACTCTACCTGAGCCTTGGTCAGATGATTGTTGGGCTTGTTAAAAGTGCGGAAACTGTAAACTCAACAACCCGGCTTGTTTATATTGCATTGATCACATTGGGAATGTTTGGAGAACTAGGCCTGTTCGGAGAGCAGTTAAGGCTTTTTATTCATTGGTCTCCTTTTGGTACCGTAAAAACTATCATCGCTGCAGGTATGGAACCATCTTCCTGGGATAGCCAAAGTTCTATGGCGTTACTGGCATCTCTTGTTTATGCTTTTGCGTTTTCCTTTTTGGGTATAAAATGGTTCAAATGGAATACAGCCGGAACATAGAATGAATGGGACCTTGTTTCCCGGAAGCGATCTATGAAAAAGACATTTGTTGCATTTTTATTTTAAGCTATTCTCATTATCCCATCCTATTTCTATATTCGCTTCACCCATTTAAAGTCGAAGGATTTTAAGCCTGCAATTACAAATTCCGGGTTACTGCCGGATCTGCGGCCGGTGTTACTTACTGAACCTCAATAGCTGGTTACAGATGCCCCGTCCGGTTTGAATACTTTATCTATAGAAAATTGAAGCCTCATTTAAAAATCCGAATCTGCCGGTAAGGGCCTGTTGCTATACAGGACCTTTACCTCGAATCATGTAAAAAAAACAGTGATGATATGGCGGAAATTAAAAGAGCCTAAATTATTAGGCTTCATCGGTAAAATACTGCTCAACAAGAACTCGGATCCATCTAAAGGTAAATCTCTGCGCACGGAGGCTTTCTATTCAGAGAAATGACCTTCGGCCGATTTCCAGCCTCATATGGGAAACAATTTTTTTGTGGGTTTTAAATCCCACCGGGTTACCTCCCAGCTTTGCTGATAAATCCCATTAAATTGCTAATCTGGTTAAAACGATTATGGTGTATATTTAAATTCAATTGGCATGTTTTTACTTTTAAAAAATTAATGTAAGTATGGCTACAACTCCAAAAGTTTCGACATTACAGCAAAGAAATATTTCATTGGATGTATTCAGGGGAATGACTATTTGTTTTATGATCATTGTAAACACACCGGGAAATTCTGATACCACATTTTCTCCATTGCTTCATGCAAAATGGAACGGCTTTACGCCAACCGACCTTGTATTTCCTTCCTTTTTATTTGCAATGGGAAATGCTAAAAGCTTTGTTATGCATAAATGGGGGAATATGAGGCAATCAGAAGTAGTTTGGAAAATTTTGAAACGTACCATCCTTATTTTTCTATTAGGCTATCTGATGTATTGGTTCCCTTTTTTCGATCTTGATAAGAACCATAACATCATTGCTGCCCCGATAAGGAATACAAGGATAATGGGCGTTTTGCAAAGAATCGCTTTATGTTATGGCATTGCTGCACTTATGATTTATTTTTTTAAAGTGCGTACATCAGTGATCATTTCTGTGGCATTGCTTTTTTTATACTGGATCCTCCTATACTGGTTTGGTGATGCAGCCGATCCGTTGAGTTTGCAGGGAAATACAGGCTTTAAAATTGATAAATTCCTGATGGGTGAAAACCATATGTATCACGGTGAAGGAATAGCTTTTGAACCTGAAGGCTGGCTGAGCACATTGCCCGCCATTGGCAATGTAGTAGGTGGTTTTATTGTTGGAAGGTGGATACAGCAAAAAGGAAACTCCTATGAAGGATTAACTAAATTATTGCTGGCAGGTTTTGCGTTATTGGTAGCTGGTTATTTCTGGGATCTGTTATTTCCTATCAATAAAAAATTATGGACAAGTAGTTTTGTGGTATATACCATTGGTTTGGATTGCATCATAATAGCCGTTCTCACCTACATTATACAGTTTGAAAAGAAAGTGAGCTGGACAGGATTTTTCCAGGTTTTTGGGAAAAATCCATTATTTATTTATTTACTTTCGGAATTGCTGGTTACCATACTTTATATGATACCTGCCGGAGGTAATTCGAATTTGTTGAGATGGATATATCAGCATATTTTTAGTCTCGCAGGAGGGTATATGGGCTCTTTGCTTTTTGCAATTGCCTATATGTTACTTTGCTGGAGTGTAGGCTACTGGCTTGACAGGAGGAAGATTTATGTCAGGGTCTGATGTTGGCTAATCAAAGCGCCGGCTTTCAAATACCGGCCACCCGTTGATGCGGGAATAAAACAATACTGGAATTATTCGTTACAAATAACAAACCAAGCAACTCCTGCTTATGCGCATCGCAATAAATGGAATGGGCCGCATTGGACGACTTTTATTCAGAAGGCTGATAGAAAAAAATCAGTTTAAGGTCATCGCCGTGAACGATACAATGAACGCTGATAATCTTGCCTACCTTATTAAATATGATTCGGTATATGGGACTTTTAGAAATGACATAGCCATGCATAACGGGTATTTAACGGTATGTAACCAGAAAATAGCGGTATTTCAAACGACCGCGCCGGCAGAACTACCCTGGAAAGACCTGGATATTGATGTAGTACTTGAATGTACCGGCAATTTTACGAGTAAAGCGGGCGCTGAAAAGCATATACAGGCCGGGGCAAAAAAAGTTTTGCTGTCAACAACAGGGGCTGCAGATATTCCATTGCTTATTTATGGATTTAATCAAACAAGATTAACACCGGAAATAAATATTATTTCTCCGGGTGGCTGCATGACCAATTGTTCAATTCACATTCTTTACATTCTTAATTCAATCAGCATCAATTCTGCGCATTTGACTATTCTCCATTCTTATACTTCACGACAGGAACTTGTAGATGCACCTAATAATAATTTCAGGCGTGGAAGAGCCGCAGCAGAATCCATCATTCCTGTTGAAATTGACCTCCATAAATCGCTGGAACGTTTAATGCCTGCAATGCAGGATAAGATTGCGGCATTTTCTATAAGAGTACCTGTGGCCAACGGCGCAATGGCTGTATTTTCGATACAATTGAAAGACGAGGTGAGCGCTGAACAAGTAAACTTCCTTTTCAAAAAAGCCGCTCAAAATGAATATTCCGGGATTCTTGATTATACGGAAGAACCGGTAGTTTCATTGGATATAAAGGGAAATCAGCATTCCGGGATTATTGACGGCACGCTTACATCTGTGACCGGTAACCATCTTAATATCGTCGCCTGGTTTGATAATGAGTATGGGTTTACCAGTCGCATGATTGACTGGCTCGCAGTATTGGATAAGCAGTTGTAATAATATAATACCGCCCGGAATTAACAGGCTGCCCATCCGGCTTTGTCCCTTAGTTGATGGCTATATGCCGGTAAACTTATCCATAATGCGCATAACTTCAGCGCCATCCCCGGCATTGCAGGGATTTGGGGCTTCGTCTAAAAAATATTCAACAACTTTTTCAATCATAGGTTGCTGTACATGTTTTAATGGCTTGAAAAAGATGATTTCATTTTCCCTGTTTTTGGTAACGCTTAATTTTTGCTGCCCAAAAACACTAAAACTTAGTTTTCCTTCAGAGCCGCATATTTCACAACAATCCCGTTCGTTTTGACTATCGGCATTGAAGCACCAAAGGCCACTAAATAGTACATCACTTTTGAAAATAAGATTGCCGCTTACAATATCATCAGCATTGTACTGCCGTGATTGATTTGCAGAAAAACCCGATACCCTTTCAGGCACGCCAAAAAAATATAGCATGAGATCCAGCTGGTGGGGGGCGAGGTCATGGAAAAGCCCTCCGCCGGCAACAGAAGTATCAACCCGCCAGGAATTTTTAGGAAGTGCAAGATCTTCAACTGACAGCAACTTCCGGTAAAAATCAAGCCTGGCAAATCTTACCTCCCCGATAGATTTTTCATCCAGTAGTTGCTTTATTTTTTTAAAATAGGGCTGTTCACGGCGGTAATGTGCGATAACTAATTTAATATTTTTTTCAGCAGCGGCATTCTTCATCTTTATGGCAGAAGTAAAATTTAGCGCCATAGGTTTTTCAACATATACAGGTTTCCCGGCATCGATTGCTGCAAGTGCATATTCTTCATGAGAAGATGGAGGAGTGGCAATATAAACAGCATTGATCTCAGGATCATTGATAAGCGCCGCAGCATCGTTATACCATTTGGGAACATGATGCCGTTGGGCGTAATCTTTGGCTTTTTCTGCATCTCTTCTCATTACTGCGACAAGTGATGAATTTTTAACTTTGCCAAAAGACGGGCCACTTTTAAGTTCAGTTACATCGCCGCAGCCAATTATACCCCAGTTAATTTTTTTCATTGTGGAATTTATTATAAAGTTATTAGATTCTTTTTTATATAGGATTATGTCGTTTTAAGGGGCGCATTCCAATTTGTCGCTCTTGCCCCTAACCCCTAAAGGG
>JBDTLZ010000192.1:0-18266 GCA_039934515.1 Ginsengibacter sp.
TCCTGAAGCGACGACCCAACTCAGCCAATGGATCAAGGAAGATAAAATCAAATTTCTGCTTACTTGTTGAAGCAAAATGAAGCGATGTATCTGCAATAAATGTTACAAAAGAACCGTAATTGAACTTATTAATCATCTCAGATGGTGAATATTTCGTTCCAAAAGTTAACCATGGCTTTGTAACTGTTGAATTCACATCCAGGATATCTACCGTTGTCAGATGGGCTTTTTGTCCATGTTTTATCTGGCTCATATAGAGTGCAGAAGCGATATGGAGTGTTGATGCGCCAATATGGGTACCGACCTCCAGAATTGAAGATGGCTTAAGTTTACTGATCAGGTAATACAATGCCCTTCTATCTCCCGGGTTAACACCTCCCGACCCGTCCGGGATTGTAAAAAAGTCAATTTCTTTTTTTGAATCTTTCCACAAATTTTCTATTTCGGTTGATTTAAACAGGTTTTCTATTGATAAATCACTTTTATTTCTAAGATTAGATGTGTCACAAACATTTTTTTCAACTGCATTTAGTTCCTTCCTATCGCGGGATATATAATACCTGGTTTTTAAAAATTTGGGCAATTTCATTGTTATACTCGCTTTTTATTAGGGTTATTAATAGTAATATTTTTATTCATTGAAAAGAAAGTTTCAAATCTACTTGATAATGTTGTCGAAAGTCTTTTTCTTCTGCGTTATTTTATGACCGGCACTAAACATTACTTCGAAAGTATATATTTAATTGATCTAATTCCCGAAAAGCATGGTTATAATACAGAGACTGTTAATAGAACCGTGATAAAAGGTATCATTTTGCCTTTAAGTATTTAAGTAGAATTGCAAAGGTTATATCTTTATGCGCCTCGCAACGCGAATAATTCATGATTGATTTTAACTGGCTTCTTCTTAAAAAAAGTCGTTCCATACCTAGTTTACGTATTGCAGACCTGAAATACCGCTGATTTATAAGGTAAGAGGTGCTAAACATTGATAATACATATTTCTTTTGGCTTTCCACAAGTTCTGCAAACTTCTCTTCTAACTTTTCGGCGTTGGCTATTACGGCGTTAATCTGTGCGATCTCATTTTCTACCATCACTTTTTCTTCTCCTTCCAGTAACGCCACTTTAAAATCTTCTTTACCTTGCCGGAAAGGATGCAACTGCCAGGCGATCTCTTTTTCCGGGCTGATCCGGAGGTTCAATAATAAACCCTCAAGCCATCCTTTGGAAGCGTTTGGCGTATGGAAAAGAAAATTTCCCAGCCCATAAAAGATCGGTACTCCTTCGTAGGTCTCATAACCACTAAGGTAGTGGGCATGGTGGCTTATTATTACAGACGCTCCCTGTTCGGCATAATACCTGTATTGGTCTACCATCCGCGGGCTTGGATAATGATAATATTCATGGCCGCCGTGAATGATAAGGATCACGATCTCAGCCAGTTTTTTTGCTTCACGTATTGATCTTGTGTTGGCAATTATGTTCATAGGGTTTGCTCCTCCATGACCGGCATTGGCATTTCCCCACTCATTTTCAGCAATATTTACGAACGCAATAGTATGGTGCCCGATCTTTTTTAAAAAGATCTTCGACGCTTCAATTAATGTTGGCCCTGCACCAACTGTCGCTATATTATGTATTTTACACAACTCCAGCGTATCGGCCAATCCCTGGTCTCCATAATCATAGATGTGGTTATTGGCAAGGGTAGCCAAATTGATTTTCAACAGATCCAAAACACCTGCCGTCCGGGGGGAGGCTTTCAAATTCGGACCTGTTTTAACTATTTTCTGGTCTTCAGATGCGGTGGTTAATGGACTTTCAAGATTTACGATATTGAAATCCGCACCGGCAAATAGTCCTAAAATTTTTTGATCAAAAAGTGATTCGGGATCTTTTTCTGCAATGGGTTCCAATTTTCCACCCAAAAATAAATCTCCGGCAATATTTAATTGAATAGCATCCATTTTTTATCCTTCATTGAAATAACGGCAAAAAAATAATAAGTAAAAACCAGTCAATAAATCGGAAAGCAGCGGTGATTCTATACAAACAGATGTCGCAGGCTTATTGATTTTCCTATTCATAATTTCTCATTCCTGGTTCACTTTATCTCAAGAAACAATTTCTCAAGAACCCTGGCCTGCGTTAGATAATTGAATTCATCGTATACCAATTTTTTTCCCTCGGCTCCTATCCTGCCTGAATTATTATCTAATAAAGCTTCGCGCAATTTTTCGGAAAATTTACCTGGGTTGCCGGGTTCCGATATAAACGCATTTACCTTGTCTTTTAAAAATAGGCCGATCTCGCCCACATTTGTCACCACAACGGTATTTCCGGTTGCCAGGTACTCACCTAATTTTGTTGGAAACCCGCCTTCAGCCTGTTTATTGGCTGGCCTTGCGAGGGCAAGAATGTCAGAATTGCAAAGTAATGCCGGCACCGCATCGCGTTTTACCGATCCAGTAACAATAACCCTGTCCTTTATCTGTAATTTTTGTATCAGGCCTTCAATACTTTGCCTTGTTGCTTCTTTATTTAGGGAGCCTATTAATTGTAATTTCAGGGACGGGAACTCCTCTGCGATCATTGCAAAAGACTCTATGAGGATCGGAACGCCGTCTTTATCGCCGTCGAGGCTGCCGCAAAAGGTAATGATCGTTTTTTCCCCCGCCAACCTGTTGCATTCAAACCTTGCCGGATCCACGATCATATTAATTACAATAACCGGTACTTTGTTATTGGTAATTGCAGTGAAGTAATTTTTTAAGGCATTATTAATGACGTATATGCCATCAAATTTTTTTATGAGAAATTTTAAATAGATATAAAGGTCTATTTTACCCGGTATCGTTTTCGAGGAAACAACAAAAGGATATTCAGTGCGCTCATGAAAGACTTTTAAACGCAGCTTTTTCGCATTTCTCAGCAATGGAATTAATATGGGTGCACTTACGTCAAGTATGATCAGTGCCCTGATGGCCCCGCTTTTATGGGCCGCAATTATTTTTTCGTTCGCTTTACCGATACTATTGAAAAGTGAGCGGGCCTTGTTAATTTTTGTGGGTTTATTAGCGGGCTGAATATATACACAGGTGAACTTAATGCCGTCCACATCGGGTACTATCTCGCTCCAAAGTTGTTTGCTTAACAACAGGAATTCAACTTCATGCCCTAGCTCCATCAACCCTTTTGCATAAGCCAGGTGCCTGTTTGTGGCGGCTCCGCCGTTGGGATATTGGCCCGAAGAAACAAAAATTAATTTCATGACTTAATTCCCCACCATTTGTTGCTCAATTTTGTATTCCCTACCACTAATTTAACTACTCTCCATGAAGTATCCTCAATAAGGTAATCTGCAGGGATGCTGTTTATTTTACGTTCGTACTTCTCTTTTATTGTGAGAGAGATCGAATTAAGTATCACATCGGGGTCAAAACCTGTAAGTATTATAGATCCTGTATCCTGTGCTTCGGGACGTTCCATAGACTGTCTAAGTGATATAGCAGGAAACCCTAAGATCGAAGACTCCTCACTGATCGTTCCGCTGTCGGATAAGGTGCACAATGCGTGCTTTTGCAAATGCACATAATCCAGGAACCCAAATGGTTTTAAGAACTGAATATTTTTATTGGTTGCTTCCTGCCCAGATTGCTCAATACGTTTACGCGTACGTGGATGTGTGCTCACAATGATAGGCAAATCATATACGTTTGCCAGCTCTTCCAATACAATGAGTATTTTTTTAAGGTTCTCCGGATTGTCGACATTTTCTTCGCGATGGGTGGATACTACGAAATACTTCCCCCTTTCAAGGCCCAATAACGGTAGAATTCCTGATTTATTTATTTTGGACTCATAAAAATTCAATACTTCACGCATTGGCGATCCCGTAAGATAAATACGCCGGTGGGGGAGTCCTTCGCTTAAAAGATGCCTGCGGGCATGCTCGGTATATACTAAATTGAAGTCTGCAATATGGTCTATTATCCGCCGGTTGGTTTCTTCGGGCACGTTAAAATCAAAGCTGCGGTTTCCGGCCTCCATATGAAATACCGGGATGTGCATTCTTTTGGCAATATATGCCGAAAGACAGGAATTGGTATCGCCCAATACCAATAAGCCATCGGGCTTTTCTTTTTGAAGCAATGCTTCTGTTTTTCGTAAAATATCGCCAATGGTTGCTCCCATTGACGAGGTGTCGACTTCTAAAAAATGATCGGGTTTTCGTAATTCCAGTTCATTCCAGAAAACCTCATTTAATTCGTAATCGTAGTTCTGCCCGGTATGCACGATTACCTGGTTGGTAAATTCATCGAGCCGGGCCATTGTACGCGATAACCTTATAATTTCCGGCCGTGTGCCAACTATAGTTACAATTTTTAATTTTGTATGCGTCATAATAATATAGGCCTTGCCCGGTTAACGAAGTGCAGGATTATTGAGATATTTTTTCAAAAATTAATATTTTATGTTTTCTTATACTTTTACAAAATAAGTATCAGGATCTGCAGGATCAAAAAATTCATTGATCCAGAATAACGTTAAAAGTTCCTGCCCGCCTGTATTGGTAATATTGTGTGTATACCAAACCGGCATATCGACGAAGGCCGGGTTTTCGCCATCGAGGTCAAAATGCAGGACATCACTTGTTCCTATACGGCGTAATTCAATAGACGCCTTGCCGCTAATGACCGCAAAACGCTCTATTTTGCGGGTATGGAAATGATCACCGCGGGTAATTCCCGGATGGGTAGTAGAAAAAGAAAATTGCCCGCCCAACGATGTCCGTACGATTTCCACAAAACTGCCCCTGTTGTCGGTATTCTTTTTTAATAATACGGGATAGTGTTTTGCATGATCAAAATACGAACGGAAGGTGTTGAATAAATTTAGCTCAAAGCGGCTATTGATCGCAGGTAAAATATTATTCTCAAAATATTCGTCACGGTAGGATTCTAGTTTGGCCAGAATTTCCGACACCCTTGCTTCGGCAGTATGCGCCAGCATGTATAAAGGTTGTGTCATTTCTTTGCTTATGATCCTCCATATTTCCTGCACCAGTTCGCCCACATAAATAAGTTTAAGCGTTCCATCCGTTTCTATTTTCGGCGTTTCGTTATGCGTAAGCTGGTGGGAAAAAGTAGCTATTACCGAATTATAGTAAGGGTTTCCAAACGGGCCAAAAACATTGGGAACTACCATTCCGGTAAATTTCGCGTGTTGACGGTCGGCCCATTGAACAAAGAGTTCCCTGCCCTCCTTTTTGGAACGACCATATAAATTATCGCGTTCTTCCTGTGTGGAAGATGAGAAAATAACATGCGGTGTCACGGCTTCGGCTTCCATGGCCGCCACCAATTGTTTAACAAGGTCTACGTTGGTTTTATAAAGTACACCAGGATCGTTATGCCGGTTCATCGCTGCCAGGTGTACCAGCACATCGCATCTTTTCACGAAATCCCTGAGTTGCTCGTCATCTTCAAAAAAAATCTTGTCAAAATGAATTTGCTCAACGCCCTCCTGCAAACCGAGGTAATTAAAAAGATGTGTTCCAATAAAGCCATTTTGCCCGGTTATTCCTATTCGAAGCATGCGTATCTTTTAGATGAATTTAATAAACGGATGTTCATATAACTTAAGGTATTGTATTCCAATCAACCCATTTATTGAAAGGCTGACGGCGTTCATCGGCTTTAGAACCAGCCAGGTCAAATTCTGAAAGTACCAGGAGGATTGAGCCGGGAGCCTGTGCTTTTATGCCCGTATAACTACCGCCGGGCACACGCAAAAACTGGTTATTTTCTGCAGTAAGCTGAAAGAATGCCGGCTTTTCATCATTCCCTGGCTCTTCGAAATTGCCAGGGCCTACGACGGCTATGGTAAATGCTCCATTGATGACATAAAATCCTTTTTCTTCTTCTTTATGACCCTGCCATGCCCTTATTATACCGGTATCAGCATTGGTAATAAAATAAAACCTCCTGTAATTACCCGGAATTTCTTCATTGATGAATTTCAGGGTGCCCCTGTCATCGGTAAAAGAACCTCCCTGGAGCAAAGTTGCTTTCATCGAATTATAGCTTTAGATCTTTGCGGATAATATCCAATTTAAGCAATAACTTTTTGGTGCCTTCCAGGTCAAGGCGCTCTGTATTATGTGAATGGTATTCTTCAATTTGTGAAACATCTTTCCCCTCCGAGAAAAAGCTTTCGTAATTAAGATCGCGGGTATCGGCGGGGATCCTGTAGAATTCGCCCATATCATCTGCCTTCAACATGTCTTCCCTGTTCACAAGCACCTCATAAACTTTCTCTCCGTGCCGGGTCCCGATAATTTTTATGGGGTTATCTGCATTATACAGTTCTTTGATGGCCTGGGCTAAAGTGCTGATAGTTGCGGCAGGTGCTTTCTGAACAAACAGGTCGCCCTGCTTTCCATTTTTAAAAGCATACAGCACGAGATCAACGGCATCTTCCAGGGTCATCATGAAACGGGTCATAGTCGGATCAGTTATAGTGATCGGCTCACCTTTTTTTATTTGTTCGATAAACAATGGAATTACTGAACCTCTTGATGCCATTACATTGCCGTAACGGGTGCCGCAAAACGTCGTATCAGTTCCGGTAAGGTTACGGCTCTTGGCTACCATCACTTTTTCGCTTAAAGCTTTAGACATTCCCATTGCATTTATCGGGTAAACGGCTTTGTCGGTGCTTAGCACAATTACATTTTTCACACCATATTCCAGGGCGCTATCCAGTACATTTTCACATCCAATTATATTGGTGCGCACCGCCTCCATTGGAAAGAACTCGCAGGATGGCACCTGTTTGAGAGCCGCTGCCTGGAAAACGTAATCTACACCATGCATCGCGGAATCCAGGCTTCTTTTATCGCGCGTATCACCGATATAATATTTAATCTTATCATTACGGTATAATTGTCTCATGTCGTCCTGCTTTTTCTCGTCGCGGCTGAAAATGCGGATTTCTTTGATGTCAGTAGGAAGGAAGCGCTTTAATACCGCGTTTCCAAAAGAACCGGTTCCACCAGTGATCAGAAGGGTTTTATTGTCTAGCATATTCTTCGGGAATTTTGTATGTATGGTTGAAGTAGGGAATTATTAAAGACGATTTACCGCAAAAGCTTATTGATATAATTTCCAATAGAATAATCTTTAATTTTTTCATCCATTGAAGTAGCGGGTGTATTTTTTATAAAATCAATGTTCAAAGTAAAATTATTTATGTCAATTATCTCGATATATTCACGATTATAAAAAGGTTCGTTTACTATATTCTTATTGGTAGTCATCAATTTTTTTCCCGCCCCGAGTGTTTCAAAAGTTCTTATGGTCAAACCAGTTTGAAAGGAGCTCGGAAAATCTATGATCGTATCTGTAGTCGCGAAGATTTTCAAAATATCTTCATGGGATAAATTCTTAGCCCTTGCTTTTTTGGGTATTATTCCCTTTTTCAATAATTGAAATTGATTTTTCAGAGAAAAGTATAAATAATGCCGAAAGCGCAAACCCGCTTTTCTACAAAGGTCTTCCGTACGCTTAATGAGTTCGTACCGTTCCATATTTCTCCATGATCCGATAAATAAAAGGTCACTTTTTATCTCTGTCGAACTGCTATTGTTTTTTTCTTTGAATTCTGCATAGACATCCAGGTAAAAGAGGGGGAGGTAGTTAATTTCCGGGTGATCCCGGCAGTCTTTGATATCAAAGGAAAAAATGGTATCAAAATATTGAATAATGGGTAAATAGTCGAATTGAGGCCTGATAGAATCCCAGTGGAAACTGATGAATTTGGCTTCAGGGTAGGCTTTTCTCAGCTTTGGCAGAAAGGCCCTGTCAAGCTGGTAACCCTGCCTCACCAGCACATAGTCATAACTGCTGCCAGAAAGCACCTGGTTGTAGAAATTCTTAATATGCGCTTCCTTATTTTGTGGATTTAGTTTGTTAATTACCTTGAAATACAAATTGTCGGGGTGAAGGTCCTTAAAATCAAAAGTAGTTACTGCAGCACCGGAATCCCTGAATTTTTTAACCAGGTATTTATCGTAATTAAATGACGCCGGACCTATATATAATATCTTCTTATTGAATAAATTAATTTCTTTCATCCCTTTATTAAATGCTTTAATAAAACAAGGAAAACAGGTTTTTATTGTTTTGCCGCTGAGCGAATTTTTGTGCGGTTTGCTTCACCCCAAACCCGGTTATGACCTGTGAATGTTGCCGCAGATCATCCTGTGTTCTATTTTAATAATCCCCTTTCTTTGAGTTCCTGGATACTATTTGAATATTTTGTTTCCTGTATTTCCTGGGAATTGACCCACTCAATAAATTTGGCGATTCCTTCTTCAAATTGATATCGGGGCGTAAAACCCAGGTCATTCCGGATCTTTTGCATGTCGGCATAATTGTGTCTTATATCTCCGATTCTAAAATTACCCGTAATATTAACCGGCACATCCGAATTGTACTGATCTACCAATGTATGGGCAATTTGTAAAACGTCTACCTGCCTGCCCGTACCAACATTATAAACATTATAATTTGCAGTATCATTTTCCAAACCAAGAATGGTTGCATCGACCACATCATCGATATAAACAAAGTCCCTGCTTTCTTTCCCATCTTCAAAAATATTTATGGGGTTTCTATTTTTTATGAGTGTTGAAAAAATAGATAAGATGCCTGTGTATGGGTTTGATAAGGATTGCCCGGGACCATATACATTTTGATACCTGAAAGCTACAGCCGGGATGTTTAATGACCTACCTGTGAGCAAAAACAATTGTTCCTGGTTATACTTCGTAACAGCATAAACGGATTGTGGTTGAATTTTAGACTCCTCGTGCGTTGACAAAAGCTCAAGGCTTTCTTTACAAATAGGACATTTACATTCAAATGAGCCATTGGTTAAATCCTCCTCAATTCTCGTCAAAGGGTATACTTCGCCGTGTTTGGAACACCGGTACCTTCCCTCACCATATATCGATCTTGATGAAGCCACAACTATTTTCTTAACTGTATGTGGTTTGTTGGCCAAAATATCCAGGAACAGGGCTGTGCCGCCAATATTCACATTTGAATATTTATATATTTCATACATCGATTGCCCTGTTCCGGTTTCAGCGGCCAGGTGAATTACAGCCTCCTGCCCATCAAGCGCTTTTTCCCAGTCTTCCCGGTTGGTCACATCCCCTTTAATAAAATTTACTTTACCTGTAATTGATTTGTACAAAAAAGAATCGTCTGCATTTTCGCCATGTATTTGTGGCGATAAGTTGTCAAGGACCGTAACGGTATGTCCTTTTTTAACGAGGCTTAGTGCCATGTTAGAGCCAATGAAACCAGCGCCACCGGTTATCAGAACTCTTTTTTTTTCTAACATATTCAGCGGTTTATTTTTTGTATCGGGTATTAATTGTTATTGACAAAGGTTAGAATATTTTGTATTGAAAAAGTTCTTTCACCGTTTCTTCCGGCATCTTTCGGATTTTTTTGGAATAGCAAATCCCTATAGATATCCAAACCAGCAGATAGTTCATTGAAAAGGTAGTGACCGTTGCAGGAAAAAGAGCAAGGAACCATAGCAAAATCCAGCAAGCTGCCGCTTTTGAAAGAATATTGTCTGAATAAAACAATCCTAACAATACTGCAGGTATCGCGATAAGAAATAGTAATCCCAGGCTTATAGCGCCTCCTTTTAGCATGATCTGTAAATAATCGGTTTCTATTACCAGCCGGTATCCATCAGGAGTTGCACCGGTCGGGCACCAGTACATGCCGTCTATTCCTTTGCCCACCACCCAATCCTTTTTGCTCATATCCAGGTAGAAGTACTTCTCCACATCACTCCTTGTATCCTCTTTTAGTCGCTGCGTGATAAGGCTAAACGAACCGGTTTTGCTTTTTTCACTAAACACGCTCATTGCATAAATAGAAACGAAGAACACGATCACTAAAGGAAAGAACTTAAAAAACATGTTGGTCTTATAGGCATAGTTGTACAAAATATAAGTAAACACAAGGATGTTGACCGACATGAACATGAGCCCGCGACGTGCCCTGATAGCAGCCAGTAAAAAGGTGAGGACAACTACAAATAAAGCCCACAACTTCCCCCAAATTGCCCATGATTTGCGCTTATCATTATTATATACCAGGGTCAGCAAGATAAAGCCACAGGGTATTCCCATGATTTTTGAGAAATATTCGATTATGGTCTGGCCGGTTTCACTGCCTGATCCCAACAGGGCCTTTATAAAAACAACGTCACAAATAAGATAAATAATACTTAGAGCCAGTATAACATTAATTATCTTTTTCAGATAAATGAGGTCTTTCGGAAACAATACTATAAGGGGCGCCAGGTATACAAACACACCACCATAAGCCTCTACGAATGTGCCAAATAAATAATCTTTATTGAACTTGAACCCTCTCGATACTGTGTACAATTGCCAGGCGAAATAAATTATAAAAAGGGTCCTTAAATAGGCATTTTCAATTTTAAACCTTATAAGTTGAAAAGCAGGCAGGGTAAATAATACGATGCCCAATAGTTGCAGGTAGGTTATTTTTGAGTGCACGACACTACTGATCATAAGCATGTAGCAGGTGGTATAGATAACAAAACCTATCCAAAACTGATCGAGTGCTTTGCTGATCTTTTTATTATAAACGTTCTCCTGTATTTTACGCTTACCCGTCATATAGAAATTACCTGCCGGTTATGTATTGCAATATTAAAAATAGTGTAAATAGGCAATTGCGGCGTTTTTACCCGTGACGATCTTAAAAATGGAGTATAGTGTCTTCCCGCTTTCTTCGCTCCTTTGTCATACTCAAAAAAGTTATAGGGCCTCAAGCTAGTTGGTTTTTATGTAAGAGGATACGGTTTCCATTGCTGCCTTTTTCCATGAGAAGCCGGCGAGCCGTTGACGGCCAGCTAACTTTATTTCTTTTGCAAAAGCGCTATCGTAAACAACTTTTTCCACGGCTTTTGATATGGATTCCTGGTCATAAGGATCAAAATAAACCCCGCCATTTCCTGCTATCTCGGGGAAACAACTGGTATTACTTAAACAAACAGGGCAATCATTTGCGAAGGCCTCCAAAATAGGCATTCCAAAACCTTCATATAAAGACGGAAATACAAAAGCCAAAGCTTCCGCATACAGGCCGTTGAGGAAGCTATCATCAACATTGACTGCTACCGACTGGTCCAGGATGCCCGATCTTACAAGAACTTCCATTTCCTCTTTGTCAAAAGGAGCGCCTACACACACAAGCTTTATATCCTTTTCCCGGTTTAATAATTTACTTACAGCCTTTGCGAAAGGTATAAAATTTTTGTAGAGATTACGCCGGCCCACAAATAAGATGTATTTCCCATACACGCCTGTTTTTTTAGCTGGTATGGTATTATAGCCATGGTAAATAACATCTATCTTTTCGGGGTGTATGCCGAGGATCTCTACCAGGTCCTTCCTGGTGTTTTCACTTATTGCAATAACCCTGTTTGCCTTTTTTATGGCATTTTCCATTTTTGGCCTGCCTGTATGGGATTTATAAAACGTATCTGCAAATTTAAAAAGGATCAGATCATGCGCGGTTATTACGTAAGGTTTTTTTAATATATCAAAAAAGTAATTATCGTAATAAGTGGGGTGAAAAATGTCAAAGTCATTCTTTGCAATAGCACGTTTCGAGTAATACCTGTTGACCGCAACAAGGCTTTTCTGGATATAATATTTCCCCTTAAAATTTTTACCCGGGAGAATGTTCATTTTTTTGATCACATCCCGGTTTTCTTTTAAGTGATGATTTTCCGAAAAAAGCAGGGAGAGGCTGAACTGGTGTTCGGGTGGAAAATTCTTCATTATCTCGCAAAAATATCTAGTCACTCCTCCGAATTTCTGAAGAGAGAACATCTGATAGTCATAAAGGATCTTCATGAATTTTTTTGCCTGGTTGATTATTTAGTCCAGATACCTTTTTTCTTCTTTACAATAACCATATAATATTGCAGGGGCGATAAAACATACCCATTAAAATTGGCTATAATGGAAGCAATAAAGAGTGCATAAACACCCATGTGGTAATATTTTATTAGAAGAATTGCCACGCCCACATAAATTATGGGGCTTACGATACATGCAAGGAATTGTATCCGTAATGCGTTTATACCATTGAGAAAATATACATATTTGGCGGCGAA
Source organism: Ginsengibacter sp. (assembly GCA_039934515.1). Lineage (GTDB taxonomy): Bacteria > Bacteroidota > Bacteroidia > Chitinophagales > Chitinophagaceae > Ginsengibacter. The sequence goes on from JBDTLZ010000192.1 coordinate 12,250, forward strand.
CATAGTAAGGCTGAAATATAAAAACCCCCATAACGAAAGATAAAAGCCAATGTTCACGGTGCCTTTTCCCAGCCAGAGCCGGTAGAGCGTATCTGAAAAGAACAGCATAAAACAACCGGCAATTATCAACAGTATGTTAAGCTGTGTATATTTCTTAATACCATTTTTAATCCATTGAATATCGTTTTTGATGTACGCCTCGGTAGAAGCAGACCAAAAAGGTGTAAGGAATATCACGTACACCATATTTAAGATGCCAAAATATTTAAATACAATATTATATGAGGTCACATCTGCTGTGCCGAAATTCTGTGCAATGATAATATTCGCCGTTTGATATTGTATAATTCCCGCAAGCTGTATTATGAAAAAGATAACGCCCAGATTAAACAAGCCCTTAGCATATGAAAATTTGACTTTTGAAATAGCAGGCCGGTATTTTTTAAATACGCCATTAAAAAAAATCAGGTTGGCACCAATTAAAGCTAAAAGTGGAGAAAGGCATAATGCAATTCCTAATTTGATTAAAGAACCTTCTGTTGTTTTTACGAGTATAATTATAAAAATTAAGGAAACAATTTGGCCGATCACATCAATAAGCGAGGATTTTGCCGACTCCTGGTTAGCCAAAATGAGTGTCGTAATAATTCTAAAAACAAATTGTAAACAGAAATAAGTAAATACAATTACTGCCAGTTTTGAGACTTCCGGGCGCATGCTTTCTGAAATATTGAGGATATGCGCCCAATTCAAAAAGTGATTGGCAATTAAGAAAATGATCCATACAATAAAAAATATTATGGCCAGGATTGCATAAGTGGTGCTTACATATACTTTTGCCAGCTCATCTTCACCTTTTGCTTTTGCCTGGGCAAATTTATTCCGTAACCCCTGGGAGAGCCCGATATCAAAAAAGCTGAACCAGCTCACTATTGAGCTTAACGTGAGCCAGATACCATATCGGGAGGGATTTATATAATTAAGTGTTATGGGTACTACAATAAGGCTGATGGCGATACTAATACCGCGTATGAAAAAGGAGGCAATGATATTTTTTTTAGCCTTCACACTGCGCTGGTGGCCCTTGCTAAGTATATTATTGAGAAATGTGAAGGGAAGTAAGATTTTATCTTTCATTATGGGCTTTAAATTTGTGGCTTCTCAAAATGAGTTATTATAAAAATGTCCACAAAATTTTTTAGTTTCTGTGTGCAATAAACGTGAATAAAGAATGATAATTGTCAGATACAGGAAATTTTACAGTTATTTCCTTATAATCAACAGGTCCTTCAGTAAAAAAACAAGCATTGGCTTTACCGGTCTTTCCGGAAGCACAGTTTAACTCCATTAAAAGTATAGGAAATGTGGTTAATAAGAGCCAGAGGTACCTTACAAAGCCTTATGCCGTAATATTCCCGGCATAATAACCTGTTTTAATAGAGCAAAAAAACCAGGTTGTGGGCAGATAAAAAATATTATGAACCGGTTTCATTTCTGGTAACAAACGCCGGTAAGACTATGGCAACCAGACATGAAAACCCGCATTTGAATTCCTGATCTTATTGTTGGGTTTCATTCTCAATGCTCATACGGATGGTTTTGTAAGATGTTTCCCTTTGGAAAATACTTTCATCCTCCATTTTAGCGATCATAATATAACCCAGTGAAGGAAGACTAACCTTTAATGTTTTGTTTTTTACAGCAAAAACATTTCCTTCCATAGAATAAGAAGGCCCATCGACAACGCGTGCAATATCATGCATGTTAACCTGTGTGCGTTCTAACTCTATATTCTGGTAATCGCCGGTAAACTCTTTTATAGCGTCTATCTCATCCTGTTTGATGATAGCAGGCTCACCCATCCAGTACAGGATACTAATTATTCCATCTGTTTGCCTGAGGGATTCAATTTCTGCCGGCGCTATATTGACAAATACATACGATTTGAACAATGGCCCCAAAAGAATCTTAGTACGTCTGAAAGAATTAATTTTCCGACAATTTACGGGGCAAAAATTTTCAATCTTCCTTCTAGTGAATAAAGAAGCGACTTTCTTTTCGCAGTTCGGTTTTGTGTAAACTGCATACCAATTACTCTGCATTTTCTTTTTTTTTAAAATTTGAAATTTGCAGTCATTCAAAGGATTCGCACAAAGTTATTCAGATGGACAGGGCTTCGCCATTCTCAGTCACATTGTTTTAATGAAATTGAGTCAGGCGATTTTTCATAATTATCAGAGATTAATATTTTATCGTTGTTTTTTTATCTTTTGCACCGCGGTTTTTGTTCCCGTAAACATAATCATAGCCATAGCCATAATTATTTTTGAAAAAGCCCCTCATCTTAACCCCGTTAAAAATTATCGCCGGATTATTAATCGGGTTGATCTGGTTGTTCTCATCTATCCTCTTGATAAGCATTTTAGGGGTGTACTTGTGCCTTATTACATATAAAGTAGCATCACAAAGCGCTGATAGAATGTACGCGTCTGTAACCAAAACTATAGGGGACGTATCAATAATTACGAAGTCAAAGATATTATCAAGGTAATCAATAATTTCTTTTACTTTCCCATTTGCAAGTAATTCAGATGGGTTTTCCGGCAGACTTCCCGCCGAAATATAGAACAAGTTCTCATGTGCTTTTACGCGTTTGATGATTTCTTCCGGTTCTTTCTCTCCCGTTAAAAATTCCGTAATTCCTTCCTCCTGCGTTACATTTAATATTTTTCCTATGGTAGGATTGTTTAAGTCAAGGTCGGCAATCACAACTTTCTTCCCCATAAGTGAAAGACTTACAGCAAGGTTTGCCGCGATAAAACTTTTTCCTTCACCTGATATACTGGAAGTGATCAGTACCTTCTTATGTGAAGAATCTATACCTAAAAACGAGAGGGAAATTCTTAATTTTCTAAATTCTTCAGCCACAAAACTCCTTTTACCTGCCTGGATTACCAGTGGCGTTTTAGTTTTTTCATGAACAATTTCTCCAATAATCGGGATAGACGTGCGCGCCTCTATTTCATGGCGGTAAAGCACTTTACCGGTCAACGACTCTGTAACTGTGATGATCGCAATACATACACCCATACAGCATACAACTGCCATTAGGTAAACGATCATTGGTTTCGGACTTACCGGTATTGTCCCGGCTTTGGCGCTGTCAACTACCATATGATCGGAAACTGCAGATGCATAAGACAACTCACTTTCTTCTTTCTTCTGAAGTAAAAAAGCGTAAATATTACTTTTTGTTGCCTGCTCACGACTTATATCAAGTAACTGCCGTTCTTTTTGCGGCATCGTTTGAAGCATTGAATTATAGGTTCCGTTAGTGGCATTTAAATTTTGCTTTGCGGCACTTAAACTCTGTTGCTGGCTTTGAATATTTTGTAAAATGTTGGGTTTTATCTTAGTGATCTGGTCAGCCAGCGCAACAAGCTTTGGATGGTTTTCACCAACAGTTTTCTTTAGTTTGTCGTACTCGAGCTGGGAGGTATATAATTTGTCCACGAGTTGCGATAATGTAGGATCACTCACACCTAATGTGGCAGGAACGATCGCTCCGTCATTGTCTTTATTGGTAACAAACTTTTCAACCTGGTTAAGTACCGAAAGCTGCATATTGAGGTCGCTCACTTTTTGATCATTAGCGCTTACACTTTGCAGGTAAAGGGTTCCCTGGGTACTCACATCAACTGCACCTTTTCCGGATTTATATTGTTGTACTTTCTTTTCTATTGAATCGAGGTCATGTGCCACGAGGTTTAGTCTTGCTTCAACAAAGGATAAAGTGTTACGGGCTAATTTATCCTTTTCGTCAATAGATGCCTGGTCGTAAGCAAGGATCAGCTGATTTAAGATGTCTTCAGCGCGTTGCGGAACTTCATCTCTGTAGCTCAACTCTACCACCGATGACAATTTGCTGGAAGCGTCTGCTTTTAAATTCCCGATAAGGCTCTGGGCAACATTTCCGGGATCACCCAGGGAGAAATAAAGTTGCTTTTTAAGTGTATCCTCGGGCCTGTAATATTTATTTGGTATGAATCTCAGTCTTCCGAAGGGAGTTGTCACCACCTGGTTTAATGAATACCGGTACTTATTGTTGAGAATAACAGTTTGGCTGGCTTTGTCGTATGAAAAATTTACTTTCTCGACACCCATTATAGAATCGGGATTTGCAACCTGGATTACGATGGGTGATTTCACATAAGCTGAAATGGTCTTTATCTTGCCTTCCATATTCACCGGCGCATATAAGCAAAGAGCTTTCACGACGTTGATCATTAACTTACGTGACTGGATAATTTCAATTTCATTTTCAACAATTTTTTTTGAAGAAATTTGATCCAGTGACTCCATCAGCTTGGAATCTTCATTTCCCTTTTTCTCATCCTTGATGATAATAGTGGCAGTAGCCTCATATTTCGGGATGGTATAACGAAGGTAAGTGAATGCAATTCCACCCCCCACCAGCAGGGCCAGTAAAAATAGTGGCCAGTAAGGAAGGTATTTTGACACAACTTTTTGTATCAAATTCTCTTCGATCTCTTCCACAACTTTATGTTTGTTAGGTTGCATATTTACTACTAAAATTTAACCCTGTCCAATACAACTACAATGATAGACAAACTTCCCAAAATAAGCGGCAGCAATTGCTGAGACCTGCTCGCACTGGCAACCTTAGCTTTATTAGGCTCTACATATACTACATCATTTGGCTGTAAATAATAATAGGGTGAATTGAAGAAATTACTCGAATTCAGATCAATATGCCGCGTCTTCCTTCTTCCGTCTTCTTCCCTTATTAATAATACAGTTTGCCTTTTCCCGTAAATGGTAAGATCGCCAGCGAGACCCAGCGCTTTAATAAGCGATATTTTCTCACTGGGCACAGTTATCACCGTCGGGTGAGCAACTTCGCCAATTACCGTTACCTCAAAATTGAGGTAACGAATATCAATAATCGGATCTATAAGCAGTTTCCTTGCCAAAATGGTATCCGTGATATTCTTTTTTAATTGAGTTTTCGTTAGTCCGGCTGCTTTAATATTACCAAGCAAAGGTAATTGAATAAATCCATCACTATTGATCAGGTATCCTGAAGTTTGTGAATTTCCCCCGGTTGCAGTAGTAGATCTGCCTACAAAATCGTTTGTTGTGTTGAAAATCGCCGAAGCCTCAGCATTAAGACTGCTTATAGAAATACTTAATATGTCATTTTCATGTAACGGCGTTTGGACGTCGCGGGCACTTTGTAAATAGGTAGTATCCTTCACATCATAAAAATAAACAGTTTTCCTGGAGCTAATACAGGATATATTTAATAATACAATTTGAATAAAACTAAAAACGCATATAATAACACGTGTACTCTGTGAATTCATCGGTAATTGTTTAAATATATAATTCAAAAATCGATAGAAATAAGCGTGGAAATTCCCGGAAATCAGTCTTGGTAATTTATAGAATTGGTGCACGAATTATAATGCATGTAAAGGTAACATAATAAGTTACAGGAGTTTGCATTTTAAGGATTACCCTGGTAATTCTATAGTGATTGGAGTTGGAATGGGGCAGTATTACTTACTATATAATACGAGAATATGTATAATACCGGTACAAACGTAATATTTAAAAATCTAATTTCCAAATATAGGAGCCTTAATTTTCCATTATCTATTTGCGACGTTCCTTAAACTCATTAATGGAAAAAAAAGTATGTGCCATCCGAAAAATTTCTTCAGATAGAGGCGCACTTAACGTAAATTATTTAGTAAATCTTTTGGAAAAAATTCTTTTTCAGCCTCAAACGCATGAATTATAAATTATATATGTTATTAATTTAATATAGTAATATTTTTTATCACATTAATTTTTATTTAAATGTTTTATAATATTTGCTTTCTTTGAGACCCATTTTTACCAGCCTGAATTTATATACATATGAGTAAGACAAATTATAAGATGAATAAAAATTTCAGGTTACATCGTATATGATATATATATAATGGATG
>JBDTLZ010000193.1:0-14869 GCA_039934515.1 Ginsengibacter sp.
CTTTATCGGCCTGCTCATCCGTGCTTACCCGGATATATAAATCAGCTATTTTCATACCGTAAAATTTATCAGTTTCAAGTCACCCTACGTATTACATTCTGGTCTTGGTTCTCCAAATGTTGGGATACAACAATGCTGGCAAATTTCCGAAGTAATTCAAGAATTTGAATTGCCTGTCCCACCGAAATATCCACATTGGGTTTCTGTAATATTTCAATTACTGTTTCTGGTTTCACTCTCTCCATTTCATCCTCCTCAGAATAACCTTTTCCTTTTACTCTCCCACAAAATTATTTTTAAAGGCTTACAATATACTCATCAAAATATGATGAGGATATTTAGATTGACTTAGAACAAAGCGATTTCCTTAAGGTCAATAGAAATTTAAACAAGCCATGATCATCGGCTTTGTAGGTGAGAAATTATTATGGATGGGGAGCAGAACGATTTAGGAATTATTTTTTTTCTTCACCAGCACTTCAGTAATCATACACCTGCCAGGATTGGACGTGACAAAATTGCAGCCCCTAGACATTTCTTTCTGAAATAAAAATGATAAGGTTAAAGCCTGCTGCTAAAATTATATGGCCTTAGACGAATATTGGTATGTATAAAATACAACTAGAAAATCAAGAAATAAGTTCTGATAAAATATTATTTTATATGATATTCTAAGCCCTATTATATATCTCTAAATTTTAAAAATTTGTGAGGTCAGTCATAAGACATTTAAAAGTTAAGATTGCCTTTTTTGCAATCGGCAAGATGTCCTTTTGTTTCACAAACGTCTCTTCGGAGCTTTACTCCGGAGTCGTAAGCGGGTGCTGGTGAAAAAAAAATATTGAAATTTGAAACAATAAGCGTGCAGCCGGAGCAAAACATCTCCTGCTGAAACGGCGGGGGAAAGAAACAAATACAGTAGGATGTCAAGGAGAACCTCTCTAATCATAATGGAAAAGTCACTACTTATTTCAGCAATAAATAACATGTATTACTAGATGAGTTTGCCAGGTTGGCATCTACGATTTACGTATTTTAAGAGTTAAGGTTTTTATTATTGAATAGACGATGCTATGGATTTGAGCTCTTCTTCCAGTACTCGAATTTAAAAAAAAGATTTTTTTATATCTAAAAAGATCGTAAAATTCAATTGTACAAACAGCAATACAAAATATACCATGCTACTTTGTTCCTTACCAATAGCAAAAAAAAAAATTGACAGCCTACCTATTATAACATAAATTGTAAAGGTCGAACTAAGTCAACCAAAACAATCATTATGAAACAAACTGTTAAAACCATTTTCTATTTACTAAGTGCTTTGTTATCGGCAAATCTATCCTTTGCGCAGGATACTACCGAAGTAGTAACCGCTTGGTTGAAGCAAAATTCAATTCCCATCAAATACATAGAAGCGGGAAATAGCTCTTCGGACTTGCAACCCCTGAAAAAAATCCTTAAGGATGTACAGGTAATAGGACTTGGCGAAGCCACACACGGTACACATGAGTTTTCTAAATTTAAACACCGCTTAGTGGAGTTCCTGGTAACACAGATGGGCTTCAACGCATTTGCTATTGAAGCCAGCTTTTCGGATTGCGAGCCTATAAACGACTACATACTTACTGGTAAAGGCGACCGGGCAACGGTGCTTACAAATCAGAATTACACAGCCTGGGATACCGAAGAATTTTCAGTCATGCTGGATTGGATGAGGGCCTATAATCAAAAAGTACCGGATGAAAAAAAACTGAGATTCTACGGACTGGACATATTGAGCCTGCAAAAAGTGGGAAGAGAAAAAGCGAGGCTCTATTTCCAAAAATACCTCCCGGAAAAACTGGCATCAATTGATTCTGTAATTACCATTTTTGAAGGCCAGGAAGCCAATTGGCTCAGCCATATGAATCAAACAGCGCTGCGGCAAAGTTTTATTCCTTTGAATGATTTAATAAACTATTTGACAGATCATAAAGATAGATTTGTTGGCGCTTCTTCCTTGAAGGAATGGGAACAGACTCACAAGTACCTTGAAGTGATGCAACAATCGCTTTATTTTAATCTTAAAAATGTACCGCCTTCTTTCGCATCTAAAAAATTAGAGAGAGATGAGTTCATGTGGCAGAACCTGCTGTACTTGATCGAAAGGGAAAGACCAAATGCCAAGTTCATGATTTGGGCTTACGATGGTCATTTATCAAGCAACGCCGAAAGAAAGCCAAAAGGCGTAGCTTATTACCTGAAGCAAAAGTTGAGTGACAAATACTATGGACTTGGCCTGGAATGTTACGAAGGAACCTTCCAGGCAAGGGAATTATTGCCTGATAGCTCCTGGGGAGATTTAAAAATAGATACACTTCCTGTTATTCCAAAATCCATTAATTGGCATTTCGCACAAACAGGCGAGCCATACGAGTTTGTGGATTTACGACAGGCATCGTCCGATCCTATAGTAAACAAATGGCTGGATACGCCCAGTAGCTTTGCGGCAGGTTATTGGATTCATAGAAACGCTAATGAAAATTTTGAAACCCACAAGCTAAAAGGTGTATACGATGGAGTTTTATTCGTTCAACGCTCCACACCTGTACATCCGACAAAAAACGCATTGGCAAGAAGCAAAGGCAGAATAGGCTTTTAAGGTTGATGCGCAAATATATCGCCTAATACCAATATTGGTAAAAGCTGGACTGACGCGCCTTTCACCAGCTTTTGTTCTTTGCCGATCTTGTGTTCGAACTTCCATCATTCAACTCAACTTCTTTATTACCTATATCCATAAATTATAATCATCAATAGCACCGGTAGACCGTTCAAACAAGAGAAACTCATGCCCTTGGCATTGTTTTTTAAGCCACAATACTTGCCAGTCGCTTCAAATCAATAACAAATAAGTTCGAAAATTGTACAGGGAGGACGACTTTAAAGCACAATTCAAATTTATTTTTGACTTGTCCTTTTTTATTTCCGCCTAAATTGCTGACAATCATGCCAATATATTTGCCGCCTTCATTTACCATGCCAATTCGAAGTGAACTATTTTCAAAATGTAATTTACAGGGAACATCGGACTAATGATTTTAATTCAAAAAAGGAAATTACATTACCCAGGCCTGAAAATTTATTTTCCTTATTGAATGCTACAACTGATGCGACAAAGAAAGAGATGCCAAAGCAATTTAAATAAAATATTCTCAATATACTTTTGCGGCCAAGCTATCAGCCAAATCATTTCCGCCGATCATAGGTGCTACAAATTGAAACACTCATTAATAACGACCAACATCAACGGGTATACGATGTAATTATTTCCGGGGGTGGCCCGGTAAGACTTTTTCTGGCCTGCGAACTGGCCCTGGCTAAATGTTCAATCCTGATACTGGAAAAGGCGGATAATCCGCAGTCGCCGTTAAAGCAACTTCCTTTCGTGAATAGGTGAACATTGGCTAATTCATATAACCCTCATGGCATAACCGTATTAAATTCTTTTGCTTGATGATAATGGTTTGGTTGCTGTTGAATTTAGAGAGTACGAGACAGTATTGAGCATCTGCAGAAAAGACGATGCATATAAAAATGCAACCAATGGATATCACCTATAAAAACTTTTATTAGGTAATCGATACGAAATTGAAGCAATAAATAGGGGTAAAAGAATTTATTTTAAAATGATCACCCGGCTTGCATGGGGAACAAAACTGTAGGGGTAGGCTATATTTAAAAAATATATCCTAAACCTGTTACAAGTTTTAATCAATTATTCCGGAAACTACATTAAAAAAATACCTTCAAAAACTGTCACCTGGTTTCAGGGAGACAGTTGGCTTAATTATTGGACATAAGCTTAAGGATTTGCTTAAGGCTTATAACTAAAAATCAGAAACCAGCATTTGTGAAAGATACTCCGGTTTTCAAAAAAATCAGGGTACAAATTATTTAGTTTTTATACGACTTAATTATTTACCTTTCTCATTAATTAACTTTTTTATCATTAAAATAAAATAAAATGCCCCTTGTAAAAATAATAGAAATAATTTCCTCTTCAGAAAAAGGGATTGATGATGCTATTCAACAGGCTGTTTCAGAAGCATCAAAGACGATAAGAAATATCGATTCAGTATATGTAAAAGATATTAAAGCCCATGTAAAAGACGGCAAGGTAACCACCTATGGATGTGTTTGCAAAATCTCCTTCAGGCTTGATTGAAACCTCATCATTTAAACTCTTGCATAAAAATCATCACACATTTCATTTTTTTTATGGCAGGCTTGTTTTTTAGGTAAACAAATTTTAAATAATAAATCAAAAGATCAGATGATGAAAAAAATAAAATTTCTCTTAATTGTGATTGCTATTGTTGCAACGAGCGCATTCGATTCATGTAAAAGTAAATCTAATCAAAGCCCGGATACCCCAGCTGAAACAATGGCCCCTGCTGATACCCCACCAACTGTTGCCCCACCTCCCGTTGTAATTTCAAGCGACGATGTATTGACAAAAGGAGTCACGGATGCTATAAAGGATTACCCAAGTGTAAAAGCAGAAGTATTGGACAACGTAATTAATTTAAGTGGCGAGATAAAAAGAGCCGATTGGCAAAAACTAAATCCTACCTTAAACTCTTTACACCCGAAACGTATCAACAGCGCTAATTTAACGATAAAATAAAAAATATGTCACTACAGGATAAATATAAAATTCTTATTGATACCGCACAGCAGTCTGGTGTTACAAACCTCCAGGTAAAAGAGCAGGATAATGTGTTATATATTGATGGCGATGCACCATCTGCAGGTGTAAAAGATAAATTATGGAATGTATATAACCAGATAGATCCTGACTATAAAACCGGCGATGTTGTTCTTAATGTAAATGTTTCGGTTGCTTCCGGAACCAAGGCAACTGTTACCACAAATTCTACAAATTTAAATATAAGGAAGGGGCCTGGTACTGATCAGGAAATAATTGGTAAAGCTGCGCATGGAGCCACGGTAACAATATTAAGCGCCCCTAACGAACAATGGAGCCTTATTAAAACAGATAAAGATGAGGAAGGATATGTATATACACAATATCTCACAACCCAATAATCAAAAATTAACAACACAAACCTTTGTAGGCTAAAAACAAAATCCAGTGCCTTAATAGTTGTAGAAGGAATTACAGGAGTAAAGAAACCGGTTGCAAAATTTGTTACCCAAATTGTGGAATATGGCTGGGAATGAACTGCCGGTATGTGTTCTGCAATATGCGGAGCTGGGGTAAGATGACGGATCAAAGTTGTCGTGACGAATTTAGTAAGTTCTTTGATTGGTTCAAATTTAATACCACTATGCCAGCAAAAATTGCATACCCATTTTAATATTGCTATGACAGTTGTTTCAATAGCCAGGGCCACCTGTCATTTATCTCCGCCGGTAGAACAAAGAGGCAGTTTTTCAATGGCTGATATTACAATATTGTTCATGAACCAGTTAATCACAAAAAAGAATTTTTTCAAACTTGGTTGTTGATCTGAGGTGCAGAAAAATAAAACGTATTTATAATCAATGTCTGCACCTCGGCAGAGAATACCCTGAACGGTCGGGGCTAAGCGCTAAAATTTTTACCGGAGTATTGGTATAATATAGATGAAAAAATACTCCCTGGTTAATTGTATAGTACAAATACCCTCTTCTGATGTTTAGTCGTGAAAAAGAGAATTGTGCGTTATGGAAAAACCAATCAGCAAATCCGGAGAGGACATCTATCCTCAAAAAATCTTAGGCAACCAACTAATTACAGGTTGACCATCTCCCGCATTTTAAAAAGACAATTATTGGAAGAGCCACTTGAAGCATTAAAATTGCAAATGGCAGTTTTAGTCAAAAACCGGCTGAAGCCGCATGAAGCAGGAAGAATTTAAAGATTTCACCGGCACATTGCAAACATTTAAGTCTTCGGGAATCATTCCTCACACAAAATTGTCAGGTTATATCCTCACTCAACAGGATATCAGGCGCAAAAATACCAGTAATAGAAATTACTGTTATTTATCCCAATTAAGAACAGGAAAAAATATTACCGCGTTATTGGGGCATTTATCATGAACTGATAGTTTGTATGCATTAAATGATGATCGTTTTACCAGGTAAGTTGAAGAAAAAGTGCGGAAGCCGCAGGAGCATGGCGAAAAGTTTCGGGGTGCCGGCGAAAAATAAATGAGAAGAAGAGGTTTTGAAAAAGAAAGCTCCAGGACCGGGAGTCACTTAACAAGCTGGCAAGCTATTACAGTACGTAAAAAATTATTAATAAATAAGAGACTTGTATGAGCAGCTCTACAAATAAGTGATTTAAGTAAACTGTGATTGTGTAACATATTTTTGTAATTTCGTAACAATTCAGATTATCACCTTTGGACATTAATTTCTCAATTGGAAATTCTTTCAAAACGTTATCTGTCCCTCTGTAAGCGTTAAATTTCATACCTGATTCATTTTATTAAGTCTTTAGAATTAAACAGGGATTTTTATGCCACCACCTTTCAATCAAAATCAAAGTGGAAGTAACACTATAAGTGAAGGAAATAACTCAACTTTTATAAATAACTCTCAAAACGACGCCGCCAGATCCAAATCTAACCTTGTTCAGATACCTTCTATTACCTTACCCAAAGGAGGAGGCGCAATCAAAAGTATCGATGAAAAGTTTTCTGTAAACGCCGTAAACGGAACGGCTGCTTACACTATTCCCCTTCCTTTTTCGCCGGGCAGAGCCGGCTCCACACCGGCGCTGGATTTACATTATAACTCAGGCCGCGGGAACAGTATTTTCGGCCTGGGTTGGAGTGTCGAGTATCCATGCATTCAACGAAAGACAGAAAAAAAACTACCTGAATACAGGGACGAAAAAGAATCGGATACGTTTATTTTTTCGGGCGTTGAAGACCTGGTACCTGCTTTAATTGAAGATGCGCCGGGAAAATGGATAAAAGATCCTAAAATACCTAAAGGAACAACCCGTTACCGCCCACGCATTGAAGGAGGATTTGCCCGAATTGAAAAGATCAATGATGCCGGCAATGTTTATTGGAAAGTACGTTCAAAAGACAACGTAGTTTCTGTATTCGGTAAAAGCGATGAGGCAAAATTATTCAGCCCCGTTCCCGGGGAGTCATATAAAATATTCAGATGGTGCCTGGAATACAGCTATGATGACAAGGGAAATTTCATCCTCTATAATTATAGAAAAGAAAACCTGGATAATGTGAACCCGGGCATTTTTGAAAAGAACCGAAGCAATGGCATTGCACTATTTACAAACATTTACCTGAAATCAATAAAGTATAGTAATACAACCGCTTTTTACGAAGGCGACCTGTTGCCAAATGACTTTTTATTTGAACAGGTATTTGATTATGGGGAGCATGATGCAGTTAAGCCCACCACAAAATTAACCAATCAATGGATATCAAGAAAAGATCCTTTTTCCGATTACCGTTCCGGGTTTGAGATCCGGACTTATCGGTTATGCAGGCGTATCTTAATGTTTCATCATTTTGCAGAATTAAACCAGCCTGGTTACCTGGTCAGGTCCACTGATTTAAACTACGATGAACAAAAACACCTGACTTACCTCGCATCGGTTACACAAACCGGCTATATATGGAAAGATAATGGAAGTTTACAATCAAAAAGATCATTGCCTCCTGTTGAATTTTCGTATTTCAAACCGGGATTTTCGAGAGAGGTCAAAGAAATATCTTCAGAAGATCTCATTCATGATCCTGTGGGGTTAGCTAGTGAATTGTACCAGTGGACCGATTTTTACAGCGAGGGAATTTCGGGCATATTATCTGAGCAGGCAAGTGGCTGGTTTTATATCCAGAATGAGGGCAATGGGAAGTTTAGCCCGGCAAAGCTGATCAGCCCGAAACCCTCCTTTACCGGCCTGGCGGACGGCTCTTTGGCTATCCAGGAGCTGGCGGCAGATAGTAAAAAATATTTTGTACATACAAACACATCACCCAAAGGATACTTTGAGCTAACAACAGAAGAGGAATGGAAATCATTCCGGGCTTTTGATTCTTACCCAAACATAGACCTGCAGGATCCTAACCTCAGGTACCTGGATCTGAATGGTGACGGAATGCCGGATATACTTATTTCCCAAGAGCAGGAATTTATGTGGTACGCGTCAAAAGGAACTGCAGGATATGACGATCCTATTATTTCGGCGAAAGCCAGCGATAATGAAAAAGGGCCCTCCATCATATTCGCAGATAAAGACGAAAAGATCCTGGTTGCCATCGCCGATATGAGCGGAGACGGCCTGGCTGACATTGTGCTGGTCACCTACGCATCCGTCTGCTATTATCCAAATTTAGGATTCGGCAAATTCGGTGCAAAAGTTACATTGCAGATATCCGGTTGCTTCGATACAATTACGGGGTTTAATCCACATTTTATCAACTTCGCAGATATGGATGGTTCCGGAACCACCGATATTATTTATTCTGCTAAGGATAAGATCGAGGTTTGGTTTAACCAGGCCGGCAACAGCCTTAGTGAGCCTTCAGAGATCTTTTATCCTTTTCCACAAATGGACGACCAGGTAAAACTATCCTTTATTGACCTGCTGGGAAATGGTACTACCTGCATGGCCTGGTCGTCATCGTTGCCTGAACACCGGGCTGCTCCGTTCCGGTATATTGATATAATGGAAGGAAGAAAACCCCATGTACTATTTTTTTATAAAAACAACATGGGTAGGGAAGTGACGCTTGAATATAAAAGCGCTACGCAATATTACCTGGATGATAAAAAACGCGGACATAAATGGCTTACTAAGTTGCCATTCCCGGTACAGTGTGTAAGTAAGGTCATTACCGAAGACAAGGTTTCGCGCACAAGGTTTGCGAACGAATATAGCTATCGCCACGGCTTTTATGATCCGGTTGAAAGGGAATTCAGGGGGTTTGCCCTGGTCATACAGAAGGATAGTGAAACCTATGAAAATTTTGTAAAACAAACTGTATCAACGGTGACACAAACTATCGAAAAAGACTTTTTTCAGCCCGTAGTTACGACTAAATCGTGGTTCCATACCGGCGCTCATATAAACCGGGATAAGCTGTTTCATCAATTCCAGGAAGAATATTATCCCGATGCGCTTATACGGGAAGGACAGATCACTGACACGGCACTAATTTCAACTTTAAATAAGTACCGGTTAACAGAACCGCCCCAGCCGGATAACCTGACTGCAACTGAAAGCATTGAATGCTTCAGGGCGTTAAAGGGATTACCATTGCGGCAGGAGATCTATAGTGATGAAGGTGATGAACCCCTGCGCATGCATCCTTACAGCGTAACGCAAAGCAGTTATGAAGTGAGGTTACTCCAGCCAGGAGCAGATCAGCAATATGCCGTCTTTTTAAGTCATGAAACAGAAAACCTGGTCATTCACTATGAAAGAGAACCTGCTGATCCAAGAATTGCACACTCTATCAACATTGAAATAGATCCCTTCGGGAATGTACCGGAGTCAGCCTCCATTGTTTATGGACGAATGCAGGAGGATGTGTCACTCCCCACAATAAGTGACAGGCAACAACAAACGATACAGCATGCCATATATACTCAAAACGGGTTTACGCAAACCATTGATACGGCCACTGCGTTTCACCTTCCTGTGCCCTGTGAAAGCCAGGCATGGGAATTAAAGGCAACCCCACCTTCAAATACATTTTATACCGCCAAAGAAATAAAGGATTTCTTTAATACCGCCACAGTAAAAAAATATGAGGAGGAAGCATCGGTAAAAGAAAAAAGACTGATAGAACATTCAAAAATATTGTTCTTTAAAAAAGATCTGAAAAACCCTATGCCACAGGGGACGATCGATCTCCCGTTATTGCCTTATGAAAATTACTTACTGGCTTTTACGCCATCCCTCATTACTGATATATTCAAGACAAAAACAGGCGATACATTCTTAAAAAATAAAGCCAGGTATGTGGAATTGGATGCTGATTCAAACTATTGGATAAAATCAGGGAAGATTTATTATCACGCAGACCTTTCTGGCAACCCGTTTGCAAATAGCATCCCACCTGCAACCCCTGCCGGTGTGGCTTTTGCAAAAAATAATTTTTATTTGCCCGTGGTGTATGAAGACAATTTTGGCAACCTTACCAAAATATTTTATGACAAACACAAGCTGTTCATTCAACGGGGAGTCGATGCAGCAAAAAATGAATCGGTGGTCGAGGCTTTTAATTACCGCATACCTGCACCTTATCTTATGCGTGATGCAAATGACAACAGGGCGGGCATCCGGTTTGATGAAACAGGATTGGTGGTTTTAACTTTTGTTATGGGTAAGCAAGGTGAATTCAAAGGTGATCTGATCGACGCTACTTCAATTGAAATGTCGGTAAAGGACCATCCCACAACGAAATTGGAATATGAGTACAGGTATCTTCTAACCAATGGAAAATTACCGAACCGCGTAAAGACTTCCGTTCGTGAAAAGCATCATCATAACCCTAAGGCGCCCGAAACCGGAAATATTCCCACCTGGCTGACTACTGTAACGGATACAATAAATACAAATGATCCGGGGACTGCAACAAATATAATATGGCAGGATAGTTATTCTTATTCCGATGGAGCCGGGCATGAGGTATTGCGAAAAATACAAGCTGAACCGGGAAAAGCTCATCCACGCGACGCGCAGGGAAAACTCTTACGCAGCCCAACAGGTGAATTATTAATTCCTGTTGATACTGCACCCGCCCTGCGATGGGTAGGCAATGGACGCACTATTGTAAATAACAAAGGCAATCCTGTTAAACAATATCAACCTTATTTTGATACCACGCCTGAATACAATACAGAAAGCGAGTTGACCGAATTGGGTTTTACTCCCCTCATCCATTACGATGCATTGGGAAGAGTTATAAAGACAGAAAACCCTGCCGGTACCTTTTCAAAAGTTGAATTTGATTCCTGGATGCAAAAATCGTGGGACGATAATGATACGGTACTGGAAAGCGACTGGTACAAAGACAGGATCCTGGCACCTGTTCCGGGATTAGCAACCACTGAAGAAATTGCGGCCGCGACAAATTCAACACTGCATGCAAATACACCCTCAATTATTTACCTGGATAGCCTGGGCAGGCCGTTTCTTACAGTGGCTCACAACAAAAGCCAGCGAAGCAGTGAAACGGCAGAAGAAAATTTTTATTACACCCGAACTGAATATGATGTAGAAGGAAATGCCAGGAGCTTAACCGATGCAAAAGGACATACTGTGATGTCCTGGAAATATAATATGCTGGGAACTATCTGTTACCAGTATAGTATGGACGCCGGTGACCGGTGGATGCTGGCCGATGTGATGGGGAAACCGTTGTGCTTATGGGATAGCAGGAAACAACTATTCAGTTATGATTATGATGTGTTGCACCGCCCGCTGAGACACCTGGTAAATTCAGGATCCGGCGATACGATTTTTGAAAAATTTGAATACGGTGAAGAGATCACCCATGCAAAGGCGTTGAATGTACGCGGGAAATTGTACAAACATTTTGATACAGCCGGCATGGCAACTAATGAAGTCTTTGATTATAAAGGAAACCTGTTGCGCTCCACGCGAAAGCTTCTGAAAGATTATAAAAATCAACCAAACTGGAAGACCAGCCTACCTCTTGAAAGCGAACTGTTTGCAGCCGAAACAAACTATGATGCACTGAACAGGCCTGTTCAAATGATAGCACCTGATAAAAGCATTATTCTACCGACCTACAATGAAGCAAATTTTCTTAACAGTGTTGATGTGAGGTTAAAGGGCAGTAATACGGTTACCAACTTCGTAAACAATATTAATTATAATGAAAATGGCCAGCGGGAGAGTATCCTGTATGGCAATAATACGTTAACAACGTATCGGTACCAGGAAGAGAATTTGCGGCTTACCCGGTTGCGCACAACCGCAAATAGTGGAACCAGCGTACTACAGGATATGCGCTACACCTATGATCCTGTCGGAAATATCACCAGCCAATTGGATGATGCACAGAAAACTGTTTTTTACGGCGGGCAAAAAATAAATGCACGCAGCAATTATTTATATGATGCCTTATACAGGTTAATAGAAGCCGAAGGCCGGGAACATACGGGCCAGGCAGGAATCAATATACAGGATAACTGGAATGATAACTGGAATAAACTTACCCTGCAACCCAATGCACCTGTTCAATTGCGCGGCTATACACAAAAATATAGTTATGACGGGGTGGGAAATATTATAACAATGCAGCACATTACAGGGGGCACCAGCGGCTGGACACGCAATTATTTTTACGGCAACCCCAATAACCAGCTCACTAAAACGACAGTTGGAAGCCAAAATTATTCTTATTCCTACAATGAGCACGGCAGTATGAAAACGATGCCGCATATGTTGCAGCAAATAGACTGGAATGGTAGAGAAGAAATGCAGCACCTGCATTTAGGTGGCGGGGGTGAAGCCTGGTATGTATATGACAGCGGCGGCCAGCGTGTGCGCAAAGTAATTGAACGCCCGGGAAACACTACTGAAGAAAGGATTTACATAGGGGGATTTGAAATATATCGTGAACGGAGTGGAAACACAATTATACTAGAACGTGATACGCTGCATATTATGGATGACAAGCAGCGCATCGCTATGGTAGAAACCAAAACCGGTGAAGCCCCTTTAATACGGTACCAATACGGCAATCATCTTGGATCCGCTGCGCTGGAACTGGATGAACAGGCAAAAATTATTTCTTATGAAGAGTACCATCCTTATGGAACCACGGCTTACCAGGCAACTGATGCCTCAAGACAGGTACCTAAAAAAAGATACCGGTATATTGGAATGGAAAGGGACGAAGAAAGCGGGTTAAGCTATCATCATGCGAGGTATTATGTCACATGGTTGGGGAGATGGTTGAGTTGTGATCCGGCGGGAATAGTTGATGGTATAAATATATACCTGTATGTCGCGCAAAATCCAATCGGCAGCATTGACCGAACGGGAAATGTGCGGGTCAAGCTTACTGCGGGGGTTATACCGCCAGAAGTTGTTAGCGAAATATTTGCAGCTCGTAAGTTCTGGTCAGATAAAGCAAGTCTTGCATGGTCCAAGGGTGAATATTTAGATGCAGCCGGAGATACCGCGGTTACTGCTGCTACCGGACTTGCAGGCCTGACGACCGGCATATTAGTTCGGCGCCCGGCTACCCCGGAAGATTTTTTGTTTGAAGGTGTGCCTCTGGGAACAGTAACACATGTTACTGAAGGTGTTGCTAAACAAGCGGCTATATCAACTATCGAGGGTGAAGCTGCGAAAAGGGTATTGACAACAGAAGGACAACTTGCGAGTAAAGCAGTAGCCGCAGAAGTAAAAGCAGTGCCAGCTACGAAAGCTTTATTTGTTGCTGAGGGCGAGTCTGTGGCCACCGCGCCCAAAGTCAACAGAACCGGCACCGCAGCAGCACAGGATCTCCATCCAAATACACCTCCGAAACAGCCGCCAAAGCCAGCTGCATGGGCGCAACCGGGTCAAACTCCGGCACAAAAAAATGCCGCTAGTGCCGCAGCAAAAAAAGAATACCAGGCGGCAGGTAAAAGCCCACGTGTGATCAAAGGAAAGCCGCCCAAACACCATATTGCTAGTGATAAAGCTCTCAAATCGGGCTGGACAAAAAAGTTTGAAGAATTATTTGAAAAGGCTGACATTAAGAAGCTTCTTCAAGATGATGCAAACCTGGTCTCTATAGAAGGACATGAGAGGGCTCATGGACATGACTATAACAAGTTTATTTATGATAAGCTTTCAAAAGCGGTAGAAAAAGAGACAGCACACACTCAAGGATATAAGGATGCACTCCTGGGAGAATTGAGCCGGTTAAAATCAGAATTAGCACGGCCTGGAAGTACTTTAAACAGATGGGTAGCCCGGTAATGACAAAGGCCCGGAAATATTTCTAATCTAATAATTTAATACCACCGGATATGAATAAAATTATTTTCCCTCTTCAGTCAAAAAACATGCTTAGTGAAATAAAAAACCTTCACTACGTCTTGTTCTTTTTTAAGCTGCATTTGAACAACGCTGAAGTAAACAAACTTTTTGACGATCCGCATTTTATTTCTTCCTATACAGAAGAAGTCTTCAATCAACAGTTTGGCAAAGCCACTTCCCAACTGGTGGCTGCCTTCCAGGATGTCCTGAACATTAAGAAAAGAAAAGACAATGCAATAGATGAATTAACCGCAAACAAATTCAATGAATTACTCACGCAGTTTGGAGGATTGAATATTGATATCCCTGAAGGCTATCCATTTAAAGTAAAGGATGATTCGAAAAGCGACAAAAAATATGGCATCTCAGGAAAAGTAAAATCTGCAAATGATAAAGCTGCCGTTAAAATTACGATAGCTGCTTTTAATCAAAACCTTCGCAGCGAAACAGAACTTGGCAGAACACAAACAAACGACTCCGGAGACTTTACCATTACCTATGAACCTGTTTTTTCAAGACCTGAATATAAAACAGCGGATATATTCTTCAGGCTGTATGATGGAAAAAAAGAATTGAAAGGCTTTACGGTGACTCAATTGACGAAAGCTGGTAATATTTCATTACCCAATGGAACAATTTTTAATGCAGGCGAAACCACTAAGGTGGAAATCAGCTTTTCTCTACAATCTGCCGATGAAGATTTATCCGAGTTTGAAATGATCACCAGATTAATAACTCCCTTGCTGGAAGATGTAAAAATAGAATCACTGAATGAAAATGACATGCACCGGGATTTCAGTTTTTTATCAAACGAAACAGAACTTGACA
>JBDTLZ010000194.1:0-3361 GCA_039934515.1 Ginsengibacter sp.
TTTAATAAGGGAATGTGAAATTTATCGCCTACGCCTGGCAGTTGGCCTGGCCTTTATTTTTTTCTTTTTTACAGGGGCAGGTTTTTGAACCACGAGAGAATCGGCGTTTTCATTGGAATTATATTCTTTTGAATTACCTGCTTTTTCATCATCTTCCAGTACAGAAGCCGGGTCAAATATTTCTGCCATCTTTTTGGCCTGGTAGATCGTGCGGTTGTATTTGTTTCCCAATGCGATAATGGTAACCGAATCCTGGATCATTCTTATAAAGACAGTGTTATTGCCATGCCACCAACCATTGTGGTAAATTATTTTCTTACCGTTGGGATACACATTCATTCGCCATCCGTACCCATAATTTCTAATACCCTTCTTTTCATTGCTATATGGAGTAAAAGCTTCTTCAAGAGTTTTCGCACTGAAAATCTCGTTGGTGTACAAAGCCTGGTCCCATTTTAACAGATCTTCCGGTGTACTATAAATATTTTTATCACCAAAACCCGTATCCAGGTAAGTTAATTTTTCCAGCCTGCCTCTCCAGTCAAATGATGGCATCGCTTTCGCGCTGTCAGACATACTGAAGGTATACGTATCGTACATGTGAAGTGGCGTAAAAAAAGTGTTTTGTAAAAATTCAGCATAACTCATACCAGATGCCTTTTCAATAATAAGTCCCAGCAATGCATAATTGGTATTGCAATAGGTAAAGCGGGTTCCTGCGACGCTTGCAATGGGGGGTTTGTATTTGACAAGGTAAGACAGAACATCTTCATTACTGCAATACTGCATCCGGTTCCAGCCTAGTTGCTCCATAAAGTAAATATAATTAGGCAACCCGCTTCTGTGGCTCAATAACAATTTAATGGTAACATTATCGTAAGGGAAGCCCGGAAAAAATTTTTTCACATTATCATCAAGATTAATTTTCCCCATCTCAACCAGTTTTAAGGTGGCCATAGCGGTGAACGTTTTTGAAACAGAAGCCAGGTGGAATGCGCTGTGTGGTGTGAGGGAGTCTTTTTTGAAGAGGTTAGAATATCCATGATAGTCTTCAAAAATTACATGGCCTTTTTTGGCAACAAGGATCGCCCCATTAAATCCATGCGCAACAAAATCTTTCTCATAAAACTCCTTTATCGCATTATGATACCTTTCAAAATCCTGTGCGGAAATGTCACCCGGTATTGGGGGAGTATACGGTAATGAATCGGAAGAATTGGTTTTCAATTTATTGCCCGAACCTGGTTTACAGGCCATAAAAATGAACGAAAAGAATATTGGAATAAAAACAATTCTCAAAATGCTCATTATAAAAAATTCATAGATTAAGGGACTATATTTGCAATATTACAATACAAAATTTATATGGCTGATAAAAAATCGACGAGTTACCCTAAAGAAAAAATTAATATTCTTTTCCTTGAAAACATAAACATAACGGCGGCAAAGAAATTTCAGGATGCCGGGTATATTTCTATCAAACGAATTTCGGGGGCGCTGAGTGAAAGTGAACTCATTAAAGAAATTAAGAATGTACATTTACTCGGCATACGTTCCAAATCAAAAATTGCAAAAGCAGTACTGGATAGTGCCGAAAAATTGCAGGCTATTGGTTGTTTTTGCATTGGCGTTAACCAGGTGGACATTGGTGAAGCGACTAAAAAAGGTGTTGCCGTTTTCAATGCACCTTATTCCAATACACGCTCGGTCGCAGAGCTTGTGATCGCTTCGTCTATAATGCTTATAAGGAAAATACCCGATAAAAATAAGGCTGCCCATGACGGAAAATGGCTTAAGGATTCAACAGGAAGTCATGAGTTACGCGGCAAAACATTGGGGATCATTGGCTATGGAAACATAGGCTCACAGGTAAGCGTACTCGCAGAATCACTGGGCATGAAGGTTATTTTTTATGATACCGAAACCAAAATGCCTTTGGGAAATGCTGAAGACAAATTGTCCTTAAAGGAATTACTTCGCTTTTCGGACATCATCACTCTTCATGTTCCCGATTTGCCAACCACCAGGAACCTCATCAATAAGGTAACGTTAAAATATTGTAAAAGCACTGCAATTCTTATCAACTATGCGCGTGGAAATGTTGTAGATCTTGTCGCGTTAAAGAATGCACTGGTGAATAATGAAATGGGGGGGGCTGCTATAGATGTGTACCCCGATGAGCCGGAAAAAAACGGGGATTCTTTTGCAACCCCACTCCAGGGAATAAGCAATGTGATATTAACTCCGCATATCGGGGGTTCTACCGAAGAAGCACAACAAAATATTGGGGAAGATGTGAGCAGCAAACTTTTTAATTACCTTGAAAAAGGAATCACCACGGGTTCGCATACGATACCTGCACTGAGCCTGCCTCCACAGGAAGCAACCCACAGGATTCTGCATATTCATAGAAACGTGCCGGGAGTATTATCCGAAATCAATACGCAGCTATCACTGCATAAAATAAACATATTGGCACAATATTTAAAAACAAATGATGAGATAGGATATGTAGTATTGGACGTGAGCAAGAACATTTCAGGAAATGCACTTGAATTGCTCAAAAAAGTTAAAGGAACTATTAAGGTTAGATTGTTGTATTAATAGGTTCCTGCTTAAATCTTCCTTTAACACATTATAAAGAGAATGAAACGGCAAACCTGCAATAAAATATGAAAGTTGTCATCATAGGGGGCGGTTTTGGTGGTTTAAAACTAGCCAGGAAGCTTAGCCGGAAAAAAGGATTTGATGTTACCCTGGTTGACCGGTTTAATTTTCACCAGTTTCAGCCTCTCTTTTACCAGGTTGCAACGGCCGGGCTCGATGCAAGCAATATTTCATTCCCGTTAAGAAAAGTTTTTCATAAAGAAGCGAATATTCATTTCCGCATGGCAGAAGTGATGTCGATCGATCATGCCAACAACAAGGTTATCGCCTGCGAGGATACTTTTTATTATGATCTACTGGTATTGGCAACCGGTGCCGACACCAATTTTTTTGGAAATACGGAGTTGCTGGAAAATGCTTATCCTATGAAAAGCACGGTCGAAGCCCTGCAAATAAAATATAAACTCCTTAATAATATTGAAGAGGCCTTGTTTTCAAAAGACAAAGAAAAACTTGACAGCCTTATGACAGTTGTGGTTGTGGGTGGCGGACCTACCGGTGTAGAAATGAGTGGCGCCATAGCCGATATGCGCAGGTTTGTTTTGCCTAAAGATTACCCTGAACTTGATTTTAATAAAATGAAGATATACCTTCTCGAAGGAAGCCCGAAAACGCTTGGCGCTATGAGTGAAAAATCCAGCAAGGATTCGTTGGGGTACCTCAAAAAGCTCAATGTGATCGTCATGACTGAAAC